>JBLMYC010000120.1:0-9187 GCA_050258075.1 Acidobacteriota bacterium
TGGCGAGCCTTGAACATCGCCGCCGCCGCAGGCGCATCCTGCGTGAAGATGATGTTCTTCTCGACCGCCGCGCGGTCCTGCGGCGAGAGGCCCGACTGCGCCAGCAGGTACAGCAGCAGGAAGTGCGACGGGGTGAACTGGGTGCAGGCGATCTTGTGGCCTGCGAGCTGCTCGATCGAGTTGATCGAGGCGAGCGACACGATGCCGTCGCCGCCTCGCGACCAGTCCTGCATGATGACCGACTTCGCGCGCTGGCCCTGCTCGGCCAGGATCGAGGCCTCGCGCGCCCAGTTGTCGACCGTGTCCCACATGATGTCGACGTCGCCGTTGCGGAATGCGGCGAGCTTCGCGGCGGGGTCCTCGAGCAGCACGAACTTCACGTCCATCCCGAAGCGCTGCTTGTAGGCCGATCCCGGGTTGGGATTCATGCCGTTGTTGAACACGATGCCTGGCGAATGGCCGGCCCAGGTGTTGATGCCGACGACCAGCGGGCGGGCGATCTTGCCGCCCGCGGCGAGCACCGTCCCGGCGACGCCCTGCGAGCCCTTGTTGCGCTCGGGGTCGGGCGGCGCGTTCTTGAGTGCCGAGAAGTCGTTCGAGCTGACCTCTTCCTTGGGCGCCGTGCTCTTCTCGGCCCCTGCCCACTTGCGGATCTCGTCCCCCTTGTAGTGCCAGGCGGCGTAGCCCAGCACCCCGAGGATGACGATGGTGATGAAGAGCTTCGCGAACGGCGTAAGTCGCATGGTCGGTCTCCCGCTCCTACATCGTCTTCTGGCCCTGCGCGGCCTGCTGAGCGGCGCGCTTGGCCTTGAGTTCGGCGAGCTGTTGCTTGGCCTCGACGTCGCCGGCCTGGGTCTTCAGGGCAGCGAGACGCGAGTCGAGCGACGACTCCGAGATCTCCTTGCCCAGGTTGGCCTCGGCGATCGTGTTCTTGATGTGCTCGCGCACGGTATCGAGGGCCTTCACCTCGGCGTCGACCGACAGCCCCTCGAGCTGGTCCTGGATGCGCAGCCGGGCCTGCGCCGACTGCATGCGGGCCAGCATCACATCGCGCTCGGCCTTCAGCTTCTTGATCTCCGATTGCACCTGGAGGATCGAGGACTTCGCCGAGTCGGCGTCGGTCTGGGCGGTGGCGAGGTCGGCCTTGAGCTCGTTCTGGTCGGCCAGCAGCTGGTTCTTCTTCTGGATCAGGATCACCGCCAGATCGTCCTGGTTGGTGTCGACCGCGGCGGTGAGCTGGGCCTCGACCTCGGCCAGACTCTTGGCCGCCTGCTTGGTCCGCTCGTCGAGGTCCTCGCGACGGCGGATGAGCGCCGCGGTCGCGGACTTCAGCTTCGAGTACTTCTCGATCATCGAGTTGATCGCGTTCTCGTACGCGATCTCGGGGTGGTCCTTCTCGATGTCGGAGATCCACAGCGAGAGGAACCCCTTCCACAGGTTCTTCAAGCGCGCGAAGAAGCCGACGTCGGCCATGGCTTCAAGCCTTCCTTTCTGAGGGGTCGATGAGCTTGGGCGACTCGCGCACCACGCGGGCCACCGCGTCCTGCCCGAAGAACTCGAGCACCTGCTGAATGGAGAGCTTCTGGTCGTTGCAGGCCTTCATCACCGACTGCTGCTCGGTGACCCGCTCGTCCATTACCTGGCGCAGCTTCTGGATCTGGTCCTGGAGTTGGGCGATGCGCTGCTCGCCTTCCTCGTGCACCTTGCGAGTGTCCTCGGCGCCGGCCTGGATGTAGCCCTCGAGCGCCTGGATCTCGGCGACCGCGGCTTCGATGATCTTCTCGACCGGCACGCCGAAGGCCTTGAGCGAGGCGCCGACGATCTGGCGTTTGACCGCCGGCTCCGTCTGCACCGGAAGCGAGCGCAGCAGCTCGACGGCCTTGCCGACGAAGCCCTGGTGGTCGTCGTCGATAGCGGCAGCGGTGTACACGCCGGCGAAGTCGACCTTGCCACCCGGCGCCGCCGGCAGCTCGCCACTGAAGGTCGCGGGCGGCGGGGTGGCGATGTCGCTCGCCGGCTCCGCCGCGCTCGGCTCCTGCGCCGCGTTCTCGGTCGGGGTGGTCTCGTCGCGGACGACGAACCATCCGAGGACCGTGTCTCCCCAGCCCCGTCTCTCGCTCATGGCGTCTCGCTTCTCGCGCTCGAAATGCTAGCACGGCGGCGCCGCGCCGTCGGCCGTTTCAAACGCCGTCCGCGTTGACAGTCCCCGGGGCGCGTTCGATACTCGGCTGACTGTCGAGACCACCGCTTCGAGAGGAGATCGCATGGGTCGTTTCGCTCGCCGTTCTCTGTCGCTCGTCGGAGTCGCCGTCCTCGTGCTGGCCTGGGTGTTGCCCGCGATCGCTCGCGCCGACGCGACGGTTGCCAAGGATGATCCTTTCCACGGTCTGAAGTACCGCCTCCTCGGCCCGGCCTGGGGCGGCCGCGTGTCACGGGTAACCGGCGTGCCGGGTGTGCCGTCGGTGTACTACGCAGCGGCGGCGTCGGGCGGAGTGTGGAAGTCGAGCGACGGCGGGCTTCGCTGGCAGCCGATCTTCGACGACCAGCCGATCTCCTCGATCGGTTCGATCGCGGTGGCGCCGTCCGACCCCAACGTGGTCTACGTCGGCACCGGCGAGGCCAACATCCGCGGCAACGTCGCGGCGGGCAACGGCATCTACCGCTCGCTCGACGCCGGCAAGACCTGGACCCACGTCTGGAAGCAGGAGGGACAGATCGGCACCATGGTCGTCGATCCGCGCAGCTCCGATGTCGCTTTCGCGGCGGTGCTCGGCCACGCCTTCGGACCCAACCCGGAGCGTGGGCTGTACCGGACGAAAGATGGCGGCAAGACCTGGCAGCAGGTGCTCAAGAAGGACGAGTGGACCGGTGCCTCCGACGTGGCGCTCGATCCCTCGAACCCGAACATCGTCTTCGCCGGTCTCTGGCAGGCGCGGCGGCGTCCGTGGGAGCTCACCAGCGGCGGCCCGG
This sequence comes from Acidobacteriota bacterium, assembly GCA_050258075.1. Lineage (GTDB taxonomy): Bacteria > Acidobacteriota > Thermoanaerobaculia > Multivoradales > JAGPDF01 > JBLMYC01. The sequence continues at coordinate 2,971 of JBLMYC010000120.1, forward strand.
GCAGCGGCCTCTACGTGTCGCGCGACGGCGGCGACACCTGGAAGCAGCTCACCGAGCATGGCCTGCCCAAGGGGATCTGGGGCAAGGTCGGGGTGGCGGTGGCGCCTTCGGACGGGCGGCGGGTGTACGCCCTGATCGAGGCCGAGGAGGGCGGCCTGTTCCGCTCTGAGGACGGCGGCGAGAGCTGGACGCGCATCAGCGACAGCCGCGAGCTGCGCCAGCGTCCCTGGTACTACTCGACGATGGCCATTTCCCCGGCGAACCCGGACGAGATCTGGGTGCCGCAGGTGCCGCTCCTGCGCTCGATCGACGGCGGCAAGACCTTTCAACACGTGCACGGCGAGCACCACGGCGACAACCACGACGTGTGGTTCGATCCCAAGGACGCCCGGCGCCTGATCGTCGGCAACGACGGCGGGATCGACATCACGACCGACGGCGGCGAGACCTGGCTGACGCCGTGGCTGCCGATCGGCCAGTTCTACCACGTCAGCGCCGACAACTCGGTGCCGTTCCGCGTCGCCGGCGCGCTGCAGGACATCGGCACCGCGCAGGCCGCGGTCGACTCGCTGCACTCGGCCGGCATCCGCAACTCCGACTGGTGGGGCGTCGGCGGTGGCGAGGCGGGCTGGGTGTACTCCGACCCCAGCGACCCGCAGATCGTGTACGCCGGCGAGTACAGCGGCTACATCTCGAGGATGGACCAGCGTACCGGCGAGCAGCGCAACGTCTCGGCGTACCCCGACAACGACTCCGGGCACGGCGGCGAGGAGCTGCTGCACCGGTTCCAGTGGACGGCACCGATCGTCGGCTCGCCGCACGACCCCAAGGTCGTCTACCACGCCGCCGAGGTGCTGTTCCGCAGCCGCGACGGCGGGCAGACCTGGGAGACGATCTCCCCTGATCTGACGCGCAACGACAAGTCGAAGGAGAAGTGGTCGGGTGGCCCGATCACCGGCGACAACACCGGGGTGGAGGTGTACTGCACGATCTTCGCGGTGGCGGAGTCGCCGGTCGAGAAGGGCTTGATCTGGGCGGGCTCGGACGACGGCCTGGTGCACGTGACCCGCGACGACGGCAAGACCTGGCAGGACGTGACCAGGAACGTACCCGGGATTCCGGAGTGGGGCACGGTCTCGATGATCGAGCCCTCGCACTTCGCCGCCGGCACCGCGTATCTCGTGGTCGACGCTCATCGGCTCGACGACATGCGCCCGTACCTGTGGAAGACGGCCGACTACGGCGTCAGCTGGAAGCGGCTCGACTCGGGCCTCGCCAAGGACGTCTACCTGCACGCGGTGCGCGAGGAGCCGACCCGGGCGGGTGTCCTCTACCTCGGCACCGAGCGCGGCGTCGAGGTGTCGTTCGACGACGGCGCGACCTGGAAGCCGCTGAAGCTCAACCTGCCGACCGTGGCGGTGCACGACCTGGTGGTGAAGGACCGCAGCCTGGTCCTCGCCACCCACGGCCGCTCGATGTGGATCCTCGACGACCGCATGTCGCTGCTCGCACCGACCCCGGCCCAGGGCGAGGCGGCGCGCCTGCTGCCGATTCCGGACACGACCGCCTGGGTCGTTCGCGGCGGCCGCTCGCTCGGCCAGTGGAGCGCGGCGAACCCGCCGCACGGTGCCCGCCTGACGTACTGGCTCAAGGAGGCGCCGAAGGACGACATCACGCTCGAGATCCTCGACGCGCAGGGCCACTCGGTGCGCAAGCTGTCCTCGAAGCCGCCGGAGCCGGTTCACACCAGCGAGTACGTCGACGAGGAGAAGGAAGCGCTCGACAAGCTGGCGATCCCCAAGGCTGCCGGCTTGAACCTCGCCACCTGGGACCTCGATTGGACGGGCGCCGAGCTCATCCCCGGGGCGATGATCGATTCCGGGGATCCGTACTTTGGCCCGGCGGCGGTGCCTGGCACCTACACCGCCCGGCTGACCGTCGCCGGCAAGAGCTACGAGCAGACCTTCCGCGTGCTGCCCGATCCGCGCCTCGCGGTCGATCCGCAGGCGCTCGCCGACCAGCTCGCGCTGGCGCTCGAGGTGCGCGACCAGATCTCGCGCCTCACCCGCGGCGTCCTCGAGCTGCGCAGCGTCCGCCAGCAGCTCCAGGCGCGATCCGAGCTGCTCAAGGACGACGCCCGCATGGCGGCGCTGCGCAAGTCCTCGGCCGATCTGGTGGGCAAGCTCGACGCCCTGGAGGAGCAGCTGCACAACCCGAAGGCGCAGGTGATCTACGACATCCTCGCCTTCAAGGGCGGCGCCAAGCTGTACTCGCGCCTGGCGCCCACCCTGGAGTATCTCAAGGAAGGCCGCGGTGCTCCGGTGCAGGGCGTGCGCGAGGAGTACGCGCGCGAGAAGGCCGAGCTCGACAAGCTGCTCGGCGAGCTCGACGGTCTGGTGAAGGGCGATCTCGCGACCCTCAACCAGCAGGCGAGATCGCTCGGCGCGCCGGAGGTGTACGTGGCGGCGGCACGCTAGGCGCCACCATCCACGGCGTCCCGGTCGATCCATCCTCCGGCCGGGGCGCCTACTCCCCCAGCAGGTCCTCGATCAGAGCCGCCGCCGCGGCGAGGGTGCGGCGCTCGTCGTGCGAGCGACCATCGAGCAGGCGGGTGAGTCGAGCGACGCGGCGTCGGCGGCCGGCCTCGAGCAGGCGGGCGCCGCGGGCCGTCGCCTCGAGGCGCACGGCGCGGCGATCTTCGGGATCCGGCGCCCGGCGCACCAGGCCGTCGCGTTCGAGCGCCGCGACCAGACGGCTCATGGTCGGCGGCTGCACCTGCTCGGCGTTGGCGAGCTCGCCCAGGCTCGCGGGCCCGCGGAAGACCAGCACCGACAGAGCGGAGAGCCGGGCCGGCGAGAGGCCGGCCGCTTGGTCCGCCTTGCGCAGAGCGCGCAGCAGGTGGATCGCCGCGGAATGCAGGCGGTCGGCGACGAGGGCGGGCTCAGCGGCGATTGACATCGAAGGCTCTCCTGTCTATCATTTCGTTAGCCTACCTAACTATCTGGGGAGATGCAAGCCATGGCAACGGAACCGGGTCTCAGGAGCATCGGGCAGATCGCCATCAACGCCAAGGACCTCGAGCGCGCGACTGCGTTCTACCGCGACCGGCTCGGACTGAGGGAGCTGTTCACCGCTCCCGGGCTGGCTTTCTTCGACTGCGGGGGCGTGCGCCTGATGCTGAGCGGGGCGGAGGAGCCGGAGTTCGACCACCCGTCGTCGATCCTGTACTTCAAGGTCGATGACATCGAAGCCTCGCACCGGGCGCTCGTCGAGCGCGGCGTGGAGTTCCGCCAGCCGCCGCACGTCGTCCATCGCGCGCCCGGCATGGAGCTGTGGATGGCGTTCTTCCTCGACTCGGAGGGCAACACCCTGGCGCTGCAATGCGAGCGCCGCGTCTGACGCGCTAGGATTGCCGCAGAGCGGCGCGGCGCAGCGATGCGTCGCTCGATCCCCGAGGAGGCCCACATGAATGGGTTCTGCCGTCCTTTGTGCTCGCTCGCCGCCGCCGCGGCGCTCGGTCTTGCTCTCGCGCCCGTCGCGGGAGCGGCTCCGCCCCCCGCCTCGACCGCGGATCTCCTGGCCGCGGACCGGGCCTTCGAGGCCGCCACTGTGGCGCGCGGCGCCGCCGGCTGGGGCTCGTTCTTCGCCGCCGAAGGCATCGCCGTGCCGCCGTCGGGGCCGCTGCCCAAGGGCGGGCCGGCCGCGGCGGAGGCCGAGATGAAGGGTCTGTTCGCCGACCCCAAGGCCGCCCTGCGCTGGCAGCCGGAGCAGGCGGTGCTCGCGAAGTCGGGCGAGCTCGGGTACACGATCGGCAGCTACGAGCTGCACGCCACGGGCCCGGGGGGCAATCCGGTGACCCGCAAGGGGCGCTACCTGACCGTTTGGCGCCGGCAAGCGGACGGCTCGTGGAAGGTCCTCGCCGACATCGGCAACGTCGCGCCGCCACCGCCTCCCGCCCCGGCCGCTTCGCAGAGGCAGCGATGAGCGCCCCCGGAGATCGCCTCGCCGGCCGGCTTGCTGTCCTCGGCGCCGGCAAGATGGGCTCCACCCTGGTGCGCGCATTGCTCGCCGCCCAGCGCCTGCGGCCCGACCAGATCGTCGCCACGACGCGCCACGCGGTCTCCGCTGAGGAGACCGCTCGCCGCCTCGGCGTAGCGGTCGGGGCCGACAACCTGGCGGCGATTCGCGGCGCCGATCTGGTGCTGGTCGCGGTCAAGCCGCAGGCCCTGGCCGAGGTGCTGGCGGAGATCGGGGGGGCGCTTTCTCGCGGACAGCTCGTGGTCTCGATCGTCGCCTCGGCCACGACCGAGTTCATCGAACGGCGACTGCCGGGCGAGGTGGCGGTGGTGCGCGCCATGCCCAACACGCCGAGCCAGATCGGTGCCGGGATGACGGTGCTCTGCGCCGGGACCCACGCCAGCGCCGCCGATCTCGAGCGGGCGCGGGCGATCTTCGACGCCGTCGGGCGCACGCTGGTCCTCGACGAAAAGCACATGGATGCGGTGACTGCGTTGTCGGCGAGCGGGCCGGCCTTCGTCTACGTGGTGCTCGAGTCGCTGGCCGAGGGCGGCGTGAAGGTCGGGCTGCCGCGCCAGATCGCGACCGAGCTCGCGGCGCAGACGGCGCTCGGCGCCGCCAAGATGGTGCTCGAGACCGGCGAGCACCCGGCGCTCTTGAAGGACGCCGTCACCACCCCCGCCGGCTGCACGATCGACGGTCTGCTGCAGCTCGAGGAGGGTGGCCTGCGGGTGACCCTGATCAAGGCGGTCGTCGAGGCCACCCGGCGTGCGACGCAGCTGATCAGCAGCTAGGCCGCGCTCGGCGCGGGGCGGGGACCGTGGTCTTTACTTGACTAATCAACTATTGTCTGGTATGGTTTTGGCCATGACGCCGTCCTCGGTCCACGACGAGATCCGCCAGCGCCGCCCGTTCCGCTCCCCTGGGCACGAGGCGGCGGTCGTGCTGCTGCGCACCGCGGACGTCGTGCGCCAGGCCTACGGGCCGGCGATCGAGCCGCGCGGCCTGACCTTCCAGCAGTACAACGTGCTGCGCATCCTGCGCGGCGCCGGCGCGGAGGGGCTGCCGACCCTGGAGATCGCCGAGCGCATGGTCGAGCGCGCGCCGGGAATCACCCGGCTTCTCGATCGCCTGGAGCGCAAGGGCCTGGTGCGTCGCGAGCGTTGCGCCCGCGACCGGCGGCGGGTGTTGTGCTGGCCCACCCCGGCCGCTCTCGCCCTGCTCGCCGAGCTCGACCCGGCGGTCGACGCCGCCGACGCCACCGTCGTCGCGGCGCTCAGCGAGCGCGAGCGGCAGCGGCTGACCGACCTTCTCGACCGCGTGCGCGCGGGCTTCGCGGCGCGCGACACCGATCCTGCAACCCCGAACTCGCCCGCGCACCGACGTGATGCGCGCGGCGCTCCATCCACCAAGGAGTGACACCATGAAGAAGCACACTCTGCTGGCCGTCCTGACCCTGCTCGCGGTCGCCGCGCTGGCCCTGCCGGCGAGCGCCCAGACCTACGAGATCGACAAGACCCACTCGGACTTCACCTTCCACGCCCATCACCTGCTGTCCAAGGTGCCGGGCAAGTTCGCCGACGTCGCCGGCACGATCGTGCTCGACGACAAGGACCTCACGAAGTCGACGGTGGAGATCAAGATCCAGGCTGCGAGCCTGAGCACCCAGAACGAGACCCGCGACAAGCACCTGCGCTCCGACGAGTTCTTCGGCGTGGAGAAATGCCCGCAGATCACCTTCGTCAGCCAGAAGATCGAGCCGACCAAGGACAAGGACGTGTACGACGTGACCGGCCCCTTGACCATGCACTGCATCACCAAGCAGATCACCCTGCCGGTGCATTATCTCGGCAAGGAGAAGGACCCGTGGGGCAACCTGCGCGCGTTTTTCGAGGCCTCCACGACGATCAACCGCAAGGACTTCAACATGCTGTGGAACAAGACGCTGGACGGCGGCGGATTCCTGCTCGCCGACAACGTCGACGTGACGATCAGCATTTCGGCGATCCCGGCCCAGCCGGCGAAGAAGTAGCTCTCCGCTCCCCTTCCCCTCCACCCCCTGGAGGCGGCCCCGCGCGCGGTCTATGATCAGGGACGGCGCCGGGGCCGCCTCGCTCGTTCCGGGGTTGCCTTCGCGCCGCACGAATCCAGCGACAGTTGCCACCGGCCACGCTTGGCCGCATCGGAGGAGATGCCGTGA
>JBLMYC010000121.1:0-19484 GCA_050258075.1 Acidobacteriota bacterium
CCAGCAGGTACGACTGCGCGGGCGCGAGCTCGACGGCGAGCTCGCGCTGCGCCTGCTCGGGGCGCACCAGGCGCGCAACCTGGCGCTCGCCGCGGCGGCCGGCGTCGAGCTGCGCCACCTGGGCTTCACCGGTCTCGACTGGGCGGCCCTGGAGAGTGGGGCGCGGCGCTGCCGGTGGCCGGGGCGGCTCGAGCCGGTGGCGCTGCCCGGCGGAAGTACGGTGCTGCTCGACGGCGCGCACAACCCGGCCGGGGTAGCTGAGGTCGGCGCCTTCCTCGCGCAATGGGGCGAGCCGGTGGATCTTCTGTTCGGCGCGCTCGCCGACAAGGAGGTCGGCGACATGCTGCCGCCGCTCGCCGCCCGCGCCGAGCGGATCGTGCTCACGCGGCCGGATAGCCCCCGCGCCCTGGCGCCGGCCGACCTGCGGGCGCTGCTGGGTGGCCGCGCCGCCGAGGTCGAGGACGACCCGGCCGCCGCGCTCGAGCGGGCGCTGCGCTGCGAGCGTCCGCTGCTCGTCTGCGGCTCGTTGTTCCTGGTCGGGGCGGTGCGTCGCGCCCTGCGCGAGCGGTTCGGAGCCCCCCTTCCGGCGAGCGCGCCGCTGTGGGACAACGGGGCGGCATGACGAAGCGGGCGCCGTGGCTGCTGTTCGCCTTCCTGGCGCTGGTCTACGCGCTGTCGACCGGCGGCCATCTCTACTCGCCGGATGCCGTGCTGCGCGGGCGGGTCACCGAGTCGATCGCCCTGCGTGGCGCGCTCGACGTCGATCCGCGCGGCATCCCGCCGGGCTTCCTGGCCATCGGGCGGGGCGACCGCGCCTACGCGAAGTACGAGGCCGGCGCGAGTCTGGCGGCGCTGCCGTTCTTCGCGCTCGGCGAGGGCCTTGCCCGGATCGCGCCGGCCGAAGCGGCGGCGCCGCTCTTCTCCGGACCGCTCTTCCTCTGGTACCGCCCGGACCAGCCGCTGGACGACTGGCGCTTCTTCGGCGTGGGACTGACCAACGCGGCGGTGATCGCCGCCGCGGCGGCCCTGCTCTTCGCGCTCGCGCGGCGGCTCGGCTATGAGCCGCGCACGGCACTGCTGGTGGCGCTCCTCGCCGGGTTGGCGTCGCCGCTCTGGGTCTACACCAAGGACCTCTTCGCCGAGCCGCTCGCCGCGCTCGGCCTGGTGGCGTTCGTGTGGGGCGCCGAACGCGCCGCGGACGAGCCCGACTCGAGCGGGGCGCCGAGCGCGGCGCTCGCGGCCGGCCTCGGCCTCGGCGTCGCGGTGCTCGCCAAGACGGCGCACGCGGTGCTGGTCCCCGGGGCGCTCGGGGTGCTCTTCTGGCGCTGGCGCCGCCTGCCGGACGGCCGCCGCTTCGCGCTGCGCTTCGCGCTCGGCCTGGTGCTTCCCCTGCTGGTCGCGGTGGCCTGGAACGTGGCGCGCTTCGGCGACCCGCTGGCGAGCGGCTACGGCTCGGAGCTGGAGCTGTGGATCACCGGACCGCTCCAGGGGCTGGCCGGGTTGCTGCTGAGTCCGGGCCGCGGCCTGCTGCCGTACTTCCCGGCCGTGCTGGTGGCGCTGGCCATGACGCCGGCGGCATACCGCTGCGCCCCGCAGTGGACGGTGTTCACCTGGGTGTCGCTCGCCGCGCTCCTCGGCCTGTACTGCCGCTGGCACGGCTGGGATGGTGGCTGGTGCTTCGGCCCGCGGTTCCTGGTGCCGGTGCTGCCGCTGCTGGCGCTCCTCGTGGCGCCATTTTTCGCCGCGCGTCGGGGACCACCTTGGCTGCGAGCCCTGGGCTGGGTCTGCCTCGCGCTCTCCGCGGCGATCGCCTTTTCCGGCACGCTCGTCGCGTATACCGACTTCCACCAGGTGCTGCGCCACGTGTACGGCATCCACTACCTCGACGTCGCGCGCTGGGACTGGCGCTACTACGCGCCGCTCGCGTACTGGCGCTTCGAGCCCAAGCTGTTCTGGATCGCGGCGCGTGCCCTGCGCACGCCCGCCGCCGGGTGGCTGGCGGCGGCTTTCGGCGCCGCCGCGGGAGCGCTGTGGCCGGTCGGAGGCGCGCTCGTGACGAGTCTCGGCAACCCGGCGCGCGCGGTCCGCGCGGCGCGGATCTGGGGATGGCTGGCGGTCGGCGGCGGCGCGGCGCTGGCGGCGCTCTGCGCCCGCCTCGCCGGCTGAGCGGCGCTCAGGCGAGCGGGTCGTAGAGCGGGAAGCGCTGGCAGAGCGCGTGCACCCGCTGGCGAACCCGAGCGAGAGCCGCGGCGTCCTCGCCGGCGCGCAGCGCCTCGGCGATCAGGTCACCGACCTGGTCCATCTCCGCCTCGCCCATGCCGCGGGTGGTGATCGCTGGCGTGCCGATGCGGATTCCCGAGGCGGTCATCGGCGGATTGGCATCGAAGGGGATGGTGTTCTTGTTGACCGTGATCCCCGCCTGCTCGAGGGCCTTTTCCGCCGCCTTGCCGGTCGTGCCGGCGCGGGCGACGTCGACCAGGAACACGTGATTGTCGGTGCCCCCCGAGACGATGCGGAAGCCGTGGTGCTGCAGCCGCGCTGCGAGCCGCGCCGCGTTCTTGACGATCTGCGCCTGGTAGGCGCGGAAGCCCTCGCCGAGCGCCTCCTTGAACGCCACCGCCTTGGCGGCGATGACGTGCATCAGCGGGCCGCCTTGCATGCCCGGGAAGACCGCGCGGTCGAGGTCCTTGGCGAACTCCTCCTTGCACATCACCATCCCGGCGCGTGGTCCGCGCAGCGTCTTGTGGGTGGTGGTGGTGACGAAATGGCAGTGCGGGATCGGCGAAGGGTGGAGTCCCGTCGCCACCAGACCGGCGATGTGCGCGATGTCCGCCATCAACAGCGCGCCGGCGCGGTCGGCGATCTGGCGGAAGCGAGCGAAGTCGATCGTCCGGCTGTAGGCGCTGGCGCCGCACACGATCAGGCGCGGGCGGTGCTCGAGCGCCAGGCGCTCGACCGCGTCGTAGTCGATGCGTTCGCTCTCGCGGTCGACCGGGTACGCCGCGACCTGGAAGTCGCGCCCCGAGTAGGACAGCCGGTGGCCGTGCGTCAGGTGGCCGCCGCAGGCGAGGTCCATCCCCATCAGCGTGTCGCCGGGCTTGAGCACCGCGAAGTACACCGCGACGTTGGCGCTCGTGCCGCTGTGCGGCTGGACGTTCACGTGCTCGGCGCCGAACAGCCGCTTGGCGCGTTCGATCGCCAGGCGCTCGACGACGTCGACGAACTCGCAGCCGCCGTAGTAGCGCTTGCCGGGATAGCCCTCGGCGTACTTGTTGGTCATCACCGAGCCCGTCGCCTCGAGCACCGCCCGGCTGACGAAATTCTCGGAAGCGATCAGCTCGAGGCCGTCGTTCTGGCGCGCGCGCTCGGCCGCGATCGCGTCGTGGACTTCGGGGTCGGCGGCGCGCAGGCTCTCGTAGAGGGTCATCGGATCAGGACTCCAGGGCGGCGATCTTGGCGATGCGGCGGGCGTGGCGCCCGTCCTCGAACTCCGTCTCGAGAAAGGTCAGGACGATCGCCTCGGCGTGCTCGGGGCCCACTTCCCGGGCGCCGAGGGTCACGATGTTGGCGTCGTTGTGGGCGCGGGCGAGCCCGGCGATGAAGAGATTGTTGCAGTTCGCGGCGCGCACGCCGTGGATCTTGTTGGCTGCCATCGCCATGCCGACCCCGGTGCCGCAGACCAGGACGCCGAAGTCGGCCTGTCCCGCGACGACCGCGTGGCCGACCTTGGCCGCCCAGTCGGGGTAGTCCGTGCTCTCGGGTGAGTAGGTGCCGAGGTCCTCGACTGCGTGGCCGCGGCCGGACAGGAAGCGGCACAGGCGGTTCTTGAGATCGAAGCCCGCGTGGTCGGAACCGGAAGCGATGCGCATGGCAAGGGGGGCAGGCCTCGGGGCGCCGGCGGCGGCCGGGCGCCCGCGCTGCCTCAGCCGCCGGTCTCCTCGCCGCCCGGAGCGGGCTCCTCGGCCTTCTTGGTTGCTTTCCTGGCCGGCTTCTTGGCCTTCGGCTCGCCGCCGTCCTCTTCCTTCTTGGCGGTCTTGCGGGCCGGCTTCTTCGGCTTGGCCTCTTCGCTGGCTGCCGCGGCGACCGGTGGCGTTGCCTCGGCGGCGGCCGGCGCGGGAGCCGGCCGCTTCGAAGCGGTGGGCTTCACGGCGGCGGCGCGTACCGCGGCGCGCTGCTTCTTCAGTCGCTTCTGGCGGCGCTGGCGCCGCCGGCGGAGCTCTCGATCCTTCTCGCGCATCATTCCTCCAAACTCGCTTGGATGTGTTCGCGTGAACCCGGCGTGCCGGGCAAAACCGACACGGCAACAACGGAGCAGTGCGGCGGGCACGCAGTCTGGGCTAGCTTGCCCGAGCGGCGCCCAAGCGTCAACCCTGGGCGGCGAGGCCGCGGCGGGCTTCCTGGAGCTTGTGATCGGCGGCCGCCCCCTTCTCGGCCAGCTCGCGCTTGTAGGCGTGCAGGCGCTCGGCGAGCGGCGAATCAGCGAGCGCCAGCATCTGGACCGCGAGCAGCGCGGCGTTGCCCGAGCGCCCGACGCCGACCGTCGCGACCGGCACTCCGGGCGGCATCTGCACCATGGACAGGAGCGAGTCGAGCCCGCCGGCGAGCGGGGTCGGCACCGGCACCGCGATGACCGGCAGGCTGGTATGGGCGGCGAGAACGCCGGCCAGATGGGCGGCACCACCCGCCCCGGCGATCAGCACTTTGACCCCGCGCGCGGCCGCGGTCCGCGCGTATTCGGCGCAGTCGTCGGGCCGGCGGTGGGCGGAGATCACGCGCACCTCGCAAGCCACGCCGAAACGATCCAGGGTCTTGGCCGCGTCCTCCATCACCGGCCAGTCGGAATCGGAGCCCATGAGGATTCCGACGATGGGGTTCGTGTGAGACATGCTCGGGATTCCTCCTCTTGATCAACCCGCCGTAGCGCGCTACAGAGGGATGTTGCCGTGTTTCTTGGGCGGCGTCGACTTGCGCTTGCTGCGCAGCTGGCGCAGGGCGCGGATGAGCTGCGGGCGGGTCTCTCGCGGCAGGATGAGGGCATCCACGAAGCCCCGCTCGGCGGCGACGTAGGGATTGGAGAACTTGGCCCGATACTCGCCCACCTTCTGCGCCCGCACTTCGGCGGCGCGCTCGCCGGCGGCGTCGAGGTCGCGCTTGTAGAGGATGTTCACCGCCCCCTCCGGGCCCATGACCGCGATCTCGGCGGTCGGGTACGCCAGGTTGACGTCGGTGCGGATGTGCTTCGACGCCATGACGCAGTAAGCGCCGCCGTAGGCCTTGCGGGTGATGACCGTGACCTTGGGCACCGTCGCCTCGGCGAAGGCGTACAGCAGCTTGGCGCCGTGCTTGATGATGCCGCCGTACTCCTGCTGGGTGCCGGGCAGGAAGCCGGGAACGTCCTCGAAGGTGACCAGCGGGATGTTGAAGGCGTCGCAGAAGCGCACGAACCGCGCGCCCTTGAGCGAGGCGTCAATGTCGAGCACGCCGGCGAGGTAGGCCGGCTGGTTGGCGACCACGCCGACCGAGTGATTGCCCAGCCGCGCGAAGCCGACCACGATGTTGCGCGCGTACTCGGCGTGCACCTCGAAGAACTTGCCGTCGTCGACCACGCCCTGGATCAGCCGTTTGATGTCGTACGGGCGGTCGGGCTCGGCGGGAATCAGGTGATCGAGCGCCGGGTCCTCGCGGTCCGGGTCGTCCTGGGAGTCGCCGGGCGGCGGATCGTCGAGGTTGTTCGACGGCAAGTAGGAGAGCAGCTCGCGGATCGCCGCCAGGCAGGCGGCGTCGTTGGGCACCACGAAGTGCGCGACGCCGCTCTTGCCGGCGTGGGTGTGGGCGCCGCCGAGCTCGTCCTTGGTCACTTCCTCGTGAGTCACCGTCTTGATCACGTCGGGGCCGGTGACGAACATGTAGCTCGTGCCCTCGACCATCAGGATGAAGTCGGTGATCGCCGGCGAGTACACGGCGCCGCCGGCGCAGGGGCCCATGATGGCCGAGATCTGCGGCACCACCCCGGAGGCGAGCGTGTTGCGCAGGAAGATGTCGGCGTAGCCGCCGAGCGAGGCGACTCCCTCCTGGATGCGCGCCCCGCCGGAGTCGTTCAGACCGATGATCGGGGCGCCGTTCTCCATCGCCAGGTCCATCAGCTTGCAGATCTTGGCGGCGTTGGTCTCCGAGAGCGAGCCGCCGAAGACCGTGAAGTCCTGGGCGAAGACGTACGCGAGGCGCCCCGACATCGTGCCGTAGCCGCAGACGACGCCATCGCCCGGCACCTTCTGCTTCTCCATCCCGAAGTCCCGGCAGCGGTGGGTGACCAGCGCGTCGAGCTCGACGAAGGAGCCCGGATCGAGCAGCAGCTCGATGCGCTCGCGGGCGGTCAGCTTGCCCGACGCGTGCTGCTTGTCGATGCGCTCCGGACCGCCCCCCAGGGCGGCAGCCGAGAGGCGGGACTGAAGCTCGGCGACCGGGTCCTGCCGCGTGGTGCGCTCGCTCATGGGGCTCTGTGTATCACAGGTTCAGCGTTTGCCAAGGGCGTGTTGCACGGCGAGCTCCTGGCGGATCGCCGCGACCTCAATCGGATGCGCGGCCGCGATATCCCGGCGCACGAAATCACCGGCGCGCACGGTGGCGCCGGTCATCTTCCGGAACCAGTCGTCCTCGTACTCGAGCAGCGGAACGTAGTCGCGCTCGAAGCGAGGGTCGGAGTCGAGCCGTGCCATCGCGCTCCAGGCGCCGTGAAAATGGATGAAGACGGGCGTCGTGCGATCGAACACGTAGTCGTAGAAGGCGCGTTGGTCCTTGCCCATCGTCCGGGCGATGGTGCGGTCGCAAAGCTTCCCCAGGTCCACGACGCGAAGTCGCGACGCCCACAGAGTGCCGCCGACGTCGGGGAGCAGCACCGCTCCCTGCCGCACGCCGAGCTCGTCCGCCATTCGGTTGAAGCCGTCACCGTACGCGCGGACGACATCGGCAAAGGGCACGGTGGGCGCCGCGGCGAAAGTGAGGCTGCGGGGCAGGAACGTCAACACCGCGGCGACGGCGGCCGTGATCGCCAGCCCGCGCTTGAGGCGCGCCCCACGCGCGGACTGCGCACGACTTAGCAAGTCGCCGGCCGCGAGGGTGCAGGCGAGGGGGAAGAGCGCGACGAAGGGTGTGGCGAAGCGAAACTCGGGCATCCAATCGCGGGGTAGCAGCACGTACGCCGCTCCGGCGATGCCGAGATAGACAGCGACGACGGCGAGCGCCGGCGACAGCGTGCGGTGCGCCAGGCAGAGCACGAGTGCGATGCCGAGGCCGGCGAGCAGCCAGCCGCCCAGCGGCCCGGCGGCACCCCACGCTGCTTCGAGCCATCGTGCGACGCTGTCCGGCCGTAGCGTGAGCAGCGCGAAGACGTCCGTGGCGTGCGGGCCGCCCTTCGCGTAGTAGGTGTTGGGCAGCCAATCCCCGAAGTACCAGCGCCGCCAGAGCAGGAAGCCACCGTACACGCCGCCCCAGACGACGGCGGCGACGAGCAGGGCAGCGGCGAGGGGTCGCGCCGAGCGCCGCGCGACGAGACCAATCAAGAGGAGGAGCGGCAGCGCCGTGACGAAGAGCACGGCGTCCGGGCGAGTGAGCGCAGCGGCCGCCAGAGCGAGGCCGAGCAGCGCTCCGCTGCCGCGGCGAGGCTCGACCGCGAGGAGGCGCTCGCTGCGCTCCGCCGCCGCCGCGACGAGCAGCACGGAAAGCGCGTTCTCGAGCCCCGAGAAGGACCAGGCGACGAAGGGTGTGGCCAGCGCGACGACGCCCAATCCGACGCCGATCGCCACCGGCGACGCGCTCGGCGAGCGCCCCGCCAGACGGGCCAGGAGCGCGAACGCCAGTCCGATGCAGCCGGCGGCGACGATCTTCGGTGTCCACACCGGATCGAACCAGCCCGCCCAGAATGCTGGCACGAGCGCGAACGTCCAGAGCGGATTCGAAAACCCCTCGACGGGCGGCTGGCCGGGCTGGCTCACCAGGCCGTACCCGTGCGCCAGGTTGCGCGCGTAGGCGAAGGAGATGCCGGCATCGTCGACGATCCAGGCTCCGAATAGCGTGGCGTGAACGAGGCAGAGCGCCAGCGGGACGAGCCAGGCGAGGCGAGACCGGGTCATCGCGACTCGAGCGCCGTACGGCAGGCGGCGAGCACCTGCTCGACGGTGGTGTCGCGCAGGCAGCCCTGGTGGAGCAGCGGGCAGCGCCGGCGCAGGCAGGGGACGCACCAGCGCTGGCTCGCGAGCACCTGGTGGCCTTCGCCGGCCGGCGCTGTGCGCCGGGGGTCGGTCGGTCCGAAGAGCGCCACGCAGCGCACTCCCAGCGCCGCCGCGAGGTGCATCGGCCCGGAATCGTTGGTGACCAGCAGATCGAGGTGGGCGAGCACGGCGGCGAGGCCCGCGAGATCGAGGTCGGGGCCGATGACCGGGTGGATCTTGCCGCTCTCCTCGTGCACCCGCACCGCCAGCCAGACTTCCTTGGGCCCGGCGATGATCACGTTCTGGTCCCCCGGCACGGCGCGGCGCAGCTCGTGGGCGAGCTCGGCAAAGCGGCGCCAGGGCCAGCGCTTGGCGGGCCCGAACTCGGCGCCGGGGAAGAGGCCGACGATGGGGCCGCGACCGACCTCGACGTGGCCGCGCGCCAGCCGTTCGGCGCCCCGCGCGCGGACCTCGGGTGAGAGCTCGAGCTTCGGCACGAAGCTCGGCGGCGGCGCGACGCCCATCGCGGCCAGGAGCTCGCGGAAGTCCTCCACCTGCGGCCGCCGCCGGTTCGGCGGATGGGGGACGGGCGGCGCCAGGAGAGCCGTCCGCAGCGGGGCAGAGGCGGCCCAGCTCACGAACCGGCCGAGGTGCGGCAGCGGCCGGCGCAGCAGCGCCTCGAGGTGCAGGGCGCCCGCGTAGCCCCAGCGATAACGGATGCCGGCCTGCTTCGCGAGCCGCGCGGCGCGCACCGAGCCCTGGAGCAGAACCGCCTCCTCGCAGCGCGCGGCGCGCAACCGTTCGACCGTGACCTGGTCGTCGGTGTCGCGCTCGATGACCTCGGCCGCACCGGGGACGAGGCGCAGCAGGGGATGGAGCGGCTGCCTGGCGAGGACGACGAGCTCGCGCCCGCTCGCGGCCAGGCTCTGGATGACGGGCAACGCCATGACGCAGTCGCCAACCCACTGCGGCACGACGATCAGGGTGCGCACCGGAGAACGGTATCAACGATGCTGGTCCGCCCCAAGCGGGCGGTGCAGTGGTGGCGGGAGGCGGGCCCGGCGGCCCGCCTCCCGGAAGGCTCTATTTGGTCTCGGCGAAGTACTCGTGGCAGTCGGCGTTGTCGATCGCCTTCTTGGGAGTCGACTTCGCCAGTTTCTGGCAGGCGGCGGTGCCGTACGCCCAGTCGTCGGTCGAGGCCACCACCGTGAAGTGGCTGGTCTCGTGCACCAGGGTGCCGCCCTTGGAGTCGATGCCGACGAGCGGGGCGCTCCAGAAAGCGCTGCAGAGATGGATCTTGTACGGCTGGCTGGGGTAGACGTACGCGTACGCGCTGTCGGTGCAGTCGCAGTAGAAGGTGACGGTCTTCGCATTGAACACGGTGTAGATGTTGTCGAAGTGCTTGCGCACCGTGGAGTAGCGCGACGAGGTGTAGGCGCCGAACCAGGTCGTGTAGCCGGAGTCCACGGTGCCGGCGTGCAGATAGGTGCGCGCTTTGCCCGACATCGTCTCCGCCGCACCCAGCGCGCTCCGGAGCGTCGACTGGCGGGTGCTGGAGCAACTCACGTAGCCGGGGGTGACGTAGCGCCCGATCGCCTGCGCCTCGGCGGCGGCGCGAGCCGCGCGCTCGGCGACGTCGGCGGGGTCGCGCGCGATCGCGAGATCGACCGCGTTCGAGCGCAGGTCGGCGTAGTCCACGGACGCCTTGGGGTCGCGGAACGCCAGCAGCGGCACGCCGCTCGGCACCCGGAAGCGCACCGTGTACTCGCCACTGCGCGCGATGTCGTACAGCGCCGACAGCTCGACGTCGCGCTCGAGCGCGCCGCCGGCCGGGATGCGCACGAAGTCCTCGGGCCGCGGCGCGGCCCATTTGTACTCGCGGCCGACGTAAGCGACCGGTTGGCCATCGACGCGCACGTCGAACAGGTCGGCGAGCACGCCCCGCGCCGGGGTCAGCCAGTACACGACGTAGAGATCGGACGCCGAATCGTTGCGCAGCGCGAAGTGCACGACCACGTCCTCGCGCTCGCCGATCACTGCCCGGTCGGTGGCGAGCTCGGTTACGACGCCGGCCAGCGCGGCGCTCGCCGCGACGATCAGCAGCGCGCCGACGGTCAGGGCCCAGACACAGGTCTTGCGAAGGCTCCACGACATGCGACTCCTCCTTCTTGCCCGCTTGGGGGCGGTGCACGCCGCCGGCCTCGCGAGCGAGGACGACGGCCTTGGTTACGACGTCGCTTGTAACTTCTGGGACGGCTTCGGTGTTCTGAACCTAGCGCGGCGGCGCGCGCCGCGTCAACCGCGTCGCGGGCTTGCCGGGGGCTCAGCGCCGCGGCTCGCGCCAGCGGTCGTGCTGCCAGAGCCAGAGGTCGGGGGTACGGTGGATTTCCTCCTCGACCGCGGCGAGGTGACGTCGGGTCAACGCCGCGAGGCCGGCTTCGTCGTCCGGAGTGTCGCCGGGCCAGATCGGCGGCCGGAACACCACGACGTAGCGGTCGGGCGGCCGGTGGAAGCCGAAGATCGGGACGACCGGCGCCCCGGTGCGCAGCGACAGGCGCGCGAGGATCGGCGTCGTCCAGGCGGGCTGGCCGAGGAACGGCACCAGGATGCCCTCGCGCCGCGCCGGCACCCGCTGGTCGATCAAGATCCCGATGCGGCCGCGCTCGTGGAGCAGGCGCAGCATGACGCGCGCCGCGCCGCGGCGGTCGATGCGGTGATTGCCGTAGCGGGTGCGCGCCGCCTCCAGCGCCCGGTCGAGCAGCGGATTGTCGGCCGGCCGGCCGACCACGCGCAGATCGCCGGTGTACAGGCCCACGAGGTGGGCGGCGATCTCCCAGTTGCCGAGGTGGGCCGACATCGCCAGGGTGCCCTTGCCGGCGGCTTCGGCCTCGAGCAGGTGCTCGTAGCCCTCGAGCGTGACGTGGGCGCAGAGCCGCTGCGGGTCGAAGCGCGCCGCGGAGAGCACGTCGCAGAGCACCTCGCCGACGTGCGCGAAGCAGCGCCGGGCGAGGGCGCGGCGCGCGGGCTCGGCGAGCTCCGGGAAGACCGCGGCGAGATTGCGCAGTGTCACCCGGCGATGCCGGACGTCGAGCCCGTAGCCCAGCCGGCCCAGGCCGCGGCCCAGGGCGCGCGCGCCGCGATGCGGGAGGAGCCGCACCAGGCCGTGCAGGAGGCGGTAGGCCGCGTACTCGACGTGGTGGCGGGCTCGCACCTCGCTCATCGGCGGGCGCCCCCGGGCGGCGGTCCGAGGCGGCCGTCGAGCCAGCTCCAGAACGCGGGCTCGGGCGCGGCACGCAGCGGCAGCTCGGCGAGCGGCCAGCGCAGCCGTCCGAGCAGCTTCACGCGGTCCTTGCCGGTCGTGAGCACCCAGTCCGGGGCGAGCTCACGTGCGCCCTGCTCGATCGCACGCAGCGCGGCGTCCGGATAGTCGTAATGATCGGCGAAGGTGCGCTCGCCGACCACCACGGTGCAGGCGCGCGCGGCGGCGAAGAAGGGCTCCGGGCGGGCGATCGCGGCGACCGCCAGGACACGCGAGCCGGGTCCGATCGGCTCGCCGCGCTCGCCGATCGGGGGTGCGAGGACGCGCGGACTCGAGAAGCCGGGGCCGCTGAAGCCGTAAGGGCGCAGCGCTTCCGCCAGGGCGGCGCCGTCGCCGGGCTCGGCGCTGCCGGTCAGCAGCACGGCGTCGGCGCGCTCGGCGCTCCGGAGGGGCTCGCGCAGGCGACCCGAGGGCGCCAGACGGCCGCCGGCGAAGGGGTCGGCGGCGGGGAAGACGAGCAGGTCGAGGTCGCGTCCGAGCCGCAGGTGGGAGAAGCCGTCGTCGAGCAGGAAGAGGTCCGGAGCCGGGTCGAGCCGCTGCAGCGCCTGGCGGCCGGCGGCGGCGCGATCGGGCCCCACGAGGACCGCGACGCCGGGCAGCTCGCCCGCCAGGAGCACCGGCTCGTCGCCGGCGTTGCGCGGCCCGAGCAGCGGCCCCTCGCCCACGCTCACCATCCGCACGCCACGTCCCCGCCCGCGATAGCCGCGCGACAGGATCGCGACCCGCCAGCCGGCGTCGCGCAGGTGGGCGGCGATCGTCGCCACCACCGGCGTCTTGCCGGCGCCACCCCAGTGAAGGTTGCCGACCGAGACGACCGGTCGCGGCAGGCGCGCGGCGCGGCGCGACCAGTAGCGGCGGCGCGCGGCGTGGGCGGCGCCGTAGAGGAGCTGCCAGGGCGAGCGCGGCGGCGGCGGGGCGTTCACTTGGCGTTGCCCCGCAGGTAGGGAGCGAGCTCGGCGAGGGTGCGCTCGAGCGCGCCGCGGTTGCTGTCGACCAGCGCCGCGGCGCGCGCCCCGAGCTGGCGCGCCTGCGCGGGGTCGTGCAGCCACTCCGCAAAGACGTCGCCAAGCTCCGCCGCGCTCGCCACCCGCCGCCAGGCGCGCGCCGCGTCGAACTGCTCGGCGATCTCACGGAAGTTCTCCATCGCCGGGCCGGCAGCGACCGCGATCCCGAAGCGCGCCGGCTCGATCGGATTGTGGCCGCCGGTCGGAACCAGGGTGCCGCCGACGAAGGCGCCGCGCGCCGCGGCGTAGAGGCCGGCGAGCTCGCCCATGCTGTCGAGGAGGACGACGGCCGGACGCTCGGTCTCCGGCCCGGGGCCCGCGCTGCGGCGGCGAACCGTGAATCCCGCGGACCGCGCCAGGACCTCGACCGCGTCCCAGCGCTCGGGGTGGCGTGGGGCGAGCACCAGGAGCGCCGCTCCGCCGCCGCCTGCCGCGGCGAAGGCGGCGAGCACCTGCTCCTCCTCGCCGCCCATGGTCGAGCCGGCGATCAGGACCGGTCGCTCCCCGGCCAGCCGCTCGACGAGCGCGAGGAGCTCCGGCGCCGCGCTCGGGGCGGGGATGTCGTACTTCAGATTGCCGGTGACGGCGATGCGCTCGGCCGGGACGCCAAGCGCGGTCAGGCGGTCGCGGTCGCCGTCGGTCTGCACCGCGAAGCGGTCGACCGGGTCGAGCAGCGGCCGGCGCAGGGCTCCGAGGCGGCCGAGGCGGCTCACCCCGCGGTCGCTCACTCGTCCGTTCACGACCAGGATGGGCAGGCCGCGCCGCTTCGCGGTGCGCAACACCAGCGGCCAGAGGTCGCCCTCGACGAGGACCAGCGCGCGGGGCTCGAAACGCCGCCAGAAGCGGCGGATCGCGAAGCCGAGGTCGAAGGGCAGGTAGGCGACGTCGGCGCGGCCGGCGAGGGCGGTGCGGGCCCGCGCCTGGCCGGTCGGAGTCACTGTGGTGACGACCAAGGGGATGTCGGCCGGCAGGGCGCGCGCCAGGGTTGCGGCGACGCCCGCCTCGCCCACCGAGACGGCGTGGATCCACAGCGCGCCGGGGCGGAGGGCGGAGCTGCCGCCGCCGAGCCGCCCGGAGAGGGTCTCGAGGTAGTGCCGGCCGCGAAAGATGAGGAGGAACGGCCCGGCAAGGAGCAAGGCCCCTGCCATCGCCGCCTGGTAGAGCCACCACATGGTCGTCGCGCAGTATAATGGCGCGGCCGGCTGATTTCGAAGAATCAATAACTTACCGGCACCCTGCGGAAGCCTCGTGAGCGACGACGACCGTCCCGACGACCCGACTAGACGTCCCGACGAGCCGGCCCGTATACCGGCACGAGACATGCCTGCCCCCGAGCTCGTCTACTCCCGCTCGAAAAGTCGCGCCGCCTGGACGGAGGCGAGCGACGCCGATCTGCTGCACGGTCTGGCGCGCGGCGACGAGCTGGCGCTCGACGAGTTGATCGGCCGCAAGACGCGGCCGCTGCTGGTCCTGGCGGCGCGCATCGTCGGCGATGAGGACGACGCCCGCGACGTGGTGCAGCTCACCTTCCTGCGTCTGTGGGACCACCGCGAGCGCTACGACTCGCGTTTCAGCCCCAACACCTGGATCTACCGCATCGCCACGAACCTGGCGATCGATCACCTGCGCTCGCGGCGCAGCCGGCAGCGCGCCACCGAGCCGGTGCGAGCCCATCTGCGCCGGGTGGGCGACGACCGCTTCCAGAGCGAGACCTCCGAGCTGCAGCAGCGCGAGGTGCAGGCGATCTTCCACGAGCTGTCCGGCGAGCTGAGCGAGAAGCAGCGCGCGGTATTTCTGCTGCGCGAGGTCGAAGGTCTGTCCTCGGAAGAGGTGGCGGCGATCGTCGGCTGCCAGGAATCGACCGTGCGCAACCACCTGTTCAATGCACGCAAGCTGCTGCGGCGCGCCCTGCTCGAGCGCTACCCGGAGTACGCCCCGGCCGCCGCGCGCGGCCTCGCAGGGGAGTCATGAGCTGCCCGGACACCGCGCGCTGGCAGGCGTTGCTCGCCCACCGGTTCGAGCCGGCGGCGAACGAGCCGGCGGGTCTGGCGGAGGCGATGGAGCACCTCGACGCGTGCCCGACGTGCCGCCGCGTCGCCGTGGCGATCGACCCCAGCCTGACCTTTCGCACCCTGCGCCGCAGCGCGGCCGTCCCGGGCGAGGTCGAGGCGATGCGCCAGGCGGTGGCGGGCCTGCGCCGGGCGCGGGAGCTGGGCGAGCGTATCGAGCTCGGCGAGCCGCCAGCCCCGCGGCGGTGGCCGCGCTGGGCGTTGCGGGCGGCGGCCGCCGCCGGCTTCACGGTCTTGCTGGCCCAGGCGTACGGGCCGCGGGCGCCCGTCGCGCCCCCGGTCCACGTGGCGGCGACCGCCGCCGCGCCGGCGGCGGCGCGCGCCATCGTCCCGGTCGCCGACGGCGCCGCCGCGCCGCTGCTCGAGGAGACCGACCGTCCCGGTGCGCGGGTCTACCAGCTTGGTGGGCGCGACCTGGCGGTGGTGATGATCGTCGACAAGAGCCTCGACGTTTGAAGGACGCCAGGTTCTCGCGCCCCATGCTCGCTCGTCCTCAGCGCTCGGCGGCGATTCTGCTTGCGGTCCTCTGCCTGATCGGGGTCGCGCCGGCGCTGCGCGCCGCGGACGACCCGGTGCCGCGCGGCGTGGCGTATCCGGCCCAGCGTTTCGTGCTGCATCATCAACCGGCGCGCGAGGCGATCGAGCCGGTGCGCATGCTGCTCTCGGTCAACGGCAGTGTCGAGCTGCAGGGCGCCGACACCCTGGTGGTGCGCGACCAGGACGAGGTGCGCAGCAAGGTGGAGAAGCTGCTGCGCGACTTCGACCACCCGCCGCGCGTCCTGCGCATCGTCATCCAGGTGGTGCGGGCCGGCACGGCGCGGGTCTCGCCGCCGCCCCCCAGTCAGCTCCCCGCGGAGCTGCTGCAGCGTTTGCGCCAGCTGCTGCGCTACGACCAGTACGAGCTGCTGGGCACCGCCGGGATCGAGGCGCGCGAGGGGACGCGGGTGAACTACGATCTCGCCGACGGCGGCTTCGCGGTGGGTTACCGGATGGGGACGGTGATCGGCCGGCGCCTGCGCCTGTACAACTTCCGCCTGGCGCGGTCGGCGTCTCCGGAGCGGGCGCTGATCGACTCGACGCTGAATATCTGGCTCGACCAGACGATGGCGCTGGGCCTGGCGCGCGACGAGTCGAGCCCCGATGCGCTGATGGTGGTGCTGACCTGCAGCGAAGCACCGAACGGCGGCGCCGCGCGGCCGCGGTGACCGGGAGGACGGGAGGCGGGTGGAATTCGTCTGTCGCATAGGGACGCCCGATGGGCGGGTGCTGGAGCAGGTGTTCCAGGCGAGCGACGAGGCGGCGCTGCGCGGCGACCTCGATCGCCGCGGCATGCACGTCTTCACGGTGCGCCGGCGGGGACTGGCTCTCGGCTTGCCGGCCCTGCGGCGCCGCGCCAAGCGGGTGCCGATGCAGACTTTCCTGGTCTTCAACCAGGAGCTCGCGGCGCTGCTCAAGGCAGGGCTGCCGCTGCTCCAGGCGCTCGACCTGATGCTCGAGCGGCTGCGCGAGCCCGAGTTCCGCGCCGTCCTGACCGAGATCCGCGACGAGGTCAAGAGCGGCTCCGACCTCTCGCAGGCCTTCGCCGCCCACGGCGATATGTTCCCGTCGCTGTACGCCTCGACCCTCAAGGCCGGCGAGCGCTCGGGCGAGCTGGAGAGCGTGATCCGGCGCTTCATCCGCTACATGCGGCTGGTGCTCGACGCGCGCAAGCGGGTGTTCGCGGCGCTGGTCTATCCGATGGTTCTGGTCGGCCTGGCGATCGCCATGATCGTGGTGATGACGCTGTTCGTGGTGCCGCGCTTCATGGGCTTCTTCGGCGAGATGGGCGTCGAGCTGCCGTTGCTCACCCGCATCACCCTCGGGTTCTCGATCTTCATGCGCCACAACGCCCTGTGGATCGCCCTGGCGGCAATCGGGGGCTGGATCGCGCTGCGGCGCTACGCGGACACCGCTACCGGCCGGCGGGCGGTGGATCGCTGGAAGCTCGGCCTGCCGTTCATCGGACCGGTGCTGCACCGCTTCGCCCTCGCCGAGTTCTGCCGCTCGCTCGCCACCCTGCTTTCCGGCGGCATCCCGCTGCCGCAGGCGCTCGAGATCTCGGTCGAGTCGGTGGGCAATGCCCACATCCAGTCCCGTCTCCAGCCGACCCTGAAGGCGGTCAACGAGGGCCAGGCGTTCAACGCCACGCTCGAGCAGGCCGGGGTATTCGAGCCGCTCGAGATCGACATGGTGAAGGTGGGCGAGGCGACCGGCTCGCTCGACGTCATGCTGCAGAGCGTCTCGGAGTTTCTCGACGAGCAGGTCGAGGTCCGCATGGGGCGCCTGCTGACCCTGATCGAGCCGCTGATGCTGATCTTCATGGGCATCATCGTGGCGATCCTGCTGGTGTCGATCTACCTGCCGATGTTCGGCGCGCTGGGCCAGAGCAAGTTCTGATCGTGGAGGCGAGAAGCCGATGGCGGTGAGCACCCAGGGACTGAACGGACCGAGCCTCGAGGAGACGCGCCAGCGCCAGGCCGAGGAGCGAGCCCAGGCCGAGGAGCTGGCGGCGCGCTACGGCCTGGAGTTCGTCGACGTCACCCGTTTCCGGATCGACAACGACCTCTTCCGGTCGATCCCCTTCGACCTCATGCTGCGCTACTCGTTCATCCCCGAGCAGCAGCTCGAGGGACGCTTGGCCGTGGTCATGGCCGAGCCCACCGACGTGCGCAAGCTCGACGAGCTCGAGCTGCTGCTCGGGCAGTCGATCGAGCCCAAGGTCGGGGCCGCGTCGGGCATCCACGAGATCCTGCAGAAGTCCGAGTCCACGCAGCGCGTGCTCGACGAGGCGGCCGAGGACTTCCGCATCCAGCTGGTGCAGGAGGACGAGCAGGGCGAGGAGGTGCTGTCGGTCGATCGCATCACCGCCGACGCCTCGCCGATCATCAAGCTGATCGACTCGACGGTGTTCAACGCCATCCAGCGGCGCGCCTCCGACATCCACATCGAGACCCGCGACACCGAGGTGATCATCAAGTACCGCATCGACGGCGTCCTCTACCAGGCCATGGAGCCGATCGACAAGCGCCACCACCAGACGATCGTCAGCCGCATCAAGGTGATGTCCGAGCTCGACATCGCCGAGAAACGCATCCCCCAGGATGGCCGCTTCAAGCTGCGCCTGAAGGGCCGCACGATCGACTTCCGGGTCTCGATCATGCCCTCGGTGCACGGCGAGGACTGCGTGATCCGCATCCTCGACAAGGAGTCGATGTCGAAGGAGTTCCGCAATCTGCGCCTCGACATCCTGGGCTTCGACGAAGAGACGATGAAGAAGCTGCGCAAGTTCATCCGCGAGCCCTACGGCATGGTGCTGGTGACCGGTCCCACCGGCTCGGGCAAGACGACCACGCTGTACGCCTGCCTGTCGGAGATCCAGTCCTCGGAGGACAAGACGATCACGATCGAGGACCCGGTCGAGTACCAGCTGCGCGGCATCACCCAGATTCCGGTCAACGAGAAGAAGGGGCTGACCTTCGCGCGCGGCCTGCGCTCGATCCTGCGCCACGACCCCGACAAGATCATGGTCGGCGAGATCCGCGACGAGGAAACCGCCCAGATCGCCATCCAGTCGGCGCTCACCGGCCACCTGGTGTTCACCACCGTGCACGCCAACAACGTGGTCGACGTGCTCGGCCGCTTCCTGAACATGAACGTCGACCTCTATAATTTCGTCTCGGCGCTCAACTGCGTGCTCGCCCAGCGGCTGGTGCGGCGCATCTGCGAGCATTGCCGCCGGCCGCTGAAGGCGTCGCGGCAGCTGCTCGAGGAGAGCGGCCTGGACCCGGCCGTGTACGCCGACTTCACCTTTTACGAGGGCGAGGGCTGCATCGAGTGCAACGGCACGGGGTTCCACGGGCGCCTCGCGATCTCCGAGCTCCTCGACCTCTCGGATCACATCCGGGAGCTGATCCTGGCGCGCCGGCCGGGCTCGGAGATCAAGCGCGCCGCCAAGGAGGAAGGCATGGTCTTCCTGCGCGAGTCGGCGCTGGAGAAAGTGTTCCACGGAGTCACCACTCTGCGTGAGATCAACAAAGTCACCTTCGTGGACTAGCGGCGCACTGCTGCGCCTGCTCGGGTTCGGCCCGCTCCAGGTGCCGGCCCAGGTATTCGGCATCGACGCCGGGCACCTGCGCTTCGCCCGCTTTGCGCACGATGGCGCGGCCCTGCGGGTGCTCGAGGCGCACGAGGTCGAGCTCGCGTCCGACGCCTTCCAGAGCGGCCCCCTGGGCGGACCGCTGCGCTCGCCGGACGCCTTCGGCGAGCTCCTGCGCGCCGTCCTCGAGCGCTGCTCGATGCCGGTGCGCGAGGCGTCGCTGGTGCTGCCGGACGCCTGGCTGCGGGTGCTGTTCACCGAGAGCGAGGAGCTGCCGTCGGGCGAGGAGGCGCGCGAGGAGGTGCTGCGCTGGAAGCTGCGCCGCCTGGTGCCTTACCGGGTGGACGAGCTGCGCGTGGCCGGCCTCGAGACCGCGCCGCTGCCGGGCCAGCCGGAGGGCACCTGGCTGGCGCTCGGCTTCGCGGTCGAGGCGCTGCTGCAGCAGCTCGAGACGGTGTTCGCGAGCCGCGGCGTGCACCTCGGCGCGATCTCGCCGCGCAGCCTCGCCCTGCTCGCCGGGCTCCAGCCGGCGGACGGGCTGACCGCCCTGGTGGTGGTGGACGCGGAGAGCTACGCGCTGGTCTTCGGGCGCGGCGCCGCGGCCGGCGGCGAGCCGGTCCTGCATCGCTACAAGGCGTGGAGCGCCGCGTTGCCGCTCGCCGCGCGGCGAGCCCAGGTGGCGCGCGAGCTGCGTATGACCCGCACCTTCCTCGCCGAGCGCTTCGGGGCCGAGGACTTCGCGAGCGTGCT
>JBLMYC010000122.1:0-19445 GCA_050258075.1 Acidobacteriota bacterium
TCCTGCTGCTGTACCTGCTGGCGCAGTCGGGCCTCTCGCCGCAGGACCGCGCGGCGGTCGAGAAGAACATCATCTTCACGCAGGATGCGCCTGCGGCGGCGGCGATGTTCAAGGCTCGCCAAGTCGACGCCGCGGTGACCTGGGAGCCGGACCTCTCGGGAGCGGTCGCTGCCCGCGGCGACGAGGCGCACGTTCTAGTGTCGACCACCGCCGCCACCAACATCATCGCCGACACCCTGGTGGCGCGACAGGACCTGATCGACCGGGCGCCGGAGACGGTGCGCGATTTCGTGCACGGCTGGTTTGAAGGCATCGAGATGATCAAGACCGATCCGCCGCGCGCCTACGCCCTGGTCGGTGACGCCCTCAAGCTCGACACCGACACCGTGTCGGGAATGCTGTCCGGCCTCAAGCTCACGCCCTACGCCGACAACGCCCAGTTCTATGGCCTCACCGGCGGCAAGGCGCACTACGACACGCTGTTCAATACCGCCTTCGTCATCTGGAGAAAGAAGGGCCTGGTGACCCGCGCCGTCGACGCCCGCGACTGGGCCGACACCCGCTTCATCTCGGCGCTCGCCTCGTACTACGGCGGCCAGCGGGTCGAGGAGCCGCAGCTCTCGGCCAAGGCGCCGTCGGCTTCCGACCGCGCGATCATCAACAAGCAGATCCAGATCCACTTCACGCCGGGCTCCGACGAGATCATGGCGGGGAGCTTCTTCATCCTCGACGAGCTCGGTGAGAGCATGACCTCGTTCGGCAACACCTACCTGCGGGTGGAGGGCAACACCGACTCGACCGGCAGTCCGACGACCAACATGACGCTCTCCGAGCGCCGGGCGCTGGCGGTGAAGAACTACATCCTCAAGAACTTCCCCGGCATCTCACCGAACCGCTTCCAGACGATCGGCCGCGGCTCGTCGAACCCCGTCGCTTCGAACGAGACGGAGGGCGGGAGGCAGCTCAACCGCCGCACCGAGATCAAGGTCATCCTGGCGACGCCGTAGCGAGGCACCGGCACGGATGGCCGACAACGCACGCAAGACCGACTACTTCGCCCTCCGACAGCCCCTGCCCCGCGGGCTGTCGGTGGGGCTGGGCTTCGTCGCGCCGGCGGCGGTGCTCGGAGCGTGGTGCGTGCTCACCTACGGCGGCTTCGCGCCGCCCGACTTCCTGCCCTCGCCGACCGAGGTGGTGCGCGGCACGATCCAGCTCTTCGTGCAGAACGACCTCGCTGCCGCGGTGTGGGTGTCGACGCGACGCATCCTGATCGCCTTCCTGATCGCCTCGGGGATCGCCCTGCCGCTCGGCGTCTTCATGGGCGCCTTCGAGCCCGTGAACCGCATCTTCGAGCCGATCATGGCGCCGCTGCGCTACATGCCGATTTCGGCGTTCATCCCGCTCCTCATCCTGTGGTTCGGGATCTACGAGAAGGAGAAGATCGCCTTCCTCTTCCTCGGCGTCTTCGTCTACCTGCTGCCGGTGGTCGTCACCGCGATCCGCGCCGTGCCGGAGGAGCTGGTGCAGACCTCGCTCACCCTGGGCGCGACCCGCTGGCAGGTGGTGCGCACTGTCCTCCTGCCGGCGGCGCTGCCCGAGATCTTCGACTCCTTCCGGGTGATGAACGCGATCTCGTGGACCTACGTGATCCTGGCCGAGGCGGTCAACCCCGAGCGCGGCCTGGGCTACATGGTCGAGTTGGCGCGCACCCACCAGAAGGCGTCGTGGTCGTTCGCCGGGCTGATCGTCATCGGCGGCATCGGCCTGCTGACCGATTTCCTGATCCGCACCGTCTCGGCGATGCTGTTCCGCTGGCGGGAGAACCCCCTGTGAGCGACGATCCCCAACCGGCGGCCGTGCCCCAGGCCGGCGAGCCCGGCACCGTAGCGGTCACGATCGCCGACGGCGAGCGCGCCCGGCCCAGCTACAAGGCAGATCTCAAGGGGGCGCCGCCGAAGCTGCGGGTGAAGGACCTGCACGTCACCTACCTCAACCGCGACGGCGCCGGCACCGAGGCGGTGCGCGACGTGTCGTTCGACATCGCCGACAAACCGGGGGTCGGCGAGATCGTCGTCTTCCTCGGCCCCTCGGGCTGCGGCAAGTCGACGATCCTCAAGGCGGTGGCAGGCCTGCTGCCGCCGAGCCAGGGCGAGATCCTGGTCGACGGCCAGGCGGTCACCGGCGTCGGCCGCGACCGCGGGATGGTGTTCCAGGCGTACACCAGCTTCGCCTGGATGACGGTGCGCCAGAACGTCGAGTACGGCCTGGCGCTGCGCGGCGTCGACCCCAAGGAGCGCCGCGCCAGCGCCGACAAGTACCTCAAGGCGGTGGGCCTCTTCGAGTTCGCCGATCGCTACCCGAAGGACCTCTCGGGCGGCATGAAGCAGCGGGTCGCGATCGCCCGCACCCTGATCAACCGGCCGCGCATCGTGTTGATGGACGAGCCTTTCGGCGCCCTCGACCCACAGACCCGCTGGGGCATGCAGGGACTGCTGCTCGACATCTCGCGCAGCGAGGACAACACCATCCTCTTCGTCACCCACGACGTCTCCGAGGCGGTCTTCCTGGCCGACACCGTGTACGTCCTCTCGCCGCGCCCGGCGCGCATCCTGCACCGCGTCGACGTCCCCTACTTCGGCGAGCGCAACGTCACCCTGAAGTCCTCGAACGAGTTCCGCGCCGTCGAGAAGAAGCTGCTCGACCTCCTGTACAGCGAACCGACGTCGTGACGCCCCAGGGCGCTCAGCCGGGCGGGACGTTGGCGGTCACCGTGAGCTCCCAACCCCGGCGGCCGAGCTTCGCCTGGACCTCGAGCGGCAGCTGCGGCGCGTCGCCGTCGGGGCGCGCATTGCCCCATAGACAGAAGCGGGCGACCCCTTTCCAGGTCTCGCCGTCGCGCGGCTGGACCTCCGCCGACCACCAGCCACCGGTCTTCAGGGCCGGCACGAACAGCCCGATGCGGACCAAGTCGGGAGCCGACTCCCAGAGCCACAGACTGTCTTTCGTCGTGACCGTCGTGGCGTAGGGGCGATCGGGACGCGAGAGCAGCGTGCGCTCCCAGGCGTCGTGCTCCTCGACGTTGTAGAAGGCCAGGGCCGGGAAGGCCCACACCCGCCAGGGCGGCGGGCCGATGCGGCCGGAAGGATCGTGAATCGCGACTCTCACCACGTGCTCCGAGTGGCGAGTGCCGCAACCGGCGAGGAGCACCGCGAGGGCGGCGAGCGAAGTGGTGAGAAGGGCGCGCCGGGCGATTCGCTGCATCGCTCGCAAGTCTACACGCCGCGTCGGGTGAAGGAGTGGCGGCGCTGGCAACTGTCGAGCCGCGGCGCGAAGGCTATACTCGCGCACAGCGATCACATCCCACGAGGAGCGGCGCACCCCGACGACGATGGCCGGGTCCGACGACCACGCGGAGGACCGCGAGGCTCTCCGCCCCAAGCAGAGCGCTGACGAAGAGCGCCTGGCGCCGCTCGCGGCACCGCTCGTGCCGCGCTACGCGGACGGCGGCTACGCCGAGAGCGAGATCGCCGCCCGGCGTCACTGGCTCGAGGAACGCACCGGCGCCGCCCTGGAGCGCGTCGGCCGCTCGGCGATCCCCGGCCCGTCCGTGCGCGGCAACGTCGAGAACCCGATCGGCGCGGCGCAGGTCCCGCTCGGAGTCGCCGGGCCGTTGCTGATTCGCGGCGAGCACGCGCACGGCGTCTTCTACGTGCCGCTGGCCACGACCGAGGGCGCGCTGGTGCGCTCCTACGAGCGCGGCGCCGTGGCCCTGACGCGGGCCGGCGGCGCCGTCACCCGTGTCCTCAGTGGAGAGAACCGCGTCTGCCCCAGCTTCCGCTTCGCGAACATCGAGGACGCCCTGGCCTTCCCGGAGCGAGTCGCCGCGCTGCTCCCCGAGCTGCGCGCAGCGGTCGCCGCGACGACCCGTCACGGCCGGTTGCTGGCTGTGGACTGCCAGGTGGTCGGAGCGGAGGTCATCGCCAGCTTCCGTTACGACACCGGCGACGCCCAGGGCATGAACCTCGCGACGCGGGCCACCGATGCCGCCTGTCGCCTGCTCCTCGAGCGCGGCCTGGCGCGCGACTTCCTGATCTTCAGCGGCTTCGACTCCGAGAAGCGGGCGAGCGGCGCGGCGCTCGCCGGCGGCAAGGGCAAACGCGTCGTCGCCTGGGCGCGGCTGCCGCGCCGCGTGGTCGCCGCCGTGCTGCGGACGACCCCGGAAGCGATCGCCGAGACCTGGCGGCGCACGGTGGTCGGCAACCTTCAGGCGGGCGCGCTCGGCTACTGCGGCCAGTACGCAAACGGCCTCGCTGCTCTCTTCATCGCTTGCGGGCAGGACGTCGCCAACGTGGTGAACTCCACGATGGGCATCACCGTCCTCGCCGTCGGTGAGGACGGAGCGCTCGAGGCGAGCGTCACCCTGTCCTCGCTCACCGTCGCGACGGTGGGCGGCGGCACCGCCGTGGGCACCGCCCCGGAGTGCCTGTCGATGCTCGACTGCGCCGGCGCCGGCAAGGCGCGCAAGCTTGCCGAGATCGTCGCCGCGACCCTGCTCGCCGGCGAGCTGTCGATGGGCGCGGCGATCGCAACCGGCGAGCTGGTCGCGGCCCACGAGCAGTACGGCCGCAACCGGCCGCCGGAGGACCGCGGAGCGGCAGGATGAGTCGCCGCTTCGTCGGGTTGCGCGACCGGCCGCCGCAGCCGCGCTACGACGCCGTCGTCATCGGCGCCGGGATCGGCGGCCTGGTGTGCGCGGCGCTGCTCTGCGGCGCCGGGATGCGGACGCTCCTCGTCGAGCAGCACTACATGGCGGGCGGCTACTGCAGCACCTTCCGCCGGCGCGGTTTCACGTTCGACGCCTCGACCCACTTCTACCCGCTGCTCGGCAACCCGGAGACGATCACCGGCCGCCTGCTGCGGGACCTCGGAGTCGAGACGCGCTGGATCAAGATGGATCCGGTCGACACCTTCCACCTTCCCGACGGCACGCGCTTCGACGTGCCGGCCGATCTCGACGCCTATCTCGATGCGGTCAAGAGACGCTTCCCGAACGAGGCCGCCGCGGTCGATCGGTTTTTCAACGATGTCCGCCGCGCCTACGTGATCGGCCTGCAGCACTATTTCCGCGACCAGCCCGCGGCGCGCCTCGGCGAGTACGAGCCCCTCACCGTGCGCGACATGCTGGACCGGCACTTTTCGGACCCACGCCTCAAGCTGCTGCTCACCGCCGACTGCCCGCACTGGGGCTCGCCGCCCGCCCGCACCTCGTTCATCTTCGACGCGATGCTGCGTCTCTCCTACTTCCTCGGCAACTACTACCCGGAGGGCGGCTCGCAGCATTTCGCCGACGAGCTGGGGAGGGTCGTCGAAGCGCGCGGCGGCGACATCCTGATGTCGACGCGGGTCGAGCGCATCGCGGTCGAGCACGGGCGCGTGACCGGCGTCGAGATCGAGACGACCCGCGGCGCGCTGCGCGGGCGGCGCTCGGTCGCTGCCGAGGTGGTGGTGTCGAACGCCGACCTGCTGCTCACCCTGGAGCGCCTGCTCGGCGCCGCCGCCGATCCCGAGCAGGTGGCGACCGTGCGCCGCCTGCGCCCGACGTTCCCCTGCTTCCTGAGCCACCTCGGGGTGCGCGACTGCGATCGTCGGGAGCTCCAGCGCGCCCAGGGTTACTACTGGCAGGGCTGGGACCCCGACCTCGTCGGTCGCGGGGCCCTGCGCTGCAAGATCTTCGTGCCCACTCTGTACGCGCCGGACTTGGCGCCGCCGGGCGGCGACGTCGTCATCTTGCAGAAGGTGCTCGAGCTCGACAGCGACGAGGTCACCGACTGGTCGGCGCACAAGAGCGCGGTGGAAGCGTACGTCTTCGACCACCTGCGTCAGGTGCTGCCGGGCATCGAGCGGCACGTCGTGGTGCGGTTGAGCGCCTCGGCGCGCACCGCCGAGCGCTTCACCTTCAACCGCCGAGGCGCCATGCTCGGCTGGGAGATGTCCCCCGACCAGCTCGGCCAGAAGCGACCAGCCCTGGCCTCGACGATCCGCGGCCTCTACTTCGTCGGCCACTGGACCCGTCCCGGGGGCGGGGTGACCCCGGTCATCGTCTCGGCGATGCAGGCCGCGGCGGCGATCCAGGCGGGGCGACACGCGGCCAACGACTGAGCCGCACCGGCCGTCTGCAGCAAGACCCATGCGCACGAGCCTGCCCGCCTGGTGCGACGCATTCCGGGAAAGCCTGGCCAAGGTCCGCGCCATTTGGCTGGTCCTCCGCGGCTGTCGTCGGCGGCCGCGCAACCGCGGGGAGTTGAGGTCGCTAATCCAGCGCGCCTACGGGCTGGCGCCGTTCGCGGTGCCGTTCGTGCTCGAGTCGATCGGGCTGCAGGCCTGCTCCGGCGACGGCGGCGAACTCGACCTGGCCCTGGCCGGCGCCGACCTGCCAACCGAGGCTTTGATCCTCCTTCACGCCGGCCTCGGGCTGGCCACTGCTCGCGCCGTCTTCACCACCCGGCTGCCCCCGCCGGCGACCCCGCTCGTCGAGTGTGCCCTCGCACGCATCGCCGCTTGGGGACACCCCGACTACACGCCGATCGCCATCGAAGCGCTGGGTCTCTCCCTGCGCACCTTCCGCCCGCGGCAGTTCGACATCTTGCTGGCCCGGCTCCACGAGCTCGACCCGCAGGCCGCGGCCTTCGCCGCCCACGGCGCGGGCCGGGCTCTCTATTTCCGGCCGCTGCGGCTGCTGCCGGTTCCGGACTCTGCCTGGCGCGCCCTCCTGGCGTGCCGGCGGGAGTTCAGCAGCCCCGAGCTGGCGCTCGAGGCCGAAAAGGGCGTGCTCTTCGCCTTCGTGTTCGTGAACCTGCATCGCCCCCGGATCGCCGAGGCGCTGCTCTCGAGGCACGGCGATGCGGTCGAGCACCTCGACGCCTGGCTCCCCGCATTCAGCGCGGCGCTCCTCGCACGGGCGATGACCCTGCCCGGCGACCCGGCGCCCGAGCGCTTCGTCGCCCATCGCCCGGGGGATGCGGTCGCGGAGCGCTGGGGACGGCTGATCGCCTCGCCAGGGCGTGCCTGGCTGGACGCGCTGCGCGGCGCGGCTCAGTAGTCCGGGAACAGGAGCAGCCCTTCGCGGCGCAGCCGGCCGGCGACGAAGTCCTCGCGCAAGGCCGCATGCCGAACTTTGCCGTTGGCGGTGCGTGGGATCGCGCCGGGCGCGACCAGATAGACCCGACCCGGGCGCCAACCCATGCGGGCGTGGACCGCCTCGACGATCGCGATCGCGGCATCCGCGAGCGAGCCCGACCGCTTCGCGACCTCCGCGAACACGTAGACCTGTTCGCCCTCCAACCGTTCGCGGTCGATCCCCACCGCTGCCGAGCGACGCACGAAATCGAGGCGGTCGACCGCCTCCTCGACCTCTTGCGGCGCGATCGACAGCCCGCCCCAGCTGATCAGACTCTTGGCACGGCCGGCGACGTACAGCTCGCCGTGCTCGTCGAGGTAGCCGAGGTCGCCGGTGCGCAGAAAGCGATCTGCGGTGAAGAGCTCGGCCGTCGCCGCGGGGTTGCGAAAGTAGCCGCGGCTCGCGGCCGGCGTGGCAACCTCGATCTCTCCGGTCGTCCCCCGGGGAGCGATCGCCCCGCCCGGCCCGACGACGCGCAGCTCGACGTCCGGCAGACCGCGGCCCACCCCGACCAGGCCGCGCGCATCGACCGGAGGTCGCTCGCCGGGTGTTCCGGTAGAGACCCCCACCGTCGCCTCCGCCAGTCCGTAGCCCGGGGTCATCACCGGTCCGCCGCCTACCAGGCGCTCGAAGGCCTCGACCGTGGTCGAGCGCACCGGCTCGGCCGCGTTGAGCGCGACGCGCAGCGACGAGAGGTCGGGGCGCCGACGCCGCGCCCAGCCGAGCAGCAGCCGGTATGCGAAATCCGGAGCGGCGGTGAACGTGCCGCGAACGCTCTCGAGCGCCTCGCCCCAGCGCCGCAAGCCGCCCTGATCGGCGGGCAGGAGGTGGAGAGGCGCGTGCAGGTGGAGCGGCACCAGCGCCATCAGGACCAGACCCATGTCATGACAGACGGGAAGCCAGCTCACGAACACGTCGCGCGGCGTGACCGCCAGACCCGCGATCAGCTGGCCAACGTTGGTGAGCAGGCAGCGATGGGTCAGCTCGACACCCTTGGGGTCGCCGGTCGAGCCCGAGGTGAACTGCAGGAGCGCGAGGTCGTCGGGGCCGACCGGAGGCAGGGCGAAGGTGGAGCGCCGCGTCGCGAGCTCGGGAACGTCGACGACGCGGGCGCCGGGAATCGCCACCGCGATCTCAGCCTTCCGGTGCGACTCGACGACCACCAGCGGCGCGTCACAGAAGCCCGCGATGTCGCGCAGTCGCGCGGCGCCCGAACGTGGATAGAGCGGCACGGCGACGCCGCCCGCAAGCTGGGCGCCGAAGAAGGCGAAGAAGAACTCGGGGCCGTTGGGCAGCGCCAGCACCACCCGATCGCCCGGCCCGACGCCGTGCTCGCGCGCCGCCCCGGCGAAGGCGCGCACCCCGTCCCACAGCTGGTGCCACGGCAGCGGCCGCCCGGCGACGTGGAGCGCGGGCGCCTCCGGCCGCTCGCGCGCCGCGGCGGCGAACGACTCGAGCAGCGTCGACGCCGCCATCTAGCCCCGGGACTCGACGCGCGCCACGAGGTCGGCGACGCGCTCCAGGGTCGGCAGGTCCTCCTCCGCGAGACGGACGCCGAAGCGGTCCTCGAGCGCCGCGGCGACGGCGACGATGTCCATCGACTCGGCGGCGAGGTCCTGGATCAGACGGTCCTCGAGCCGGACGCCGCGCCGGCCCAGGGTAGTCTCGACGATGGCGAGAACCTCGTCAGCGATCACCGCACCTCCTCGCGCCGCGCAGCCGCGACGAGCAGCGCCGCGGCTTCCTCGGCCACCGCCCGAGCCAGCTCGCCGCTCATGTCGGTGTCGAGATAGACGATGCCCCAGCCGAGTCGGCCGCCGCGCAGCCGCGACTGCACAATGTACTCCGGTCCGAGGTCGATGTTCGACACGAAGACCTGCAGCTCGGGCACCTCGTAGTCGCCGTAGCGCTGCGCGATCGGCGCCGGACCGACGTGGGATATCGCCATCTCGCCCATGCGGAAGCGGCGGCCGCCGAGGCCGATCCGCATCATCGGCAGGATGGTGCGATAGGCGAGGTACTTCTCGCCCCGCCGCAGGCGCTCGCCGATCTGCTCGTTGATGGCGCGCGCCAGGGTCCAGACGTCCTCTCCCGGAGCGGGCTCGACGACGAACCGCATCATCGCCCAGCCGGCGCCGAGCGTGCCGGCATCGAGCGGCGGATCGACCCAGCGCCGCAGGTCGGCCATCGTGAAGAGCCGCGCCGGCAGGCGCTTGCCGTGGCGCAGCCGATGGCGCGCGGCGAGCAGGAATGCGGCGCAGAGGGCGCTGTTGAGAGTCACCCCGGCACGGCGCGCCGCTCCCACCGCGGTGGCGGTCGCGGCCTCGTCGAGCTCGATCGCCAGGACGCGCGATCGCGCTTGCCGGTCGATACCCGCCAGGCCGGCGCCCCGAGTGCGCAACTGGAAGCTCATCTCGCTCCCCAGGCCACGGGCGAGAGCGGCCAGCGCCCGCAGAC
The DNA here is from genome assembly GCA_050258075.1 of Acidobacteriota bacterium. Classification (GTDB taxonomy): domain Bacteria; phylum Acidobacteriota; class Thermoanaerobaculia; order Multivoradales; family JAGPDF01; genus JBLMYC01. The sequence goes on from JBLMYC010000122.1 coordinate 9,635, forward strand.
GGCCCGCCGGCCCGCGAAAGCGCGCCGGGAAGCGGGCCGGCAGAAACGGCAGCGGCGGCACCGGCGCGGCACTGCCGGCCGCGCCGGCCACCTGCTGCAGCAGCCGATCGACGAGCGCCACGCCGGAGGCGGCATCGACGATCGCGTGCGGGAAAGTGAGCAGCAGCTCGGCCTCGCCAGCGCGTCGGCGGTGGCGGACGTGGAGGAGCGGTCCCTCGGCAAGCGGCAGCTCGCGAGCGAGCTCCTCGGTCACCGCCGCGAGGAAGGGTGTCGCATCCCCCTCCTCATCGACGGTCAGCGGTAACGGCGTCGCGACCGGAACGAAACGCCGCCGGCCGGGTCGGCCGGCGACGGCGCAACGCAGCGCGGGCTGCTCGCGCTGCACGACGTCGAGCGCCGTACGGACCGCGGCGAGCGGCGGCGCGGGACGCAGACGCAAGGCGACGATGACGTTGAAGGGCGAGTACTCCTGGGTGAGGATCATCGCCTCCTCGAACGCACCGAGGCGGCGATCCAGCACCGCCGGCTGCGCTCGGTCGGCGGCTGCGGCGCTCATCGCTTCGCCTCGGCCGGCCGTGGGCGCTGCCCGGCCATCTCCACCCAGGCCTCGAGGATGGCGGCAAGCGGCGCGGCCAGATCGCGGAAGCGCTGCTCGGCGTGGGCGTCGAACGGACCGCCGCCGCGGCGGTTGAGCGCCTGCGCCACCGCGATCACCCGGCCGTCGGCGCCGCGCAAGGGCGCGCAGAGGATGGCGCGGGTCCGGAATCCGCTGGCGCGATCGGCGCGATCGTCGAACCGCGGGTCGGCATAGGCATCGGCGACGTTCAGCAGGTCGCCGCTCGTCGCCGCCGCCCCGGCGATGCTGCCATCGAGCCCGACCCGGATCTCCAGGGTCTCGCGGGCTTCGCCCTGCGCATATTTCGACCACAGCTCGCGGCGCTCCCAGTCGACCAGGAAGACCGAAGCCCGCTCGGCGTCGAGCAGCTGGCCGATCTTGCGCGTCGCCGCCGCCAGCACGCGGTCGAGCATGCTCTCGAAGCCGTCGCTTTGCGCCAGGCGCAGCGCGCCCACCAGGCGCTGCGCCTCGCCGGTGAGCTCGGCGAGCTGGGCCGCGAACTGCTCCTCGGACATCGCCTCGACCCGCGCCTCGAGATCCCCTCGCCGGTTGGTGGCAACCAGGGCGCTCATCTGCTGCGCGGTCGCCTCGGCGAAGGCGTTGGCGAGCGAGGACAGCTGGCCGTCCTCGAGATGCAGGACGCGCTGCGCGACGTCGAGGATTCGTGGATCGTGGGTGACGATCACCACCGTCACGCCACTCTCGCGCGCCAATCGACAGAGCAGATCCACGACCTCTCGCCCGGAGGCACGGTCGAGGGACGCGGTGGGCTCGTCCGCCAGTACCAACCGCGGACCGCCGGCCAGGGCGCGGGCGATCGCCACCCGCTGGCGCTGGCCGCCCGAGAGACGGTGCGGCCGCTGCTCGGCGAACTCCGCGAGACCCACCGCGGCGAGGGCGTCGAGCGCCCGCCGCCGTCGATCCTGAGGCGCGAGGACGGCCTGCGGCTCGAGCGCCAGCTCGACGTTCTCGCGGGCCGAGACCGCGGCGATGAGGTTGTGCGCCTGGAAGACGAAGCCGATCTGCCGTCGCACCGCAAGGCGCTTGTCCTCGGACGCGCCGGCCAGCTCCTCGCCCAGGACCCTCACGCTGCCGCTCTGCGCCGAGCGCAGGGCACCGATCAGCGTCAGAAGGGTCGTCTTGCCGGAACCCGAAGGTCCGGTGAGCAGCACCACCTCGCCCGGCGGGACCTCGAACGACACCTGCGAGAGCACGCTGCGCAGGTTGCCGCCGGCGCCGTACGCATACGAGACATCGCGCACCGCGACCGGGGCCAGGCTCATCCGAACACCTCGGTGGGATCGGCGGTCGCCAGCTTGCGCAGCGCCAGGAGGCCCGCGGCGCCGCACATCGCGATCGTGAGCAGCAGAACGCCCAGGACGCGGCCCCAGGTCATCGCCATCGGCATGCGGATCGCCGCGCCGGCAAGGCCGTAGAGCGCCCAGGCGACGGCCAGGCCGGGCAGGAAGCCGAGCAGGGCGAGCCCCACCGCCTGACGCAGGACGACCGCCGCCAGGCGGGGGAAGCTCCAGCCGACCGCACGCAGCGTCGCGTATTGGGCGAGTCGGTTGGCGACGTCGGTGAAGAGGATCTGATAGACGATGATGCCGCCGACGACGAGTCCCATCAGCAGGCCGAAACCGAACACCCAGCCGATCGCCGTCGTGTTCTCCCAGTAGGCGATCTCACGGGCGGCGAACCCGGCGCGGGTCAGGACTTCGACGTCGCCGGCGAGCGCCGCGGCCAGGCGCTCGCGGGTGGCTTCGGGGTCGACCCCCGGCCGCAGCTTGACCAGCCCGATGTCGATCGCGTCGACCGGGCGCTCGGGGAAGAGGCGGAGGAAGCTGGCGTCGCTGGTCAGCAGGTTGCCGTCGACGCCGAAGGAGCTTCCCATCTCGTAGATCCCCACCACGCGCACCCGGCGCTCGCCGACCTCCGCGGTGATCGTGTCCCCGGCCCGGAAGCGTTTCGCGACCGGACCGAACTCGGGCCGCGAAAGGGCGTCGAAGAGGACCGCATCGGGCTCGGCGAGCCGGTCCCAGGCCGTTGCGGCTCCCGCCGCCTGGAGCACCACCCGCCGCGGGTCGACCCCGACCACCAGAAGGTTGCGGCGATTGTTCCGCCAGGGGTTCTTCCAGTACTGCTGATAGCAGTAGACCGGGCTCACCCATTGAACGCCCTCGGCGGCGGCGGCCTGGTACAGGCGGGCGCGAGGGAACGGATGGGTGAGGCCAATGAACACCGTGCTCGGCGAGATCAGCGCCAGGTCGTAGACCAGACGCTCCTGGTAGCGCACCGCCGCGCCGAGCATGGCCGAGCGGAATCCCAGCTCGGTGAGCATCAGGGCGACGGCGAAGACCACTCCCGCCAGCGCCGCGGCAAGGCGGCGCGGGTCCTCGACGAGCTGCCGCCAGGCGAGGGGAACCGACATCGCCCGATCTCAGCCGCCGGCACGCGGCGGGCGCACGTCGATCATCACCTCGACCTGCAAGCCGGTGAGGTCCTCGGCGACGGAGCCATCGTCGAGCCGGATCTCGACCTCGACGACCCGCGCGTCGCGGCTGGCGCCGGGATCGGTGCCCAGCACCCGCTGCGCCTCGACCTGCAGACCGACCTTCTCCACCGTGCCCTGGAGCACCCTGCCGCCGAGCGCCGGGCTGGTCACGCGCGCGCGCTGGCCGGGTCGCACTCGCGGCACGTCGGTCTCGTAGACCTCGGCGACGGCGTACATCGGACCCTGCTCGGCGATCTCCAGGATTCCGTCGGCGCCCACTTTTTCGCCGGCCCGGGTGTGAATCGCCAGCACCCGCCCGGCGACCGGCGCGCGCACGTGCGACAGATCGCTCTCCGCCTGCGCCTTGCGCAGGGCGGCGGCGGCGACGTCGCGGGCGGTGCGCTGGCGGTCGACGTCGGCGCGCGCCGCGATGCCCTTGCCCGCCAGGCTCTCGACGCGATCGAGCTCGCGCTGCGCGTTGGCGAGCTCGGCCGAGCGCAGGTCGACCTCCGCCTCTTCCGACGCGGCGCTGTCGAGAACCGCGACGACGTCGCCGGCCTTGACGGCCTGACCTTCTTTCACCGGGACGTTGGCGACCACCACGCTGAGCCGCGACGGTCCGGCAACGGTCACCACCGAGTGCGGACGCAGGCGCCCGAGCGCGGTCACCGACTCGGGCGCCACCGTTGGAGTGGATCCCGGAGTCGCGCCCGCCCGCGGGCCGTAGTCGTCGCCGCGACAGCCGGCCAAGACGACGGTCAGGACGGTGGCGGTCCTGAGAAGGCTCGTGGCGCGCGGCGTTCGCATTGCAGACGTCTGTCGGAAGCTGGCCGCTATTCTGGCACGCGCCTCCGGCGCGGTCTAGAATGGTCGAACATTCCCAAGGAGGAAGCCGATGTCGGATGCCGTGACGCCCATCGTCGTCGATCTCGGCAAGGTCGGGCGCAAGCGCGTCAAGCAGCTCAAGCGCGGCGACGGACCGTTGCTCGAGGAGGTCCACCAAGTGATCGCCAACGTGCGCGAGTCCCTCGGGCCGGAGGCCGCCGGCAGGGAGCTGGTACCGGTGGTGATGCTCTATCGCCGCAAGCGGCGGCGCCCGAAGTAGCTGTTCGGCTTCTAGCCAAGGAGGCACCGTCATGGACGAGACCGTGAATCCCGCGTCCCCGGACGCCACCCCGCCAGCCCAGGAACCGGCGGCGACTCCCGCGCAGCCCCGACGCAAGACCTCGCGGGCGCTGCGCGACGCCCAGCGCTGGGAGCGCCGCTTCTCCAAGGCCGCGCATCGCATCGCCAAGGCGACCGAGCGCGGCATCGCGACCTATCGCGAGGAGCGCGACCGCTCGAGCTTCGCCAAGCGCGACGGCGCGCTGCGCGACCTCTCGGTCAACGTCGCCGAAGGCATGGGAGCGGCGCTGCGCGAAGCCAGCCGCGTCCCCGCCGACCTCGCCAAGGGCCTGGACGGCCGCCGGGTGCTGCGGGCCGTGCGCCGGGGGATGCGGCTCTGGATACGGCCGTTCGTCCGCTGAGCGCGCGCCGCGCCCGGCGTTCGGCGCCCGGAGCGACGGCCGCCGTGCCGGCTGCCACTCGCCGCCAGCGTCTGCATACCGCGGTCGCCGACGCCCTGTCGCGCTGGGATGCGGCGGGCGGCGGCCGAGCGGTCGCCGAGGCGGCCCCCGCCGGTGGCGACGTCCGGCGAGCGCTGCCGCGCCGTGAGCGGCTGCCGGCCGGGGTGCGCAGCTTCACGCCGCCGCTCGCGGCGCGCCCGGAGTTGCGGGCTTCGCCACTCGCCACCGTGGCACGCGTCTTCGTGTGGCTGTACGCGGCGCTGCTGTATGGCGTCGGCAACTGCGCCGATGCGCTGCGCCGACGCGGCTCTCCGCAGCGGCGCGCCGAGCGCCTGCGCCACACCCTCGAGCGCATCGGCGGCACGTTCCTGAAGGTTGGCCAGCAGCTCTCGATGCGCATCGACATGCTGCCGATGCCGGTGTGCGCCGAGCTCGGCAAGCTGCTCGACAACGTACCGCCTTTCCCGGTCGAGGTGGCGATCGCCACGATCGAGCGCGCGACCGGACGGCCGCTCGCCGCCACCTTCAGCGTCTTCGATCCCGAGCCGATCGGATCGGCCTCGCTCGCCTGCGTCTACCAGGCGGTGCTCGTCTCGGGAGAGAAGGTGGCGGTCAAGGTGCGCCGCCCGCGCGCCGCCGAGCGCTTCGCCGCCGACTGGCGGGCCATCTCGTGGCTGGTGGGCGTGATCGAAGCGCTGGCCCTGGTCCGGCCCGGCCAGCTCGGACCGATGGTCCGCGACCTCGCCAGCATGTTCCTCGAGGAGCTGGACTTCCGGCGCGAAGCGCGCTCGACCGATCTCTTCCGGCGCCGCGCGCGGCGCTCGCGGCTGCGTTTCCTGACCGCGCCGCGGGTCTACTTCGAGCTCTCGAACGACGAGGTCCTGGTGACCGAGCTGGTGTCGGGAGTATGGCTCTGGGAGGTCCTGGGTGCGGTGGAGAGTGGCAACTCCGAGAGCCTCGCCTACCTGCGCAGCCGGGACATCGATCCGGTGCTGGTCGCCCACCGTCTGTTCGAGGCCAGCCTGTTCGGCATCTTCGAGAACCTGATCTTCCACGCCGACCCTCATCCCGGCAACGTGGTGATTCGACCGGGCAGCGAGATCGTGCTCATCGACTTCGGATCGTGCGGCTCCTACCAGGAGCGCCAGCTCGCCATCCTCCGCCATTTTCACTACTGCCACGCCAACGAGGACGCGAGCGGCATGGTGCAGTGCGCCCTCGCGCTGCTGGAGCCGCTGCCTCCGGTCGACGTCGACGCCCTGACGCTGGAGATGGAGGAGGCGTTCAGCGAGTCGATGCGCGCCATCAAGAGCCGCGGGTCGCAGTGGTGGGAGCGCACCTCGGCGCCGCTGTGGATCGGCTTCCTGCGCTTGGCGCGGCGCTACCACGTGCGGGTGGGGCTGGACATCCTGCGCACCGTGCGCTCGACGCTGCTCTACGACACCCTCGCCGCGCGCCTGTACGGCAAGATCGACATCTACGCCGAGTACCAGCGCTTCCGCCGCCACCTGGCCAAGGCGGCGCGCAAGCGCTTCCGCGGGCGGGTGCGACGGTTCCTCGAGCGCGGCCTCGACGACCACGCCTTCCTGCGCCTCGAGGAGCTCGGCGACCTCGGTGAGCGCCTCACCTACCGCCTGCAGCGCTTCGCGGACGCGCCCTCGTTCAAGTTCTCGCTGCTCGCCGGAAAAGCGGTGTTCGCGGCCACCGCGGCCGTCCGCTGGCTGGCCTCGACGGCGGCGGTGGGAGGCCTCGCGGTCCTCGCGGTCGGCCTCGGCCGCGTCGCCGCGGGCCGCTCGCTCGACGCCGCCGAGGTGGTCGCCGCGGTCGGGCACAGCCCGTGGTTCCTCGGCTTCGCCGCGTTGCTGCTGTTCGCCACGGTGCGGCTGGTCCTGTTCCGCTTCCAGGACCGCGAGGTCTGAGCGGCGCCGCGCGCGGCCCCCGTCAGGGCTTGCCGCCCGCAACGATGCCGCGCTCCTCGTCGACCACCACGACGCGGTCGGCGGCGAGGTCCGCGAAGCGCTGCCGGGCACCGCTCGGCCAGTCGATCTCGACCGTCGCCGTCTTGTCCGGGCCGAGCCCGAAGGTCGGCGCCAGCTCGCTCTGCGAGCAGTAGCTCGAACCGCTGCGCACCAGGGTCCACTGCTCGCCTCCCGCCGAGTGCAGGCGCACGACGGCGCCGATCCCGTCGCGGTTTGAGCGCCGCCCGCGCAACTCGACACGCAGCCAGTGGTTGCCGCTGCCGCCCTGATTGCGGAAGAGGTGGGCTGGACCGCCGTTTTCGGTCACCACCAGGTCGAGGTCGCCGTCGTGGTCGAGATCGCCGTAGGCGGCGCCGCGCGCCACCATCGGCCGGTCGAGCCCCGCGGTCGCGGCGACCGGCTCGAACCTGCCGCCGCCGAGGTTGCGGAAGAGCAGCGGCGGCTCGCGATACTGAATGCGCGGCTGGACACGCGAGATCTCGTCCTCGATGTGGCCGTTGGCAGCGAAGATATCGAGCCGCCCGTCCAGGTCGTAGTCGAAGAAGAAGGCGCCGAAGGCCAGCGTGAGCAAGCTCGCCTTGCCCACCGCCGAGCGCGGCGCCTCGTCCACGAACACGCCGTTGCCCTCGTTGTGGTACAGACCCAGCATCTCGTTCGAGAAGTTGCCGACCAGCAGGTGGGGCCGTCCCGAGCGGTCGTAATCGGCGGCGTCGACGCCCATCGCGCCGCGCGCCACGCCGTCCTCGCCGAACGCCACACCGGCCTCCAGGCCCTGCTCGGCGAAGGTGCCGTTCTGGCGATTGACGTACAGCTTGTTGGGCTGCGTGTCGTTGGCGACGAAGAGGTCGGGCCAGCCGTCGCCGTTGACGTCGAGCACCGCGACGCCGAGCGACTTGCTGGTTGGATCACCGAGGCCCGCTTTGGCGGTGACGTCCTCGAAGCGACCGCCGCCAAGGTTGCGGTAGAGCTTGACGGTCGTACCCTTGTAGGACTCCGGCGTGCAGTAGGACTTGGTCTGACCGTCGAGCGAGCACCAGAGATCCTTCTCCGGGCTCCACTGGACGTAGTTGGCGACGAAGAGGTCGAGCTTGCCGTCGCGGTCGTAGTCGAGCCAGGCCGCGCTGGTGCCGAAGGAGTCGTTGTGGATGCCGCTCTCGGCGGTGACGTCCGCGAACTTGCCGCCGCCCAGGTTGTGGAACAGATGATCGCCGCCGAGGGCGGTGACGTAGACGTCCTCGCGACCGTCGTTGTCGTAGTCGCCAGCCGCCACCCCCAGACCGTAGAGCTCGACGTCGAGCCCGCTGCCGCGGGTCACGTCGGTGAAGGTGCCGTCATGACGGTTGCGGTAGAGGGCGGGAAGCGAGCGCCGTCCGGGGCGCGGCGTCCAGTCGCGTCCATTGATGAACAGGATGTCGAGCCAGCCGTCGCCATCGGCGTCGAAAAGGGCGACCCCGGAGCCGAGTGTCTCGGGCAGGTATTTCTTGCCGGTCCGCCCGCTGTTGTGGACGAAGTGGATGCCGGCTGCCTGGGTGACGTCCGCGAAGCGAACCCCCGAAGGAGGCGGCGCCGCGGCGCTCGCTGGCGGCCCCGCGCTCGGGAGGGCCGCTGCCAGCGAGGCCGACACGCACACCGCCAGGGCGAGCGGAAGCCTGCTCCGGTTCATCTCAACCTCCCGCCGGGGCCGTCGGGGCCGCCGGCCCGGTCGACGAAGGCGCCGCTGGCCGCCGCGCCCGCTGGCTCGGAGCCGGCAGCGGCGTCAGGCCGTCGAGCGGCACCGACTCGTGGTCGTGGATCATCTGACGCTCGTTGTTGTCCTCCGGGCTCAAACGGCGGGGCTTCGCGGTCAGTGCCTGGGCTCCCTCGTCGGCCTTGAAGCGCCGGAACAGCATCGCCTCGCGCTCCGCGTGCTCCGTGTTGCCGAGCGCCCGCCAGCAGAGCATCGCCGTGTAGTGCATCTGCAGGTCCTCGGGGTCGATCTCGCACACCCGTTCGAGCACCTTCAGCGCCTCGGGGTAGCGCTTCTCGAGGAACAGCAGCCGCGCGATCTGATTGACCACCACTCGATCGCGCGGATACTGCGCCTCGACCTTGGCCAGGGCGGCCAGAGCGGCGGCGTAATTTCCGGCCGTCTTGTCGATCATGGCCTGGAAGAAGAGCGCCCGGGCGAGGCCCGGCGAGAGCGCCAGCGCCTTCGCGACGTACGGCCGCGCGCGCTCCGTCTCACCCTCGCGGATCAGCGCCCGCGCCAGGTTCAGCCAGCCGTCGGCGTACCCGGGATCGGCCTCGGTCGTCTTCTCGAAGGCGTACTCGGCGCCCTTGAGGTCGCCCTGCAAGAGCAGTCCGATGCCCCAGTCGTTCCAGCGCTCGCGATCCGCAGCGGTGACCACCGGGCGGAAGACGTCGCCCTCTCCGCCCGGCTTTCCGTTCTCGGCGACCGCCAGCTCGGTCTTGGCCGAGGCGAGCGTCACGATCGGCAGGTCGGGAATGACCCCCTTCATCTCGCCGGAGACGTTGGCGGGAATGTGGGCGGGATCGAACGAGTACGCGAGCGAGTTGTGATCGCGACCGAGCAGGGCCGGATCCTGCCCCGGGCGCGGCTGGCCAGCGTACGCGAACTGCGTGTAGTAGTAGGAGAACTTGCGGTAGTTCAGGCGCGCCTCGAGAGTCAGCGGTCCCTTGGCGTCCGGCGGCACGTGGAGGCGGAAATGCGCCACGTCGGCGGCGCCCGGCGGGATCAGCCGCACGTAGAGAAGGCTGCGTGCCTGCCACGCGTTGCGCTTGTCGATCGCATTGCCGGCGCCGTCGAGCTGGTAGGAGCGGTAGAAGTGGGCGCCGCGCTCGACCGGCCCCTTGCCGCCGTCCTCCACCCGACCGCTCCAGAAGACGATCCTCCCCGTGGCGTCGGCGGCGCGCAGCTCCAGCCAGACGTCGAAGGCGTCGACCGTGCCGGCCGGGAAGAAGTGGCCGATGTTGCGGGTCCGCACGACGACGTCGACCCGAGCCGTCGAGCCGGACCGCAGCGACGGTCGCGCCCGATCGATCGGGGCCGCCACAGCGCCCATCTCGCGCAGCGTCACCTCGCCCGGCGCCTCCGCCTCCTCCCCGACCGCGAAGGTCGAGGAGAGCCCCGGGCCCTCGCCGCTGCGCCGCACCATCT
>JBLMYC010000123.1:0-26640 GCA_050258075.1 Acidobacteriota bacterium
GGTCTATGATCAGGGACGGCGCCGGGGCCGCCTCGCTCGTTCCGGGGTTGCCTTCGCGCCGCACGAATCCAGCGACAGTTGCCACCGGCCACGCTTGGCCGCATCGGAGGAGATGCCGTGAAAGACGCCCTGTCCGCCGTCGTCCTTGCCGTGATCCTGGCCCTTCCCGGGCTTGCCGTGCCTGCCGCGGCTTCCACCCCGACCCCGGCGCCCGGCGCGGCCGCCAAGCAGGCCAGCCCGCCACAGAGCAAGGACCAAGACAAGGAGAAGAAGGGCGGCATGACCGCCGACACCTGGGCGGGCCTTGCCTGGCGGCCGATCGGACCGGCGGTCACCGAAGGACGGATCACCGACATCGCGGTCGATCCCCGCAACACGGCGGTGCGCTACGTCACCGCCGCCTCCGGCGGGGTTTGGAAGACGACCAACGCCGGCGCCAGCTGGACGCCGATCTTCGACCACGAGGGCTCCTACTCGATCGGCTGCATCACCCTCGACCCGAGCCACCCGGACGTCGTCTGGGTCGGCACCGGCGAGAACAACTCACAGCGCAGCGTCGGCTATGGCGACGGGGTCTACAAGAGCGAGGACGGCGGCAAGTCGTGGACCGACATGGGGCTCAAGGCCTCCGAGCACATCGGCCGCATCGTCGTCGACCCGCGCGACTCGAACGTGGTGTACGTCGCGGCCCAGGGTCCGCTGTGGAATCCGGGCGGCGACCGCGGCCTGTACAAGACGACCGACGGCGGCAAGACCTGGAAAGCGGTGCTGACGATCTCCGAGAACACCGGCGTCAACGACGTGGTGATGGACCCGCGCGATCCGAACCTGCTGTACGCCTCCTCCTACCAGCGCCGCCGGCACGTCTGGACGCTGATCGACGGCGGCCCCGAGTCGGCGATCTACCGTTCGACCGACGCCGGCGCGACCTGGAAGAAGCTCGAGAGCGGACTGCCCAAGGAGGACAAGGGTCGGATCGGCCTGGCGATCGCCCCCAGCGCTCCCGACACGGTGTACGCGATCGTCGAATCGACGCGCAAGGCGGGCGGCGTCTTCCGCTCCACCGACCGCGGCGCCTCCTGGGAGAAGCGCGGCGACTACATGACCACCAGCCCGCAGTACTACAACGAGATCTGGGTCGATCCCAAGAATTCGGATCGGGTGTACGCCGAGGACACCTTCTTCAAGGTCAGCGACGACGGCGGCAAGAGCTTCCACAATCTGGGCGAGCGCTGGAAGCACGTCGACAACCACGCACTGTGGATCGACCCGGCGGACGATGAGCACTATCTAGTGGGCTGCGACGGCGGCCTGTACGAAACCTTCGATCGCGCCAAGAGCTGGCTGTTCCGCGCCAACCTGAACATCACGCAGTTCTATCGCGTCGCGCTCGACAACAGCCGGCCGTTCTACTACGTGTACGGCGGCACCCAGGACAACGAGAGCATGGGCGGGCCGTCGCGCACCCTGAACATGAACGGCATCGCCAACTCCGACTGGTTCGTCACCCAGGGCGGCGACGGCTTCGTCAGCGCGGTGGATCCGGTCGACCCCGCGATCGTGTACGCCGAGGCCCAGAACGGCGCCCTGGTGCGCTTCGACCGCAAGAGCGGCGAGCAGCTCTACATCCAGCCGCAGGAAGGCAAGGGCGAGCCGGCGCTGCGCTGGAACTGGGACTCGCCGCTCCTGATCAGCCCGCATAGCCACACCCGCCTGTACTTCGCCGCCAACAAGCTGTTCCGCAGCGACGACCGTGGCCAGAGCTGGCGCGCGATCTCTCCTGACCTCACCCGGCAGGTGGACCGCAATCAGCTCAAGGTGATGGGCAAGGTGTGGGGGGTGGACGCGGTCGCGAAGAACGCCTCGACCTCCTTTTACGGCAACATCGTGTCGCTCACCGAGTCGCCCAAACAGGAGGGGTTGATCTACATCGGCACCGACGACGGCCTGGTGCAGGTGACCGAGAACGGCGGCTCGAGCTGGCGCAAGATCGAGCGCGTCGCGGGCGTCCCCGAGAACGCCTACGTCTCGGCGCTCAAGGCCGGGAAGAGCGCTGCCGACACGGTTTACGCCGCGTTCGACAACCACAAGATGGGCGACTACAAGCCCTATCTGCTGCGCTCGACGGACCGCGGCAAGACCTGGACCTCGATCGTCGGCGATCTGCCGGGGCGCGGGACGGTATACGCCTTCGCTGAGGACCAGGTCGATCCGCAGCTGCTGTTCGCCGGTACCGAGTTCGGCGTGTTCTTCACCACCGACGGCGGCAAGCACTGGGTCCAGCTCAAGGGCGGCCTGCCGACGATTCCAGTGCGCGAGATCGCGATCCAGGAGCGCGAGAACGATCTGGTGATCGCCACCTTCGGCCGCGGCTTCTACGTGCTCGACGACTACACGCCGCTGCGCCGGGCGACGCCCGCGACCTTGGACCGGGAGGTCGCCGTCTTCCCGGTCAAGACCGCGCTCGCCTACATGGAGCAGTCGCCGCTCGGACTGCCGGGCAAGGCATTCATGGGCGAGTCGTACTTCCTGGCGCCCAACCCGCCGTTCGGGGCCACCTTCACGTACTACCTGAAGGACTCGATCAAGACCCTCAAGAAGGAGCGCTGGGAGACCGAGAAGAAGCTCGAGAAGGAGGGCAAGGTCCCGCCCTATCCGTCGCTCGCCGAGCTGCGCGCCGAGGAGCAGGAGGAGGAGCCGACGATCGTGCTGACCGTCGCCGACGAGGAGGGCGGAGTGGTGCGCCGACTGACCGGTCCGGTGGCGGCTGGCGTGCATCGCGTCGCCTGGGACCTGCGCTTCCCGGACTCCGAGCCGACCGACCTGAAGCCACGGCCGACCGACAACCCGTTCGAGCAGCCACCGACCGGGCCGATGGCGGTGCCGGGGACCTACACGGTGAGCTTGGCGAAGCGGGTCGGCGGCAAGCTGACGCCGATCGGCGACAAGGTGAGCTTCGCGGTCGAGCCGCTCGCACTGGGCACCCTGGCCGCCCCGGACAAGGCGGCCCTGCTCGCCTTCGAGCGCAAGACGGCGCGTCTGCAGCGCGCGGTGCTCGGCGCTTCCGACGCCGCCAAGGAGGCGATGGACGCGATCCAGCACATCAAGAAGGCGGTGCTCGACGCCCCGGGTGCCGACCCGGCGCTGGGCGATCAGGCGCGGGCCCTGGAGTCGCGCCTGCGTGACATCCAGCTCGCGCTCCGCGGTGACCGGGTGGCGCAGGCGCGCAACGAGCCGACCCCGCCGTCGATCATCGGCCGCGTGCAGACGATCGTCGGCACGCAGTGGACGTCGACTTCGGCGCCGACCCAGGCCTCGCTCGACGCCTACCAGATCGCCGGCGAGGAGTTCGCAACCGAGCTCGAGAAGCTGCGCGTTCTCATCGACCAGGACCTCAAGCAGCTCAACGACAAGCTGGAGGCCGCCGGCGCTCCGTGGACGCCGGGTCGCGTACCGGTCTGGAGGATGGAATGAGCAGGAAGAGACTGGCCTGGCGGATGGCGGTCGCGGGGCTGGCGCCGGTCCTGGCGCTGGCCGGCGTGGCGCGTGCCGAGCGGGCGTCGGCGCCCGATCCGATCCCGCTCGAGCAGTGCAAGACCTTGGATTCCGGCGTGACGGTCGACGAGGTGCTGGTCGACGGCGACACGGTGACGGCCCGGGGCACCTACACCGTCAAGAACGGCGACGGCGCCTTCATCGAGTACCGCATCGAGGGCGACCGTTACGAGGCGGAGTTTCACCCCGGCGCCTCGGGCACCTGGTCCTTCGACCGGCCGCGGCAGACCTGTGACCACCATGCGCTGCGGGTTTTCGTCTACCCGGCGGTCCACGACGCGCACGGCTTCAGCACGATCTGCCTGACCCAGGGCAGCTCCGAGCGCGGGCAGTACGACATCCCGTGCAACCCGCGCGCCCGCATCGATGGCTGCACCTGGACCTGCGGCGCCGGAAGCGCGGCGGCCTGCAAGGGGACCTGCGCGACCTCGGCGATCGCCGGTGCGCCGGCCTACGTGCCGTTCTATGGTGTCGATGGAGTCTGGGAAGGCGATCCCGGTGGCGCTCCGGGCACCGCATGGAGCCGGGAGCTCAACTGCAAGCGCGGGCAGGAAGTGCAGTTCCGTGTCCGCGACCGCTACCGGGTCTGGTCGCCGGTCGTGCGCGTGCCCTGCGGCGGCCAGGCAGAGCCCTAGGGTGGGGCGCAGGCGAAGGCTGAGGTGTCGGTGATTGCGGGGGCGGCGTGGCGCGGCGGGTTGTCATACGTGCGCGTCGCGCCGCTCGTGGTGTCGGTGACGGTCAGCGTGTAGCCGAGGTTGGTGAGCGCCGCGCCGAAGAACCAGAAGTGCCCGTTCACCCCACAGCCGTCGAGCACCTTGACCAGCATCTCGAGGTTGCTCGGCGCGAAGAACCACAGCACTCCCGAGGGATCGGCGAGCGGCGGTCCAGGGTGGGCGTGGCCGCCCGCGCCCGCGCCGTCGTTCCACGCGACCTCGACCCGAAACCTGCCGCCCCCGAGACAGAGCGCGCTCGGACTCGGCAGGCAGGTCGCCGAGTAGCTCGGGTAGCGCGCCGCGACCAGGAAGCGGAACCCGTCCTCCATCGAGCTCTGTGGCCAGGTCGAGTGGTCGTAGCCGGGCTCGACGTCCGACTGAACGGCGACACCGAGCGCGCCGAACTGCGCGGCGATCGCGGCGTAGGCGCCGCCCGTGTAGTTGGGATCGGCGGTCCCGTAGTACAGGCGCAGCGGCGGTGTGTAGGCCGGATCGGCGATCGCGCCGACCTCCTCGTACGGCGCCGACATCGAGAACACCGCTGAGAAGCGCCCCACTGTGCCGTAGCCCACCAGGTAGGCGAACGCGCCGCCGGCGGAGTGGCCGGCGATCGAGATGCGCTGCGGATCGATCCGCAGCTCCTGGCGCGCCAGGCGGACGCTTTCGGCGATCGTCGTCTCGTCGCTCGGGTAGCCCCAGCCCAGGCCACCCGATCTCGGCATCACCACCACCGCGCCGGCGGCGTCGGCGCCGGGCTGGACCAGGCTGCGATAGGTGGACGGGTTCGAGCCGGCGCCGTGCAGGAAGACGACTAGCGGCAGCGGCTGCGAAAGGTCGAGCCCCGCGGGCAGGTAGAGATCGTAGTACGAGGACGTGGCGGCGATCGGGAAGCGCTGCCAGCCGGGGGCGGGATCCGCCAGGGCGGCGGCGGCCGCGGCGGCACCCGCGAGCAGCGCGATCACGAGCCGGCGCATGGCGCGAGCTTACTCGATGGCTTGGCTAAGATCCCTGTCATGAGCTCCGAGCCGAGCGCCGTCGCCCCAGGCCTGCCGGCGAACCTCGTCCTCTACGATGGCGTCTGCGGCCTGTGCGACCGCACGGTGCAGTTCCTGCTGCGCCACGACCGCCACGCGCGGCTGCGCTTCGCGCCGCTCCAGGGTGAGACGGCGGCGCGCCTCCTGCCGGGGCTCGGCCTCCCCGCCGACTTGCAGACGCTCCTCTTCGTGCGCGGCGCCGGCACGCCGGGTTTGCGCGTCGACGTGCGCTCGAGCGGGGTGCTGGAGATCCTGCGCGTCGTCGGCGGAGCCTGGGGCTGGCTGGGCGCACTGCGCCTCGTGCCCCGGCCGCTGCGCGACGCGGCGTACGACTGGGTGGCACGGCATCGCTATGGGTGGTTCGGGCGGCTCGACGTGGCCGCGGCCTGCCGACTGCCCTCGGACGAGTCCCGAGCCCGCTTCCTGCCCTGACGGTGGCGCATGCAGCAGGGGCAGCACTGTCCTCGCGCGCGGTCGTTCGGATGGTCCGACGCGAGACCCATCGATCACCTGCAACCTCCTGAGAACAAGGGCCTTCGAGATTGTTGTCTGGGACTTGGCATCGCTGTTGCTGCACAATCGTAGGTAGACCCGATGGTGGGTCCCAGGCCCTGGAGGGGATTCGATGAACAGACTTCGATCGCTGCTCGTCTTCGCTGCGCTCGCCGTGCTGGCCGCCGTGCCGGCCGCCGCGCAGCGCTATGCGTATGGTGACAACTACGAGAACCAGTTCCGCTTCGGCATCGGCACGCTCGAGCCGCGCGGAGACGGCCGCTACTGGCAGGACGTCGAGAGCACCTTCGACGGCAGCGCCAAGGACCTGCGCTCCGGCACGCTCGGCGTCGACTACCTGCATCAGGTCGCGCCGCAGCTCTGGGTGCTGGTCGGGGGCGAGTTCTTCAGCGGCGACTCCGACTTCGCGTACCGCGACTACGTCGACCAGAGCGGGCGCGACATCGTCCACACGACGTCGCTCGACACCTCGACCCTCAACGTCGGTCTGCAGCTCGACTTGGCGCCGCGTCGCTCGCCGGTAGTGCCCTACCTCGGCGCCGGCGGTTCGGCGATCGCCTATCGGCTGAGGGAGCACGGTGACTTCGTGGACTTCTCGGGGCCGAACCTGCACGTCTTCAGCGACCGCTTCAAGGACGACGGTGTGGGCTACGGTTGGTTCGCGACCGCCGGGCTGGACATTCGCTTGAACCGCGGCTTCGGCATCTACGCCGAGGGCCGCTGGCAGCGGGCGAATGTCGACCTGCGGGGCGATTTCCGGGGTTCCGGAAGCCTGGATCTCTCCAGCACGGCGGTCAAGGCGGGTGTCTCCTGGCGGTTCTAGACCGACGGCTTTTCTAGGAAATCTCGGCCGCCCCGCGGAATATGTTCGCGGCGGCGGCCGTTTTCGTCGGCGAACCCTGCCATGCAGGCACGCAGGGATTGCACAGTCGGTGGCAGACCTGTAGAAAAGGATGAGAACGATGTCCGAGACCCTGAACCTCCCCGTGATCCCGCTCCGCGAGAGCGTGGTCTTTCCCGGCGTCACGATGCCCATCGGTGCCGGACGGCCCGGAACGCTGCGGGCGATCGAAGCCGCCACCGCGACCCCCGAAAAGCTGGTCTTCGCGGTCGCCCAGCGCCAGAACACCGACCAGGTCACGCCGGAGGGGCTGTACACGATCGGCACCATCGCCCGCATCAGCCAGGTGCAGCGCGGGCTGGGCGGCATCCAGCTCCTGCTCCAGGGTGAGCGGCGCGGCATCGCGCTGCGCCTGGGGCCCAAGGACGAGGGCAGCTCCTACCTCGAGGCCCAGGTGCGCGAGGCCGAGGAGCTGCAGCCGGTCGACCCGCGGGACACCGCGTTTCTGGCTCTCTGCCGCGAGGCGCGAGAGCGCGGCGCCGAGCTCGGCAAGCGCTCCGGACTGCCGGAGGAGGTGGTCGACCAGGTGCTCGCCAACGTCGCCGACCCCGGGCGCCTGGCCGACCTGATCGCCGCCTACGCCGAGGTGCAGCCGGGCGAGCGCCAGGCGCTGCTCGAGACCCTGTCGGTCGAGGAGCGGCTGCGTCGCGTGCTGGTCCACGTGCAGCGTCAGCTGTCGGTGCTCGAAGTGCAGGAGGACATCAAGGAGAAGGTGCGCGAGGAGGTCGGCGACAAGCAGCGCGAGTACTTCCTGCGCGAGCAGCTGAAGGCGATCCAGAAGGAGCTCGGCGAGGGCGACGAGCGCGACGACCTGAAGGATCTGCGCGAGAAGCTCGATGCGCTCGAGCTGCCGGAAGAGGTGAAGAAGGAGGTCGACCGTGAGTGGGCGCGCCTGCAGCGCCTCGGCCGCGAGGGCATGGAGGGGCAGGTCGTGCGCACCTTCCTGGAGACGGTCGCCGAGCTGCCGTGGAACGCGCGCAGCGAGGACCATCTCGACATCCAGGAGGCGGCGCGGATTCTCGACGAGGACCACTACGGCCTGCAGGACGTCAAGGACCGCGTGCTGGAGTTCCTGGCCGTGCGCCAGCTCCGCCAGATCGCCGCCGCCGAGGCGCCCGAGGCCATGGCATCCGCCAAGAGCGAGGCGGGCGACAAGTCGAAGGGGCCGATCCTGCTCTTCGTCGGCCCGCCGGGGGTCGGCAAGACCTCGGTTGCCAAGTCGATCGCCCGCGCCATGGGCCGCAAGTACGTGCGCATCGCGCTCGGCGGGGCGCGCGACGAGGCCGACATCCGTGGCCACCGGCGCACGTACGTCGGCGCCATGCCGGGCCGCATCCTGCAGGGCATGAAGCAGGCCGGCACCAAGAACCCGGTCTTCCTGCTCGACGAGGTCGACAAGCTCGGGGTGTCCTTCCAGGGTGATCCCTCGGCGGCGCTGCTCGAGGTGCTCGATCCGGCGCAGAACGACAGCTTCACCGACAACTACCTCGGGGTGCCGTTCGATCTCTCCGAGGTGCTGTTCATCGCCACCGCGAACTTCCCGCAGAACATTCCGGGCCCGTTGATGGATCGCATGGAGATGGTGGAGTTCGACGGTTACACCGAGGCCGAGAAGCTGTCGATCGCGCAGCGCTACCTGCTGCCGCGCCAGCTCGAGGAGAACGGTCTCCAGGCTGGTCAGGTCGTGCTGACCGACGCCGCGATCGCCGAGGCGATCTCCAACTACACCCGCGAGGCCGGCGTGCGTCAGCTCGAGCGCGAGCTCGGCAAGCTGTGCCGCAAGGCGGCGCGGCGCATCGCGGCGCGCGAGGTCGAGACCATCGCGATCGATCGCGACGCGGTCGAGAAGTATCTCGGCCGGCCGCGCGTCCATCCCGAGCGCGCTGCGGCCGGGGATCAGGTGGGGGTCGCGACCGGGATGTACTACACGCCGGTCGGCGGCGACATCATGTTCGTCGAGGCGTCGTCGATGCCGGGGCCGAAGTCGGGGCGCGGCGAGCTGGTGCTGACCGGCCAGCTCGGCGACGTGATGAAGGAGTCGGGCCGTGCGGCCTGGTCGTACGCGCGCTCGCACGCCGAGGCGCTGGGAGTGCGCGCCGACGCCTTCGAGCACGACCTCCACGTGCACTGCCCGGCGGGAGCGACGCCCAAGGACGGTCCGTCGGCCGGCATCGCCATGGCGACGGCGATCGTCTCGGCGCTGTCCGGGCGACCGGCGCGCCACGACGTCGCGATGACCGGCGAGATCACCTTGACCGGTCGCGTGCTGCCGATCGGCGGCGTGAAGAACAAGCTGCTCGGGGCGCTGCGCGCCGGGATCACCGAGATCGTGCTGCCGCAGGACAACCTGGCCGATCTCGAGGACCTGCCGGAGGAGGTCCGTCGGCGCCTGGTGGTCCATGCGGTGCGCGAGCTCGGCGAGGCTCTGGCGTTGACCCTGCGCGGCGCGGCATTGCGCGAGGGTCGCCTGTACTTCGGCGAGCCGCCGCACGTCGAGGTGGGCGACAGCCCCGCCCACTGAGTCGTTCCCCCTCGTCGCGCTTGGCGGCCGCGGCGGCACCGCGCTATCGTCGCTCCACGATGTCGAAGGTCCGGATCGCTGCCGTGCTGCTGGGCCTGGGCCTCGCGCGGCTCGCCGTCGCGCAGGCGCTGCCGGTCGAGCTTGTCTCTCCGCGAACCGGAGTCACCCTCGCCGGTGGTGAGGAGGCGGTGCTCGAATGGCGAGCGCCGCCGCTGCCCGGCGTCGAGGAGTGGGAGGCCTTCCTCTCGGTCAACGGTGGCGTAAGCTACGCCTTTCGCCTGACCCCCCATCTCGACGTGGCGCTGCGCCGGGTGAGCGTGCGGCTGCCGATGGCCCCGACGGACGACGCCCGCCTGCTGCTGCGTTTCGGCGACGAGCGCCGCGAGACCCTCGTCGAGCTGCCGGTCCGCTTCGCGATCACCGTGCCGGCCGCGGCGACCCTCGCGAGCCCCGTGATCGACGTCCGCGTCCAGCACTTCGCTCCGGGCGAGGCGGCGCGGCCGGGGGACCCCGGTGTCGTGGCGTGGAGCGCCGGACCGCGCTCCGGCGATCGCCCGGTCGAGGTCGAGGCGGGCGAGGCGCCGCTCGGCTGGCGGCCCGCGGCCTCGGCGTCGAGCGTCACTCCGGCGGCCGCGGCCGAGCCGCCACCGGCGCCGGCCGGCATCTCTGCACCGACCGAGTCCGGTGCCGCCGCGCCCCCGCCGACACCGCCCCGGGCGACTTCCGCGGCCGCGCTTCCCGCCTCCCCTCTCGCTGTCCTCGACCGCACCCAGCGCCTGAACGAATAGCTCCAGGCGACGCGCTGACGCCGCGTCCCGCCGCGTGGGCGGTGGCGCACCGGTTCCACTGCGTTGCCCAAGGAGCTTTCGTCATGCGACGAGCGTTCGCGCTCTCGCTGCTCGTTCTCGCCTGCGCCCCCGCGGCGTGGGCCGAGCAGCCCGCTTCCGACATTCCGGTCGCCTCGGCGACCATCGAAGTCACCACTACCCGCATTCCCGAGGCGGTCGAATCCGAGCCCGCCACGATTTCGGTCATCACCGGCGAGGAGCTGCGCGACCGCGGCGCCACCGATCTCCCGAGCGCCCTGGCGCTGGTTGGCGGCGTGTCGATCGCACCGGCCGCCGGAGATGCCGGTCCGGCCGGATCGGTGCCGGAGTTCTACGGCCTGCGCGAGGCCGACGCCTTCCTGCTCGTCGTCGACGGCGTGCCGTGGGGCGGCGCGTTCAATCCGGCGCTGACGACGCTCGACCTGACCGACGTGGAGCGCATCGAGGTGCTGCGCGGCGCCGCGCCGGTGATGTACGGTGCGACCTCCTTCGTCGGTGTCATCCACGTCATCCACCGCGCCGCCGGTGCGCCGGGACGCGAGGTGAGCGCCTGGGGCGGCAGCTTCGGGAGCGGCGGCGCGGCGGCCTCGACCCCGCTGCCGGCGCTCGGCGGCTACCGCCAGTCGCTGGCGGTCGGCTTCGACCGCCAGGGGTTCCGCGACGATGACACGTCGTGGCGGCGCGGGCACTTGTTGTATCGCGGCGCCGCCCAGGCCTGGGGCGGCGATCTGCACCTTGACCTCGACGGCACCTTCCTGCGCCAGGATCCGGCCAGCCCGATGCCGCGCGCCGGGCACGTCGTCCCCGACCCGTCGGTGCCGCTCGACAGCAACCAGAATCCGGACGACGCCCGCGCCGACGAGGATCGCCTGCATCTGGTGACCGGCTTCGATCGCCCGCTCGGCGCCGCGAGCTGGTCGACGACGCTGGCAGTCACCCGCGCCGCGCGGCGCAACACCCGCGGCTTCCTGGGCGAGGTCAGCGAGGACGTCGATCCCAACGCGAGCGGCTTCCGCCAGCATCTCTGGGAAACCGACGTCTACTTTGACAGCCACCTCGCCTGGAGGCCGGCGGCGACCCTGCAGGTCGTGGCGGGCATCGATCACATCTACGGCCTGGGCTCGGTGGATTCCAGCAACTTCGACTACTTCGTGCGCCTCGACGGCAGCGGCCGGCCGGCGAGCAGCGCGGTCGACATCCAGGAGCTGAACGTCACCCACGACCGGCGCAACTTCAGCGGCCTGTTCGCGCAGGCCGACTGGGACGCGACGCCGCGCCTGAAGGTCGAGCTCGGAGCGCGGCTCAACCACACCCGCGAGGAGCGCGAGGCGATCAACCACCCGTTGGCGAGCGGCGACGAGCCGCTGCCCCCGCTTCACGAGTCGAAGACGGTGACCCGCGGTGGCGCGATCGCCGGACTGAGCTTCCTCGCCTGGAGCAACGCGACCGACTCGCTGTGGCTGTACGCCGACTACCGCAACACCTACAAGCCGGCGGCGACCGACTTCGGGCCCGAGATCGAGGGCATCCTGCGGCCCGAGACGGGGCAGTCCTGGGAAGGCGGCGTCAAGGGAAACCTGGACCGCGGACGCTTCGTCTGGGGGGTCAGCGCGTTCACGATGGACTTCCAGAACGTCGTCGTGCCGGCCGACCTTGCCGGCCTTCCGGGGAGCGTGAATGCCCACGAGCAGCGGCTGCGCGGCGCCGAGGCCGAGGCGGCGCTGCGGCTGCGGCCCGACCTGCGCTGGCAACTGTCCTATGCGTACCACGACGCGCGCTTCCGCGACTTCGTCCAGGTGTTCGACGGTGAGCCGCAGCAGCTGGCTGGCAACCGGGTGGAGATGTCGGCGCGGCACCTGGCTGCGAGCGCGCTCACCTACACGCCGGCGCACGGCCTGGGCGCCTGGGCGACCGTGAGCTACGTCGGCGAGCGCTATCTGAACAAGCGCAATACGGCGCTGGCGCCGGCCTATACCGTCTGGTCGGCGGGGATCGGCTATCGCTTCGCCGCCTGGGAGCTGCGCTTGGAGGGCACCAACCTCGGCGACACACGGCCGCCGATCGCCGAGAGCGAGTTCGGCGATGCCCAGTACTATCTGCTGCCGGCGCGGGCGCTGCGGCTCGCAGCGGCGTGGAAATTCTGAAGCGGAGAGCGGGGCGCGATCAGGGCCCGCCGGATGCGAGCCGGCGGGCCATGATCGTGGTGTCGTTCCCGACCATGCCTTCCCAGACGACGAGCACCTGGCCACTGGGTCCGGAGATGGCGCGGATGCCGTATTGCCGAGCCAGGCGCCCGGAGCTGATCGGCTGCTCGCTGGCGATGCGCTGGGCGCTGCCGGTGAGGGGCACGCCGACCACGGCGTCGGGCAGCCCGGAGTTCCAGTCGGTCCACAGCAACACGTAGCCGGCGCCGGTGCTGGCCAGCGTCGGGAGCAGCTCCCACTGGGCTCGGCCCTGGGTCAGGAGGAGCTCGCCCGAGCGGGTCCGCCCCTGGCGGTCGAGGAGCACGCCGTACACCCGGTGGTCGGGCCCGCGACCGGTCGGGCTCTGCCACACCGCGAGGTAGCCGCTGCCCGCGAAGGCGAGCGCCGGACGCATCTGGTGGCCGGCGGTCTTGCGGTTGAGGATCGCGGGCTTCGTGAGGGCGCGGCCCTGAGAGTTGAACCGCCGCGCGAACACCGCCCGGCCGTTACCGTCGCCGAAGTCGTCCCACAGGACGAGGAAGGCGCCGGCATCGTCGCTCGCCACGACCGCATTGCTCGCTTGGCCCTGGGGGGCGATGCGCAGCTGACCGGTGAGTGGACGATCGTAGGGATCGAACAGGCGCCCGAAGAGTCCGTCGCCCGCCGTGGGACCGTCGAGCTGGTCCTCGCCTTGCCACACGACCACCAGCGTCCCGTCGCACGCCCGCGGGTTGGCCGCGGCGCACCGCAGACGGCCCAGGCTGGGACGGCTCTGGTAGCCGGAGGCGATCGGATTGACGCGGAACGCCGGTCCGACCGGCCGGCCGTCGGTCGTGAAGCGCCGGGCCATGACGTCGCGCTCGAGGACTGTGTAGCGGTCCTCGAAGTAGGTCGCCACCTCGTATCCGGTCTCCTCGGTCCAGGCGACGAGCAGCGAGCCGTCGCGCTCGTATGTCGCCACCGGGTCCTTGCGCGTCTTGACCGTGCCCTCGCCCGGGAAGGTGGGGAGCGGGAGGTTCGGCACGAGGTCCAGGATGTCGCTCGCCGGGGCGCCGTCAGGGTCGAGGAAGCGGGCCCGCAGCCCGTGCGCGCGATCGGTCCATACGATGGCCGCCGAGCCGTCGTCGGCGATCGCCGCGCTCGGCCGCGGGTCGGCGGTGCTGTCGTCGAGCACCGCCACCTGCAGCTCCGGCCCCACCGGTTGCAGCGCGGCGGCGGGAGCGGGCGCGAGGAGGATGAAGCTGAGGAGGAGCCAGGGACGGCGCATGGGATTGATCGGTCAGAGCGCGTTATGCGATTAGGGCATTTGACCGCGTCCGGCGCGTCTTGTCAAGGCGACCGCGAAAACTCGTCAACGCAGCAGGAACTCGAGCGCCCCGGGAAGGCGCCGGGACCAGGCGTCTTCCGAGTGCTCTCCGGTGGCGTCCTCGCGGTAGAGAAGATCCGCGCCGTCGCGGTAGCCGAGCTCGCGCAGCGCCGCGTGGGCCCGCCGCACGCCGCGCAGGTAGGGCCGCGGCAGGCGTCCGCGGCTCCAGCGCGCCAGGCGTCCGGCTCTGCCTTCACGTCCGCCGGCGTCGAGGTAGACGCGTCCGCGCGGCTGCGGCTGCCGGGTTTCGAGGTAGACGAGCGGCGCCCAGTGCGCCCACTGCAGGGACGGGCTCATCGCGCCACAGCGTCCGAACACGTCGGGGCGCTCGAAGAAGCCGTACAGCGCGAACAGCCCGCCGAGCGAGGAGCCGAAGAGCCCGCGCGCCGCGGGTCCCAGCGCGACGCGGAAGCGCGCTTCGACGCACGGGATCACGGCCTCGAGCAGGAAGCGCAGGTACTCGCCGGCCCGCCCACCCCCGAGGCCGCGCTGGTGAAACGGGCTGTACTCGTCGATCCGCGCCGCGCCCCCGTGCGGGACTGCGACCGCGATCGCCTCGACGCCGCGCTGCGCCAGAGCGAGCAGCGCCCGGTCGAGGTGCCATGGGGTCGCAAAGGCAGTCTGCGCATCGAACAGGTTCTGGCCGTCCTGGAAGTACAGCACGGGGTAGCGGCCCGCCGACCCGGTGTAGGACGGCGGCAGCCAGACGAGCAGCGGGCGCTCGAAGCCGAGGTGGGCGAGCCGGGGGTGGACCACGATCTCGCCGGCGATCGCGGTCGGCGCGCCGCCGCGCCAGGCTGGGTAGTCGATCCACTCCGTCATCGGACGACGGAGTGTAGCGAAGCCCGGTGCTACCATGTTTTTTGGGCGATGAAACGTCTCGGAGTGCTGACCAGCGGCGGCGATGCGCCGGGGATGAACGCGGCGATCCGCGCCGTGGTGCGCACCGCGCTGGCGCGCGACCTGGCGGTGTCGGGCGTGCGACGCGGATTCGCCGGTCTGCTGGCCGGTGACTTCGTGCCGCTCGATGCGCGCAGTGTTGGCGGGATCCTCCATCTCGGCGGCACCTTCCTCGGCAGCGCCCGTTGCCGGGAGTTCCGTGAGCTCGAGCACCGCCAGCACGCCGTCGCCCGCCTGGCGGAGGCCGGCATCGACGGCCTGGTCGTGATCGGCGGCAACGGCTCGCAGGCCGGCGCCCGTGCGCTCGGCGAGCTCGGGGTCCCGACCATCGGCGTCGCATCGACGATCGACAA
The DNA here is from genome assembly GCA_050258075.1 of Acidobacteriota bacterium. Classification (GTDB taxonomy): domain Bacteria; phylum Acidobacteriota; class Thermoanaerobaculia; order Multivoradales; family JAGPDF01; genus JBLMYC01. The sequence goes on from JBLMYC010000123.1 coordinate 14,867, forward strand.
CGACCTGTACGGCTCGGAGATCACGATCGGCGTCGACACCGCGCTCAACATCGCGCTCGAGGCGATCGATCGGCTGAAGGTGACCGCCTCGTCGCATCAGCGCGCCTTCCTGGTCGAGGTCATGGGTCGCGACTGCGGCTATCTCGCCCTGACCGCCGGCATCGCCGGCGGCGCCGAGGCGGTGGTGATTCCCGAGATCGACACCGACCCCGAGGCGCTCGCCGCCGAGCTGCGCGCCGCGTACCAGCGCGGCAAGCCGCACGCCGTGGTGGTGGTGGCGGAGGGCGCCCGCTTCGGCGCCGAGGCGTTGAAGAAATACTTCGCCGAGCACCGTCATCGCCTGGGCTTCGAGCTGCGGGCCACGATCCTCGGCCACGTGCAGCGCGGCGGCGCGCCCGGCGCGTTCGACCGCCTGCTCGCCTCGCGCCTGGGCTCCGCGGCCGTCGACCGGCTGGTCGCGGGCGAGCACGGCGTCCTGGTCGGCCTGCTGCACGGCGCCGTCGCGACGACGCCCCACGCCGAGGTCGCGGCGCGCAAGAAGGAGCTCGACCTCGGCCTCTTCGACCTCGCCCGTGTCCTCGCGCGCTGAGCCGCCGCTCTTCGGCGGCCTGCTGGTCGGCGGACGCAGCCGGCGCATGGGACGGTCCAAGCAGCTCCTCCGACTCGGCGCCAGCACTCTGCTCGAGCGCGCCGCCGCGGCGCTCGAACCGGCGGTCGACGAGCTGGTGCTGCTCGGCGCCGGCGAGGTCCCGCCGGCGCTTTCCGGCTTGCGCCGCATCGCCGACGCGAGCGGTGCGCAGGGACCGCTCGCCGGCCTGCTCGCGGCGCTCGCCAGCACGCCGACGGGCGCCTGGCTGATCGCCGCCTGCGACCTGCCCGCGATCACTCCGGCGGCGGTCGCCTGGCTGCTGGAGCAGCGCCGGCGCGGCCGGCGGGCGATCCTGCCGCGCCTCGATACGGCCGGGGTCGAGCCGCTGCTCGCTCTCTACGAGCCCGCTGCCCTGTCCCTGCTCCTGGATCTGCAGGCGCGAGGGATTTCGAGCCTCCAGCCGCTCGCCGGGATGCCGGGGGTCTTCAGCCCGCGGGTGCCGGCTGCCCTGCGCTCCGCCTGGCGCAACGTGAACACGCCGCAGGAGCTCGCGGCGCTGCGCTCCGAGTCGCGTTAGCCGACCCCAAAGGGCGGGATCGACCGCCCGCGTTTGCGGGTGTTGGGAACGCTGCGTTGCGGGCATACGTTGTCGCGCGATGGCGACCTCGGTCACCGATGCCACCCCCCTCCTCATGCAGGGCATGAGCGTCGTCTTCGAGTCGCTCGGTCGCGGACTGCTCTGCCTCGATGACGAGCTCCGCGTGGTGCACACCTCGCAGCGTTTCGACGAGCTGATCGGCGAGGAAGCGGCGCAAGTCGCCGTCGGTCGCCCGGCGGCGGACCTCTTCGGTGCCGATCTCTTCGGACCGCAGGGCGAGCTGCGCCGGGCGCTCGAGGCCGGCGAGCGTCGCGAAGGCTGGGGCGCGACGGTGCGTGACGGGTCCGGGCACGCCCACGTGGTGTCGATCACGGTGGCCCCGCTGCTGCGCGACAAGCTGCCCGACTGCGACCGGCGGGTGAGCTACGTCGTCGTCGTGCGGCCCGCCGAAGAAGGCGCCGACACCGGCAACCCGCCGACCGCGTTCGCCGGCATGGTGGCGCGCTCCGAGCCCATGCTGCGCGTCTTCCGCATGATCCGTCAGCTCCAGGAAAGCGACGCCACCGTCCTGCTGCAGGGCGAGAGCGGCACCGGCAAGGAGCTGGTGGCGCGCGCCATCCATCAGCACTCGCCGCGGCGCGGCGGTCCGTTCGTGGCGATCAACTGCGCGGCCTTGCCTGGCGAGCTGCTCGAGAGCGAGCTGTTCGGGCACGTCAAGGGCGCCTTCACCGGTGCGGTGCGCGATCGTGCCGGCCGCTTCGAGATCGCCAGCGGCGGCACGCTGTTTCTCGACGAGGTCGGCGACATCCCGCTGCCGCTCCAGGTCAAGCTGCTGCGGGTGCTGCAGGAGCGCACCTACGAGCGGGTGGGCGACAACCGCACCCGGGTGGCCGACGCACGGATCGTGGCCGCCACCCACGTCGACCTGATGCGCGCCATCCGCGAGGGCCGCTTCCGCGACGACCTGTACTACCGGCTGCGCGTGGTGCCGATCGAGATCCCGCCACTGCGCGAGCGGCGCGAGGACATCGAGGTGCTGGCGCGCCATCTGCTGCAGCGAGTCGGCGCCCGCCAGGGGCGCTCGCTGCGTCTGGCGCCCGACGCCCTGCGCGTGCTGCTCGCCGCCGACTGGCCGGGCAACGTGCGCGAGCTCGAGAACGCGCTGGAGTACGCGACCGCGGTCTCGCGCGGCCAGACGATCCACTCCGAGGACCTGCCGAGCGGTCTGGTGCGGGCGGCGGCGATCGCGCCGGTCGTGCCGATGCTGTCGCTCCTGCCCCCGGCGGCGCCGCAGGGCTGGGAGGCGGAGCGCGCCACCCTGCTCGAGGTCCTGCAGCGCCACCGCTGGCGGCGCGCCTCGGCCGCCCGGGCACTCGGCATCAGCCGCACCACCCTGTGGCGCCGGATGCGCGAGCTGCGCCTCGAGAGCTGAGCGCCACATCCTGTTGCAACACCCCGTAGCGATCTGTTTCAGATCGAGTCGATCTACGCTGCTCGATCCGAGCTAATTCATTCATTCCATTTGAGTTCACGCCGTGGCATGCGGCCTGCTCTCCTGCTTCGACGGAGGCCGGCGGGATTCCCGATTTGCCGCGCCTCGGGAGGCTCGTCGGAATGCCCACCCGAACGTTCGCCGGCCAGACCGTCGAGATCAGTGAAGAGGGATTCCTGCTCGACGCGCAGCAGTGGACGCCAGCGATCGGGGAAGCGCTCGCCCGGGAGGCCGGGCTGGTGCCGCTCACCACGCGCCACTGGCGCGTGATCACGGTCTGCCGCGAGGAGGCGGCGCGCACCGGCCGCACGCCGCGCGCGGCGCAGCTTGCCAGGCTGGCCGGCCTGGTGCCCGGAGAGCTCGCCGAGTTGTTCCCCAGGACCCCGGAAACGCTTGCCGCGCGGATCGCGGGTCTGCCGCGCACCGTCGCCACAGGAGGAGAACGATGACCATGAGAACAGTTCGCGGGCGGCCGTGGCTGCTGGCGCTGCTGCTCTGCGGCACGCTGGCGGCGCCGCTCGCCGCCACCAACGGCATGTACCTGGTCGGCTACGGCGCCGAGACGATCGGTCGCGGCGGCGCCAACCTGGCGATCGCCGACCGCTCGCTGGCGCTGAACTTCAACCCCGCCGGAATCGCCCAGCTCCAGGGGGACCACTTCACCGCCAATCTCTCGGTGCTCGCACCGGACCTCAACTACCGGAACATGGCCAACTCGAGCGTCGACGCGCAGCGCCGCTACTTCGGCATGCCGTCGCTCGCCTGGGTGCGCTCGGGCAAGGAGACCCGCTGGGCCTATGGGCTCGGCCTCGTCGCCCAGGGCGGCATGGGAGCTAGCTTCCAGAACCAGAACACCTACTTCGGCACCCGTGACGAGACTTGGAGCGAGGTGCGGTTCGGCACCCTGTCGCCGACCGTCGCCTATTCGCTCTCGGACGACATGGCGCTCGGCTTGACCCTGAACCTGGGCTACGCCGACACCTCCTTCCGCTTCTTCCCGCACACCTCGTTCTTCAACACCCAGAACCCGGCGATGAGCTTCTTCGGCGTGAAGATGGAGCGCGCCAAGGGGCTGCAGACGAGCGCCCGGGTCGGCTGGTGGTGGCGGGCGACCCCGCGCTTCTCGGTCGGCGCGGTCTACCAGACCAAGACCCACAGCCAGTACAAGAACGGCGACATGACGGTGAACTTCACCGCCCATCCGCTGCTCCAGCAGCCGGTCAAGTACACCGCCAGGATGGACGGCTTCACGTTCGCCGCCCAGGCGGGAGTGGGCTTCGCCTATCGCCCGGCCGACCGTTGGGTGGTGGCGCTCGACGTCAAGCGCAACTTCTGGAGCGACGCGGTGAAGGTGATCACCGTCAAGGCCACCGATCCCTCCATCGCCGGCGCGCCGGACGTCACCCTGCCGTTCGTCTTCAACTGGAAGGACCAGTGGGTGTACGCCCTCGGCGTCGAGTTCCGGACGTCGGATCGCCTCACCCTGCGCGCCGGCTACAACTACGGCGAAAACCCGGTGCCGAGCGATACGCTCAATCCGCTCTTCCCGGCCACCGTCGAGCAGCACGCCACGTTCGGCTTCTCGTATCTCTCCGGGGCCACCACCTGGGAGTTCGCGCTCGAGCGCGCCTTCGAGAAGACCCAGACCAACAACAACACCGATCCGATGGTCAATCCCTTCGGGCCGGGATCCAGGGTCCGCCACTCCCAGTGGACGGTGAGCTTCGGCGCGTCGTGGGCCCTGGAGCGCCGGCGCTAGCCGCGCGGAGGTGCCATGAGACGCTCACGCAATCTCGCCATTCTCATCGCCCTGGTCGGGGTCGCGGCGCTCTTCGCCACGAGCCTCGCCGCCAGCAACACGGTGGCCAAGAAGGAAGGGCTGGCGTGCACGGTGTGTCACGACAAGCCGGGCAGCAAGCTGCTGACCGACAAGGGCAAGTACTACGAGTCGGCGGGCACGCTCGCCGGCTACGACAAGGTCGCGGCGGCGTTCGGCAACTGCACGTATTGCCACGACCGCAGGCCGGGCTCGAAGAAGCTCACCGCCAGGGGCGAAGAGCTGCGCAGCAGCATCAAGGACATGAAGGCGCTGCGCGACTACGTCCTCTCGGCCCATCCCCCCTATCCGAAATCGGCACCGTCGCCGGCGCCACCACCCCCGCAGTAGACCCACCTGCCGGAGGCGCACTCCGGCACGCGCCGCATTCCCCCGGGGCCGGCCCAGGTGGCCGGCCCCTTCCCGATCAGCCTCCCGCCTGCAGTCGGACGATCGCCTCGCGCGTGCGGCGCGCCAGGTCGGTGCGGTCCTCGGCGGCGAGGCCGGCCGTCGGGATGGGCTCGCCGAAGCGGACGCGGATCGTTCCCGGGCGCACCCGGAAGCCGTCGGCGGGCAGCACCGCGCCGGCGCCGAGAATCGCCACCGGGACGACCGGCGCCTGGGCCTCGATCGCCACCGCGAAGGCGCCGTTCTTGAAGGGCCGGATCATCCCGGCGCGGCTGCGAGTGCCTTCGGGGAAGCACACCAGGCTGGCGCCCGCGCGCAGCACCCGCGCCGCCGCGTGCAGCGATGCGATCGCCTCGCTCGAGGCGCGGCGGTCGATGAACACCATGCCCATCGCGGTCACGTACCAGCCCAGGAAGGGCATGGCGCGCAGCTCACGCTTGAGGATGAAGCGCAGCGGGATCGGCAGGGCCACGAACAGGGTGGGGATGTCGATCACCGACTGGTGGTTGGCGGCGAAGAGCAGGGGCCGTTCCAGGTCGAGGCGGTCGCGGCCCTCGACCTCGACCCGCGCCCCGGCGCCGAGGAGGAGTCCGGGAGCCCACAGCCGCCGCGCCATCGCGAGCGCCAGTGCCGGCCGGCGGGTGACGGCATGGACGACGAGCGCCAGCGTGATGCAGCCCGCGCTCCACAGCAGGGTGTAGACGAGCTGGATGGCGTTCCAGACGGCCCACGCCAGGCGGGAGAGCGGCGAGGTACGACGGCTCGCTTCGCGATCGAGGGGGCTCGAGACCGACACCGCAGGTGACTTTATCGCGCCGTCCGGCGCCGCGAGCGGGTTAGGATTCGCCCATGCCGCGCCCTCCCCGTGCCGCCTCTTCCGTCACCGCGATCAAGGCTTCCGTCTACTCGAATCTCGCCCATCGCCTGGACGGCTTCCGGGGCGAGGTCTATCCGCTGCACGTCGGCGACACCTGGATGGAGCCCGCCACCGGCTGCCGGATGGAGGACCTCCACGTTGCCGAGTACCCGGGCATGCATCGTTACGCCTCGGTGCACGGCATGCCGATGCTCCTCGACGCGATCTGCGACCGGGTGCGCGAGCGAAGCGGAGTGCCCACCGAGCGCGAGGAGGTGCTGGTCGCCGCCGGCGGCACCGGAGCGCTCGGCGCCGTGGCCGGCGCGATCCTCGAGCCCGGCGAGGAGGTGCTGATCCTGTCGCCGCACTGGCCGCTGATCGAGGGCATCGTGCGCTCGTTCCACGGCGTGCCGGTCGAGGTGCCCTTCCTCGGCGTCGCCGACTCGCCGGAGAGCGCGGTCGAGATCGTCGAGCGGAGGAAGACCGCGCGCACGGTCGCCGTCTACTGGAACACTCCCAACAACCCGACCGGCATGGTGATGCCGCGCTCGTGGGTCGAGGCGCTGGTCGCCTGGGCGCGACGCAACGACCTGTGGATCCTGGCCGACGAGGTCTACGAGGACTACGTCTTCGCCGGCGAGCACACCTACACCCGCCCGCTGGCGCCGGAGAGCACGTTCGCGGTGCACTCCTTCTCCAAGGCCTACGGCATGGCGGGGAACCGCTGCGGCTACGTCGTCGGACCGCGGCCGATCATGGGCGAGCTGCGCAAGGTGGCGACCCACACCTTCTACTCGACCCCGACTGCGGCGCAGATCGCCGCCACCCGCGCCCTGCGCGGCATGGCCGACGCCTGGGTGAGCGAGGCGCGCGCCCAGTACGCCGCGACCGGCCGGCGCGCAGCGGAGCGGCTGGGAGTCGCCCCGCCGCTCGGCAGCACGTTCCTCTTCCTCGACGTCGCCGCGCACCTGGATGAGCGCGGCCTGCAGGGATTCCTCGAGGACGCCGTCGACCGTGGCGTGTTCATCGCGCCCGGGCCGAGCTTCGGGCCGTACCCGACGCACGTGCGGCTGTGCTTCACCGCGGCGCCGCCCGAGGTGGTGCTGCGCGGCGTCGACGCGCTCGCCGGGCTGCTCGGGCGCTAGGCCGTTGACGCGGGCGGGGGAGAGGCTCCCGCTAGGGGGCGCGACGACCCTCACAGCCGGCGGTGGCGGGCGACCGGGATCGCTCGTCGCACCCGCGCCACCTGTTCGAGGTCGATCTCGGCCAGCGCCAAGCCCTCGCCGTCGGAGGCCATGGCGACGACGTGCCCCCACGGGTCGACGATCATGGCGTGGCCGTAGCTCTCCTTGAGGCCCTGATCGTCGTGGCGGCCGTACTGCGCCGCGGCGACCACCCAGCACTGGTTCTCGATCGCTCGCGCGCGCAGCAGTGGCTGCCAGTGGTCGCGGCCGGTCGTCAGGGTGAAGGCCGACGGCACCATGAGGATCTCGGCGCCGCGGTCGACCAGCGCGCGGTACAGCTCGGCGAAGCGCAGGTCGTAGCAGATCGACAGCCCCAGCTTGCCGAGGGCGGTCGGGGCGACGACCACCGCGTCGCCCGGTTTGCAGGTCGCGGACTCCTGGAAGCGCACGTCGTCGGAGACGTCGACGTCGAAGAGGTGGATCTTGCGGTAGACCGCGAGCCGGTGGCCGTCCGGGCCGAACAGCACGCTCGAGTTGGAGCAGCGCGCCGGCTCGTCGCTCTTCTCGTTGAACGAGCCGAGCAGGAGGTGGATCTTGAACCGCCGCGCCAGCGTCGCGAAGCGCTGGCAGGTCGGCCCGTCGAGCGACTCGGCGCGGCGCACCTTCTCCTCGTGCGGGCCGAGGTAGTTGGTGTTCTCGGGGGTTGCGACGAGCTGGGCGCCGTGCCGGGCGGCGCGCTCGATCAGCGCCTCGGCCGCCGCGAGGTTGCGCGCCTCGTCGGAGGTCGAGGTGAGCTGGATCGCGGCGGCGAGGAACACGGCGCCCTCTTCCTGTCTCACTTGCCGGCCGCCGCCGGCGCCGCCGACGGTCCGCGCACGATCGCGGTGGCGCGGTCGATCTGCGCCGCGGCGCCCTCCAGCACCTGGGCAACGATGCCGATCTGCCGGTCGGCCTCGCCGTACTGGCGTTGCTCGATCGCCTCGCGCACCGCCGGCAGGGTCTTCACGCCGTAGCCCGTGTACATGCCCGGCGCGTAGACCTGGTGGATGTACCACGGCCGCCCCGGCAGGCCCTGCGACCGGGTCAGGGAGTGCTCCATCTGGAGCAGCGCCTGATCGAGCGCCGCCTGGCTCGCGGCGGGGATCGCCTTGCCGCCGGCGGTCGCCTCCTGCCAGGCCTTGCCGTACGCGTCGGCGCTCACCTTGAGCTTCTCGACCGCGTTCTGGAGCGGCGCGAAGTTCAGGTACGGCACCGGGTCCTTGGGCGCCGGCGGAACGAAGGTCTCCTTCGGATCGGCCGCCGCGACGTAGGTGTGGTCGGCGAGCATCTCGTTGGTCTCGGCGGTCTTCTTGCGCATCGAGTCGGTCAGCTCCTCGACCTGCTTCGTGTACTTGCCGACCGCGTCGGCGAGGGCGGAGAACTCGAACGGCAGGGTGTCGGCGTCGGCCAGCCGGAGGACGGCGCGGCCGACCGTCTTGGCGAGCAGGATGCCGTAGGCGTAGTCGCCGTCCACGAAGCGTCGGAAGTGGTCGTAGGAGTCGTAGATCGAGTGGTACTGGCCGTAGTGGTCCTCGCCGCCGTAGCCGAGATCCAGCGAGGCGATGCCGAGGTGCTGGAGGAACGGCGTGTAGTCGGAGCCGGAGCCCAGCGCCCCGAGCCGCAGGTCGGCGCGCTGACGGGCCTCCTCGCGGTCCTCCTTGTCGCCCTCGACCAGGACGCGGGCCTTCGCCCGTGCCAGCGCCGAGACGTTGCGCTCCGGATCGGTCACGTCGCGCCCGACCTGGTTGATGAACTTCTCGAGCGTGTGCGAGCCCTCGAGCGAAAGGAAGCCGCGGCTGTTCGAGTCGCTGTTGATGTAGACGGCCGCCTTCTTCTCGAGCTCGGCGGCATGCTGCTCGGCCCATTCGGTCGAGCCCAGGAGGCCCGGCTCCTCGCCGTCCCAGGCGGCGTACACGATCGTGCGCCGCGGTCGCCAGCCGCTCCTGGCGAGCGCGCCGAGGCCGCGCGCCTCCTCGAGCAGCGCGACCTGGCCGCTCACCGGGTCGGTGGCGCCGTACACCCAGCCGTCGTGATGGTTGCCGCGCACGATCCACTCGTCTGGGAATTCGGCGCCGGGCAGCACCGCGATGACGTCGCGGATCGGCTTCAGGCTCCAGTCGAAGGTGACCTTGAGATGGACCTTGGCCGGTCCGGGCCCGAGGTGGTACGGCACCGGCAGCGAGCCGCGCCAGCCGACCGGCGCCATCGGCCCGGCGATCGCGCGCAAGAGCGGCAGCGCGTCGCCGTAGGAGATCGGCAGCACCGGGATCTTGGTCAGGACCTTGACGTCCTTGCGGTCCAGACGCTTGGCATCGGCCGTGGCGCCCACTCCGGGAGTCAGCGGATCGCCGGTGTAGAGCGGCATGTCCGCGACCGAGCCGCGCTGCACCGACTCGTCGGAGCGCCAGCCGTCCTTGGGATAGGGATCGCCCTGGAAGTAGCCGTCGCCTCGGGGGTCGGAGAAGATGATGCAGCCGATCGCGCCGTGCTCCGCCGCGACCTTGGGCTTGATGCCGCGCCAGGAGCCGCCGTAGCGGGCCAGCGCGATCTTGCCCTTGACGTCGATGCCGCGCTCGGCGAGCTCGTCGTAGTCCTTGGGCACGCCGTAGTTCACGTACACCAGCTCGCCGGTGACGTCGCCGTCGACCGAGTACGCGTTGTAGGTCGGAAGCTGCTCTTTCTTCTGCCCCGAGGTTGCGTCCTCCTTCAGCGCCGGTTCCTCGAGGCTGGCCTTGAAGCGGGTCGGCGCGACGAGCTCGAGCAGCCGCTCCTTCGGGGTCGGGAAGAGGACGCTGAACTCCTCGATCCGGGTCTCGAAGCCGAACGACTTGAACTGCTCGGCGATCCACTCGGCGTCGTGCTTGTCCCACGGCGAGCCGACGTGGTGCGGGTGCTTGGTGAGCTCGATCATCGCCGCCTTGAGATGGGCCGGGTCGAGAGCCGCATCGAAGCGGCCCTCGAGCGTCCGCTCGGCGGCGGAGCGCTCGGCGGAGAAGCCGAGCAGGGTCGGCTCCTGCGCACCGGCGTTGGGCGCTGCGGCGACCAGCAGGATGAACGCGGCGGCGAGAGCGATCGGGGTGATCGGCGAACGCCGCCGAGCGCTGTCATCCTGAGCGGAGCGAAGGATCTGGGAAGGCATGCGACTCCTTTCGTGGGCGAGAAGCCGATTGTAGCCCGCGGCCCGCCGCGCCACTAGAATGACGGCTGCCGCTCGTCCGATGGACATCAACCCGCCCAGCCTGGCCGACATCCGCGCCGCCGCCGAGCGCATCCGCGGCGCGGTGCGCCGCACGCCGACGCTGGTTCCGGCGCCGCTGCGCGAGCCCTTGCCCGGCCAGGTGGCGCTGAAGCTCGAATGCCTGCAGGTCGGCGGCTCGTTCAAGGCGCGGGGCGCCATGAACACCGTGCTGAGCCTGCCCGCGGAGGCGCTCGCGCGCGGTCTCGTCACCGCCTCGGGCGGCAACCACGGCATCGCGGTCGCGTACGCCGGCTGGCGCGCCGGCGTGCCGACGACGGTCTTCCTCCCCGCTGCGGCGCCGCCGCGCAAGGCGCGGGCGATCGCCGGCTGGGGGGCCGAGGTGGTCGTCGCCGGCGAGGTCTGGGACGACGCGGCGCGCGCGGCCGTCGAGCATGCCGAGCGCAGCGGTGCGCGGTTCGTCCATCCCTTCGCCGATCCGGTGGTGATCGCCGGCCAGGGGACGCTGGGGCTGGAGGTCCTCGAGGACCTGCCGGTCGTCGACACGATCGTGGTGGCGATCGGCGGCGGCGGCCTCGCGAGCGGCATCGCGCTGGCGGTGCACGCGTTGCGCCCGGCGGTGCGCCTGGTCGGCGTCGAGCCCGAGGGCGCCCCGACCCTGCACGCGAGCCTCGCCGCCGGCCGCATCGTCGAGCTCGCGGAGATCAGGACCGTGGCGAACACCCTGGCGCCGCGCCGGAGCGCCGCGATCAACTTCGAGATCCTGCGCCCGAACGTGCGCGAGATCGTCCTGGTGAGCGACGACGAGATGCGCGACGCGGCGCGCTGGCTGTGGCGCGAGACGTTCGTCGCCGCTGAGCTCTCCGGCGCCGCCGCGGTCGCGGCGCTCCTCTCCGGCAAGCTCGCGGTGCGCCCCGACGAGCGCGTCTGCGCGATCGTCTGCGGCGCCGGGACGGACGGGATCGAGCCCTTGTCCTAGCGGTGGGCGGGGAGGACGGACGGGCGCGCAAACCGGGCTAGACTCTCCGCCGGTGAAACGCCTGGCGCTCACGTTGCTCGTCGCGGTTGCCTTCGGCGGCCCGCCCGCGCGCGCCGCGGCGACCGGGCTCTCCGAGCCGGCGCTCTGGCTGCAGCAGTACCTGCGCATCGACACCTCGAACCCGCCTGGGCGCGAGGCTGCGGGTGCGGCGTTCCTGGCCGGCATCCTCGACGGCGCCGGGCTCGAGCCCCGCCGCCTGGTCACCCCGGAGGGCCGCGCCAGCGTGTATGCGCGGCTGCCCGGGCGCGAGCCCGGGGCGATCCTGCTCCTGCATCACATCGACGTCGTGCGGCCTGGCGAAGGCTGGACGCTGGAGCCCTTCGGCGGCGCCGTCGTCGACGGCGAGCTCGCGGGGCGGGGGGCGATCGACTCTAAAGGGCTCGGCATCTCCGAGCTCGCCGAGATCGTCGATCTGAAGCGACGCGGAGTCGTGCCAAGGAAGAGCGTGATCTATCTGGCGGTGGCCGACGAGGAGGCGGGCGGCGCTCACGGCACGGCCTGGGTGCTGCAGCAGTATCCGGAGCTCTTCGCCGACGTCGAGGCGGTCTTCAACGAGG
>JBLMYC010000124.1:0-15011 GCA_050258075.1 Acidobacteriota bacterium
CACCGCCGTAACGCCTTCCACGACCGTCGCCGAGTCGCCGAACAGCTCGACCCGCCCCGACGCGAGCAGCGGCTCCCAGTTGTCGACGAAGTAGCTCACCCGATCGCGCTCGTTGGGCCGCCGCGCGTGCTCGAGCTCGCCGCGGGCGATCCAGTAGCGGGCGTTGGGGAAGGTCGGAACCAGGCTGCCGCCCGTGTCGCGCCGCGTGTTCCAGCCGCAGTGGTCGAAATGGAGATGGGTGAGCAGCACCTGGGTGACGTCGCCGAGCTCGTAGCCGGCGGCGCGGATCAGCTCGGGCAGGCGCCGGGCGCCTGCCTCGAAGCCATAGTTGTCGGCGAACTGCGCGTCGTGCTTGTCGCCGATCCCGGTGTCGATCAGCACCAGCTCCTTGCCGCTCGCGACGAGCAGCGAGTTCGTCCCCATGCGGATGCGGTTGCGCTCGTCGGGCGGCTTGGGCTTGCTCCACAGCGGCCGCGGCACGACGCCGAACATGGCGCCGCCATCGAGGCGAAAGCCGCCGTCGTTGACCAGGGTGAGATCGAAGCGCCCGAGCCGCATGCCGCCCGTCTTCACGCCACCGTCACTTCGGGGCACAGATACACGTCCTGGATGGCGTGGAACAGCGCCACCCCCTCCGCCATCGGGCGCTGGAAGGCCTTGCGCCCGGAGATCAGGCCCATGCCGCCGCCGCGCTTGTTGACGACCGCGGTGCGCACCGCCTCGGCGAGATCGCTGGCGCCCTTCGACTCGCCACCGGAGTTGATCAGGCCGATCTTGCCCATGTAGTTGTTCGCCACCTGCCAGCGCACGTAGTCGATCGGATGGTCGGCCACCAGCTGCCCGTACACCCGCTTGTCGGTCTTGCCGTAGTTGAGCGCCGGGTAGCCGCCGTTCACGGTCGGCAGCTTCTGCTTGATGACGTCGGCCTCGATCGTCACCCCGAGATGATTCGCCTGGCCGGTCAGGTCGGCGGCCGTGTGGTAATCGACGCCGTCCTTCTTGAACGCCGAGTTGCGCAGGTAGCACCACAGCACGGTCGCCATCCCCAGCTCGTGCGCCCGCGCGAAGCACTCGGAGACCTCGACGATCTCGCGCGCCGCGTCGTCGGAGCCGAAGTAGATCGTCGCTCCGACGGCGGCCGCGCCGAGGTCCCAGGCCTGCTGCACCCGCGCGAAGAGGATCTGCTGGAACTTGTTGGGATAGGTCAGCAGCTCGTTGTGGTTGATCTTGACGATGAACGGGATCCGATGCGCCCAGCGCCGCGACACCGCGCCCAGCACGCCGAGCGTCGAGGCGACGGCGTTGCAGCCGCCCTCGAACGCCAGCTCGACGATCTTCTCGGGGTCGAAATAGGCCGGGTTCGGAGCGAAGGAAGCCGCGGCGGAGTGCTCGATGCCCTGGTCGACGGGCAGGATCGACAGGTACCCGGTGCCCGCCAGCCGGCCGCTGCCGTGCAGACGCTGCAGATTGACCAGCACCTGGGGCTTGCGGTCCGAGGGGCCGAAGCAGCGCGAAACGTGATCGGGCGTCGGGGCGGTGATCTGCTCCCTGGGAATGCCCTTGCAGACGTGCGCCAGCAGGTCGCCGGCGTCACCGCCGAGCAGTTCGTGGATGCGATCGATGGGGCGAGTGCTTTGAGTGGTGGCCATGACTCCAACCCTCACGGAATGTTCGGGATCGGCGCTGCGGCCGCCGGTGAGGCGGCTCGCCAAGTATTTCATAGTTCCGCACGCCGACGGGACGGACCGAGCCCGGATCTCAGCCTTCCGGCTCGAGCTCTTCGCCCTCGCCGGTCAGTCTGAACATCAGGTTCTGCAGGATGCGCGCCGTCGCCCCCCAGACCTGGCGGCTGCCGACGTGGTAGATGCGCAGCATCCGCTCGCTGCCGTCGAGCACCACGCGGCGGTCCTCGATCAGGCGCGGGTTGGCGAACGCGGAGAGCGGGATCGCGAACACCTCGGCGATCTCCTCCGGGTTCGCCCGGGTTTCGAACGGAAAGGGCAGCGCCCCCACGCACGGCAGCACCCGGAAGCCGCTCGGCAGGTCGGTCTCGTCGAGCTGACCGAGGCGGACGATCCGCGTCGCCGCGATGCCGATCTCCTCCTCGGTCTCGCGCAGCGCCGCCGCCCAGGCGTCCTCGCCGATCTCGCGGCCGCCGCCCGGAAAGGCGATCTGGCCGCGGTGATGCGGCAGGTGCTCGGTGCGCTTGGTCAGCACCGTCCACAGCTCGCCGGCGTCGACGTACAGCGGCACCAGCACCGCGGCGTGGCGCACCTCGCGTGTCGCCAGCCGGCGTGGCGCCGGCGAGGACAGGCGGTCGCGCACCTCGGCCAGCCAGTTGCGCGGCTCGCTCATCCGGTCCCTCCTTCGGCGGCCAGCGTGAGGTGGAAGCCGATCGGCACCGGCGGCGCGCCCTCGAGCCGCAGCCCGAGCGCGTACACGTACTGGCGCTCGTGCGTCCACCACATCGGGTGCACCGCGCTGGGACGTCTGGGCACCAGCGTGAACCCCACGCCGCCGCCGGGCCGCAGGGTCATCGCCCCGACCTCGGCCCCCTCGGCCTCGAGCCGGGTCGAAGCGCTGCGATCGAACTCGACCTGGAAAGCCGCCACCGGCACCGGGCTCACCGCCAGCAATCGACCGGTCTCGCCGCCGCGGAGCGTCATCCTGCCCGGCTCGGCCCGCACCCCCTCGAGCAGGCGCAGGCGCAGCGTGCCCGACACCGCATCGGTCGACCCCGGCAGGGTGCGCAGCGTCGTCTCCATGGGCAGCCAGCGCTCCGCCTGCGGTGCGACGTAGCGCCAGGAGCCATCCGGCGCGAACGGGCTCTGCAGCGGCGCGCGCAGCAACGGCAGCAGCCACGGCAGGGCAAGGCCGGCGACCAGCACCGCCGGCAGCGCCTTGCCGCGCCGCCCGGGCCAGAACCACAGCGCCGGATACAGGGGCAGGAAGGCGGCGTTGGCGATCGCGTGCGGCCCGCGAATGAAGTCGAAGGGCCGCAGGACGGCGAACCCCAGGACACCGACGAGAGCCGCCGCGAAGAACGTCGCCCGGCGCGCGTCACGGCCGAGCGCCGCCAGCGCCAGGAAGACCGGGAAGAAGTACGGCAGCACCCCGACGTGGCGGCCGACGAACAGGTACTTCACGTCGGCGGCGAGCAGATCGAGGTCGAGCCGCGGAACGCGCAGGTCGGCGGCCCAGCCGGCCGGGTCGCCGCGGCGGCCGGTGATCGCCGCCGTGCTGGCGGCGGCGCCGAGGACGAGCAGCGTGATCGTGCGGCGACGCGGCGCCGGCGCCAGGACGATCGGCGGCAGGAGCAGCACCAGGTACAACGGATGCGCGGCGATCGCCACGCCGAGCAGGAGACCGGCCAGCGGGTCGACCGCCTGGCGGGAGACCGCCGACGGAGCGGACTCGGGCCACAGGTCGGGCAGCTCGGCGAGCGGCGGCGGTGGCGCCGCACGCCACTCGAGCAGCGAGAAGGCGAGCGCGACGGCCGCCATCGGCAGCAGCCGCTCGGGTGTCCATAGCGCGCTCGCCGGAACCACCGACGCGAACACCCAGACCGCGATCCACAGCGGCGCGACCGGCCCCAGCCGGCGGCGCAGCGCCGCGGCGGCAGCGGTGGCGCATGCCGCGGCCAACGCCACCCCGACCAGCGGCCGCGAGAGAAAGCCCGCCGAGCGCGACGGCGCGACGGCGAACGCGGCGGCAGCGAGCGCCAGCAGCAACCCGCCGAGGAGCGCCCAGCCGAGGCCGGCGGCGAGCGAGCGCGGTGCCGGAGCGACCGGCGTCGCCGCTACAGTGCGCTGTCCCACGCCACTCCGCCTTCCCAGTCAACCTCCAGACCGTCGCGCCCGGTCAGCCGCGGCTCCACCCGCAGGCGGGCTCGACCCGGCGGCCGCCGGACCACGAGCTCGGCGTCGAAGCTCGCGCCGGGATCGAGGTCGCGGGTGACCGGAAGCCAAGGTCGACCGGCAAGGAGATCACGGTCACGGCCGTCGAGCAGGCTGACCTGAAGGGCCAGGCCGCCGTCGCGGTGCGCCGCCGAGAGCAGGCGCTGGGTGCCGGTGTTGCGCAGCCGTACGCGCAGACGGCGCCGCTCGCCAGCCGGCCACGGCGCCTCTGCCCCGGACACCTCGAGGCGCGCCGCGAGCTGGCTCGCGACCAGGCTGGTCGACGGCGGCACCGTCACGTCGCGCTCGGGGAGCGGCGCGGCGGCCGCGAGCTCGGCGCAGGCCGCGAGCAGTCGCTCCGCCGCGCGCTCGGGGTCATGCTCCCGCCGCACATGCTGGCGCGCGCTCTCGCCCATCGCCGCCCGGCGGGCAGGCTCGCCGAGCAGCTCGGCCGCGGTCGCGGCGAAGGCTTCGACCTCGCCTTCGCCGAGCGGCACCTTGGCGACGATCGCATCCGGCAGCTCGGCGAACTGGGCATAGTCGGAGACCACGCACGGCCGCCCCATCGCCAGCACCCGCAGCAGCGAAGCCGAGGTCTCGCCGGCGCTCGGGTAGCGCAGGTTCAGGCAGAGATCGCAGGCCGCGATCGCCGCCGTGAACTCGGCGAACGGCAGGTAGCCGAAGACGTGCACCCGCTCGGCAACCCCGAGCTCGGCCGCCTCGCGGTCGAGCTCGAGCGCCGGCGCCACCTCGCCGACGATCAGCAGGTGGGTGTCGCGCAGCTCGGGGCGGGCCAGGGCGCGCACCGCCGTCGAGGTGCGCTTGATCGGAGTCTGGAAACCGAACGAGCCGAGGAGCGGCCCCGGCGCGAGCCCGTGGCGGGCGCGAAACTCGCGGCCGGCCGCGGCATCCGCCGCCGGCGGCAGCGGGACCGCCATCGGCACGACCCGCACGCGCAGCTCCGGGTCCTGCTCGGCGAGCGCTTCCGCCGCCCAGTCGCTGTGCACGACCACGCCGCGCTGGCGGCGCAGGAGACTGCGGTTGGCGAACAGCGCGAACTGCGCCGCGTGGCCGTGCAGGCCCCAGCGCGCCCCGCCGGCGACCGCGGCGCCGATCCAGCCGTGGTCCCGGCGCAGCTCGGCGGCGTACGGCTCCCACCGACCGTGCCCGATCGTCTGGTCGAGCAGCAGGTGGTGGAGCACCACGTCGTGCAGGGTCAGCACCCCGGGCAGCCGCAGCGCCGCCTCGCGCACGCCCTCGTGGTAGCGGTTGTTGCCCATCTGATAGAGCGGCAGCCGCCCGTCCTCGCCGAGCCGCGCGAAGGGAACCGGTGCGAAGCGTGCCTCGATCAGCGCCGCGATCGGCTGATCGGGCAGCCGGACCACACGCACGTCGCAGCGCGCCTGCAGGTACGGCAAGAGGTCGACGCTGTAATCCGAGATCCCCGAGCGCACCGGCGGCAACGGGGAGAGGAAGTCGAGGTGAAGATCGGTCATGCGCTGCGGGGTTCCGCGCCGGGAAGCCGGCCGTCGGCGAGCGTCTAGGCTTCCGCCACGCGGTCCTCGGGGCTCGCCATCTGCCCCTTCAGATAGGCGTCGATGAACGGGTCGAGGTCGCCGTCGAGCACCCGGGTGGCGTCGCCAACCTCGGCCCCGGTGCGGTGGTCCTTGACCAGCCGGTAGGGGTGCAGCACGTAGCTGCGGATCTGGCTGCCCCAGGCGATCTCCTTCTTCAGGCCCTCGCGCTTGGCCTGCTCCTCGGCACGCTTCTTCATCTCGAGGTCGTACAGGCGCGACTTGAGCACCGCCATCGCGGCGGCGCGGTTCTGGATCTGGCTGCGCTGGTTCTGGCAGGAGACGACGATGCCGGTCGGCAGATGGGTCATGCGCACCGCCGACTCGGTCCGGTTCACGTGCTGGCCGCCGGCGCCGGAGGCGCGGAACACGTCGACCTTGAGGTCCTTGTCGTTGATCTCGATGACGATCGTGTCGTCGATCTCCGGGTAGACGTCGACCGAGGCGAACGAGGTGTGGCGGCGGGCCGCGGCGTCGAACGGGCTGATGCGCACCAGGCGGTGCACGCCGCTCTCGCTCTTCAGGTAGCCGAAGGCGTACGCGCCGCGCAGCGCCAGCGTGGCGCTCTTGATCCCCGCTTCTTCGCCGTCCTGGCGATCGAGCAGCTCGACCTGGTAGCCGTGCTGCTCGCCCCAGCGCAGGTACATGCGCAGCAGCATCTCGGCCCAGTCCTGCGACTCGGTGCCGCCGGCGCCGGAGTGGATCTCGAGCAACGCGTTCTTCTCGTCGTCGGGTCCGGAGAGCTTGAGCTGCAGCTCGAGGTCGGCGAGGTCCTTCTCCAGCCGCTGGCCGAAACGCACCACCTCGTCGACCTCGTCGCTGGCCTCGCCCTCGGCGATCAGCTCCAGCCAGGCTGCGAGGTCGGAGGCGTCGGCGTCCAGGCGCCGGCATTGATCGAGCTGGCGCTCGATCTGGCGGCGCTTCTTCAGCACCGGCGCGCTCTGGGACGGCTTGTCCCAGAAGCCGGGCATCTCCATCTGTCGGTCGAGATCGTGCAGCTCGGCTTCGAGACCCGCTCGGTCAAAGATACCCCCGCAGGTTGGCGAGCTTCTCGCCCAGAGCCTGGAGGTGGAGCTGAGTGTCGGAGGAAATCATCGTCTCAATATACCAAAGCCGACGCTCACGGCGCTGCCCAGGAGGCACAGCATCGGCACCAGCAGGGGCGCGCGGGAGAACGGCGACAGGTCGCGGCGACCCCGCAGGTAGCCGCGCAGCGTGCCCTGCTCGCCGGGTCCGAGCTCGGCCAGCACCCGGCCGTCCGAGGCGACCAGCGCCGAGACGCCGGTGATCGCGGCGCGCAGCAGCGGTCGCCGGTTCTCGGCGGCGCGGAAGCGCGCGGCGCGGAAGTGCTGCCACGGCGCCGCGGTCGGGCCGTACCAGGCGTCGTTGGTCACCGTGACCAGCGCCGTGGCGCCGGCCCGCGTCAGGTCGGCGACTTCGGCCGGGAACACCACCTCGAAGCAGATCGCCGCTCCCAGGCGC
Organism: Acidobacteriota bacterium; assembly: GCA_050258075.1. Taxonomy (GTDB): domain Bacteria; phylum Acidobacteriota; class Thermoanaerobaculia; order Multivoradales; family JAGPDF01; genus JBLMYC01. The sequence continues at coordinate 6,953 of JBLMYC010000124.1, forward strand.
TCGTCGCCCCAGGGCAGCAGGCTCACCTGGTGGCCGGCCAGGAAGTTGCCGGCGCCGCGCGCCAGGCGATCGAGAAACGGCAGCACGCTCTTCAACGGCACGTACTCGCCGAACGGCACCAGGTGACGCTTGTCGTAGCGCGCCGCGGCGCGCACCCCGGAGAGGTCGACCAGGTACAGCGAGTTGTAGTAGCCGTCGGCGGTCTCGTGGTCCGAGTTGACCAGCACCGGGCAGCCCTGACGGGCGAAACGCTCGACGTCATCGCGCAGCCGCTTGTCCTGCTCGAGCGACTGCGGCCAGGCGGCGCTCTCCGGCCACACCAGCAGAGCACCGCTCTCGTCGCAGGCCTCCTCGGACATCCGCAGCAGCTTCTGGTAGTTGGCCTCGATCGCAACCGGGTCGTAAGCCACGAGGTTCTCGATGTTGGGCTGGATGATCCGCACCGGCGGCGCGAAGCCCGCGACCGGGGCCAATCCGCTCGCCCAGCGCCCGCCGATCGGGAGCAGGAGCAGCGGCAGGCCGCAGCCGAGGACCAGCGGTCTGAAGCTGCGCTCCACGATCGCTCGCCCGACCGCCACGTTGGCGAGCACGACCAGGAAGGAGACGCCGTACGCGCCGATCCAGGCAGAGAGCGGCAACGCGCCCGGCACGTCAACCCAGGCGTACGCCGCCAGGTTCCACGGGAAGCCCGAGATGAGCCACGTCCGCACCCATTCGAGCGCCACCCACAGCGCCGGCAGCGCGAGGAGCGCCAAGCCACCGTGCCGGCGCCACAGCGGGGCCGCCAGGCGCGCGAACACCGCGTGGTAGGCGCCGAGGTAGGCGGCGAGCAGGACCAGGCCGATCAAAGCGGTCGTACGGTCGAGCCCACCGTAGGTCACCAGGGTGGCGCGGATCCACCACAGCGCGACCATCCAGTACACCCAGCCGTGCAGCCAGGCGAGGCGGCCGGTGCGCGCGCTGCCGAGCAGCAGGACGAGCGGCACCAGCGCCACCCAGGAGAGGAGCGGCCGCGACACCCGATCGAAGCAGGCTGCCCACAGCCAGCCGCCGAGCCCCGCGGCGGCGAGGAGCGGCCCCAGCGTCGACGCCAGGCGTGCGGTGCGTCGCGCCGCACTGGCGAGCCGACCGCCGGCCGCGGTGGAGTTCCCGGGCTCGCCGCTCAGCGCGTGATCCAGGTGTCGTAGCGGTACTTCTTGCGCACTTGATCGGCGACCTTCTGCGCCGCGCCATGATCGGTGAACGGCCCGATGCGGACGCGATAGACGGTCTTGCCGCTCTTCTCGATCGGCGACAGGAAGGCCCTGAAGCCGCCGCTCTTCAGGCGCGCGACGATCTTCCTCGCCTGCTCGCCGTCCGGGGACGAGAACACCTGCACCACCATCTCGCCCGGCGCGAGCTCGCTCACCGCCTCGGCGGCCACCGGCGTCGATTTCGCCGCCGGCTGGGCCTTGTGCGCCTCGAGGCTCGGCGTCACGACCGGCGCCGGGCTCGACGCCGGCGGGGCCACCTCGGGGGTCGGCAGGGCGGCGAGCGGGCTCACCGCCGGCGATGCGGCGGCGGTCGACTCCGGTACCACCGCCGGGGCCTTCTCCGATTTCGCGGCGTCGGAGAAGAAGTGGAGCTCCTCGAGCGGCGCTTGACCGTTGGTCGCCTGCGGGGCCGGCGCCGGCCTGGCTGCCGAGCTCTCGGCGCCGCTGCGGCCCACCCAGACCCCGGAGAAGAAGGCGCCGACCAGACAGACGAGCAGGATGACGAACGCCACCGTCACCTGGCGGTTGGTCAGCGCGATCTCGTAGTAGCTCGGCTCGTGCGGCTCGCTCACTCGCTCCTCCGGCACCGGCGCTCTATCCTACTTCCGCTCGCCCAAGCCGAAAGCGCGCATCATCTCGATCGGCACCGGGAAGATGATCGTCGAGTTCTTCTCCGTGGCGATCTCGGTCAGGGTCTGCAGATAGCGCAGCTGCAGGGTCACCGCGTTGACCGAGATCACCTCGGCGGCCTGGCCGAGCGCCTTGGAGGCCTGCAGCTCGCCCTCGGCATGGATGATCTTGGCGCGCTTCTCGCGCTCGGCCTCCGCCTGGCGCGCCATGGCGCGCTGCATCTCCTGGGTCAGGTCGACGTTCTTCACCTCGACCATCGAGATCTTCACGCCCCACGGGTCGGTGTGGCGATCGATCTCCTCCTGCAGCCGCTCGTTGAGCCTCTCGCGCTGCGAGAGCAGCTCGTCGAGCTCGGCCTGGCCGAGGATCGAGCGCAGGGTCGTCTGCGCCAGCTGGCTGGTCGCGTACAGGTAGTTCTCCACCGAGACGATCGCCTTGGCCGGATCGACGACCCGGAAGTACACGACCGCGTTGACCTTCACCGAGACGTTGTCGCGGGTGATGATGTCCTGCGGCGGGACGTCCAGGACCACCGTGCGCAGCGATACCTTCACCATCTTCTCGAACGGCCAGAAGATCAGCACCAGCCCCGGGCCCTTGGGCGCCGGCGACAGGCGGCCGAGCCAGAAGGTCACCGCCCGTTCATACTCGTTGAGGACGTTGATCCAGCGCGACAGCGCGAAAAGGATCAGGACGACGAAGACGATCAACCCGATCGGATTGCCCAGATTCATACGCTCCTCCCCGGGGGCGACCACGGCCGCACCCGCAAGACACTCCCCTCGACCGCCACGATCTCGACCGCCGCGCCCTCCGCGACGGGAGCCTCGGCGACCGCTTCCCAGAGCTCACCATGCACGAACACCTTGCCATGCGGGGCGAGCGGCGAGCGCGCCATGCCGCGCTCGAGGAGCAGGCCTTCGGCGCCGGTGCGCACCGGCCGGCGCCGCGCCCGGGCGACCATGGTCAGCAGGAACGCCGCCACCAGCACCGTGAACGTCGCAACCGCGCCGATCACGTCGCGGCTCACCCGCAGCGCCGGCTCGGCGCTCTTGAACAGCATCAGCGAGCCGAGCACCAGGGAGACTATCCCACCGACCGTCAGCAGACCGTAGCTGGTGATCTTGATCTCGGCGATGAAGAAGCAGAGGCCGAGGAAGATCAGGCCGATCCCGGCGTAGTTCGCCTGCAGCACGGAGAGTGCGTACAGCCCGAGCACCAGGGCGATCGCGCCGACCACGCCCGGCAGCACCGCACCCGGATGGGAGAACTCGAAGTAGATGCCGAGGAAACCGAGGGTCATCAGCAGGTACGCGACGTTGGGATGGCAGATCGCCGAGAGCAGCAGCCGCACCGGCCCCATCTTCACCTCGCGCACCACGGCGCCGGCGGTGTGCAGGCGGACCTGCGCGCCGTCGCTCTTGGCGATCTCGCGCCCATCGAGGTCGCGCACCAGGGTCTGGAGGTCGGGCGCCACGACGTCGACCAGCCCGGCCTTGAGCGCCTCGGCGTCGGTGAACGAGCGGCTCTTGCGCACCGCCGCCTCGGCGAGCGCCGTATCGCGGTGATTGCGACCGGCGAGGTGACGGATCGTCGCCGCGGCGTCCTGCTCCACTTTCTCGCCCAGCACGCCCTCGATCGTCTCGCCGGCGCCGCCGACCGGGTGGGCCGCACCGGTGTTCGTCTCCGGGGCCATCGCCGCGACGTCGGCCGCCATCAGCAGGAAGAAGCCCGCCGAAGCGGCGCGCGCCCCGCTCGGCGCGACGTACACGACGACCGGGGTGCGGGCGTTGAGGATGGCGCGGCAGATCTCGTGGGTCGACTCCAGGCTGCCGCCGGGAGTGTCGAGCTCGATCACCACTGCCGCGGCTCCGGAAGAGTCGGCATCCGCCAGAGCGTCGACGATGTACTCCGCCGCCACCGGATGGATCAACGAGCGCAGCGGCAGCACCACGACCTCGCCGGCGCCGGGTGCCGCGGCCCAGGCGGGCAACCCGACGAGGGCGGCGACGAGCGACGCGGCGAGCATGGCGAGGAAGATACGGGCGTGCCTGCGGCCCGCCGGGGAGAGCATCCTGCTCATTCTGCCACAGGCGCGCAGCTCAGGCGCGCAGTCCCACCGCGGCGGTCGCCGGCGGCAGACAGCGACGCTCGTCGCAGGCCTGGAACGTCAGACGCAGCACCGCCGCCGGGTGGAACGCCCTCACCTCGCCCCGCCAGCTCACCTCGCTGCGCAAGACCTGCAGAACATCGCCCGCCGGCGAACGCCACTCCTCGCCGGACGGACCCACGACGCCGCGCAGCTCGACCTCGTCGCCCCAAAGCTCGGTCACGACGAGGGCTGCATCGCCCGCTTGCCGTGCCTGGAGATGCCAGCCGGGAGCGATGGTCACGACCATGGTGAAGGATCGCCATCCGTCGGCCGCCGGCGGCCCGAGCTCGAGCCGCGGTTCGACCAGAGCCAGCGCCTCGCGCTCGAGCCCGGGCGGCGGAGAAGGCACCGCACCTGTCCCGGCCAGACGCGCGTAGCGCCACGCCGCCACGGCGAGCGTCTGCACTCCTCCTACCTGAGCCGACGCCTGGCCCGCGAACGCCGCCAGTGTCCCGCGCGCCGCGCCCAGCCAACGCTCCTCGCCGGTCCGGGCGAGGAGCTCCAGCGCGTTGAGCGCTCCGATCGCGTTCGCCGCGGGCACGGCGCCGTCGAAGATCTCCTTGCTGCGCACCAGCACGTCGGGGCTGTCGCCAGCCGTGAAGCAGCCGCCGCGCGGATCGCCCAGCCGCGTGATCTGCTCGGCCGCGAGCTCGCTCGCCAGTCGCAGCCAACGGTCCTCGCGCTCCGCCTCGTGCAGCGCCAGCAGGCCGCGCACCAGGTGCACGTAGTCGGCCAGGAACGCCGGGATCCTGGCCGATCCGGCGCGCCAGACGTGCAGCAGCGGGCCGCCCGCCGGGCGCAGCGCGCCGAGCACGAAGTCCGCGGCGCGCGCCGCGCGGCGCACCAGGGCGGGCTCGCCGAGCAACCGCCCGGCCACCGCGAGACCGCCGATCGCCATGCCGTTCCACTCGGTCAGCACCTTGTCGTCGGTCGCCGGGCGGGGCCGCCGGGAGCGCGCCGCGAGCAGCGCGCGACGCAGCGGGTCGACCTGGGCGAGCAGTTCCTCGCGGCGGATGCGCCGGCGCTCGGCCTGTGCGGCGAGCGGCTCCGGCCAGTGCAGCACGAAGCGCGAGCCCTCGAAGAACGGCGGGCCGGCGAAGCCCAGGAGCGGCGCCAGAAAGGCGGCGTCCTCCGCTCCCAGCACGGCCTCGATCTCCTGGCGCGTCCAGACGTAGAACGCACCCTCGTGCCCGTCGGTCTCGGCGTCGATCGCGCTCCACAGGCCGCCCTCCGGCGCCGTCATCTCGCGCTCGAGGAAGATCGCCGTCTCCTGCGCCGTCCGCGCCGCCTCGGGATCGCCGCTGCGCGCATGCTCGCGGGCGTAGAGCTCGAGCAGCAGGCCGTTGTCGTACAGCATCTTCTCGAAGTGCGGCACCTTCCACTCGCGATCGGTCGCGTAGCGGTGGAAGCCGCCACCGAGCTGGTCGAAGATGCCGCCCCGCCCCATCGCCGAGAGGGTCGAGGCCAGCATGTCGCCCGCCTCCGGTCGCTCGTCGCTCATCTCCAGCAGCAGCAGGAGGTTGGCGGGGGTGGGAAACTTCGGCGCCCAGCCGAAGCCGCCGCACACCGGGTCGAAGCGGCGGCCGAGCTGCTGCAGCGAGAGCTCGGCGAGCGCCGCGCCCGGGGGCTCACCGGCCGGGCCTCCCCCGGCAAGGTACTGACGCAGCGCGCCGGCCACCGCTTCCGCCTGCTCCTCGACCTCGGCGCGGCGGTCGCGCCACGCCGCGGCGAGCGAGGCGAGCACCGCCGGGAAGCCGGGCAGGCCCTGGCGGTCGGCGGGCGGGAAGTAGGTTCCGGCGTAGAACGGCTTCAGCTCGGGAGTGAGGAACACCGAATTCGGCCAGCCGCCGTGATCGGCGAGCACCTGCGTCGCGGTCATGTAGATCTCGTCGAGATCGGGCCGCTCCTCGCGATCCAGCTTGATGTTGACGAAGTGCTGGTTCATCAACGCCGCGGTGCGCGGGTCGGAGAACGACTCGCGGGCCATGACGTGGCACCAGTAGCAGGTCGAATAGCCGACCGAGAGGAAGATCGGGCGGTCCTCGCGCCGGGCTCGCTCGAGCGCCTCCGTTCCCCACGGGTACCAGTCAACCGGGTTGCGGCGGTGCTGCAGGAGATAGGGGCTGCTCTCGCGCGCCAGGCGGTTGGTCGGGCCGGTGTCGGTTTCGCTCAAGCGGCGGTCTCCCAGGGTCGCCGGCAGCGTACCGCATCGGCCGGGGCGAGCGTTCTACAATGCGCCTCTTCGTGGGATCGCGCAGGCGATGTCCGCCGCGACGCAGCGCCGGCCGCCAACGTAGAACCCAACGATGCACCACGCTCGACACGACGGAGACCCGGAATGCCCCGACTTGGACGCCTCGCTCTCGCCTCGCTGCTCGCCACCGCGCTTGCCGTCCCGGCCCTCGCCGGAGGACCGACGCCCAACGGCAACCCCTTCCAGCTCGGCACCTGCTCCACCTGCTCCGATCGACTGCCCAGGGTGGCCGGCCTCCCCGGCGGCGCCTTCTTGACCGCCTGGCAGGCGACCACCCCGGGCCACCTGCCCGGCGCCTGGCGCCGCTTCTTCCTGGCCAGCGGCACTCCGGGCACCGGCGCCGTGCAGCTCGGCCCGACTCCCCGTCCGGCCCAATACGACGTCGACGTGGCGTCGAACGCCACGGGCAAGTTCGTCGTCGTCTGGTCGACCCTGGTCAGTCGTTCGGCAGACGTCTGGGCCCAGCGCTTCACCTCGACCGGCGTGCCGGCGGCAGCGCCGGTTCGGGTCAGCGACAACGCGACCGCGGCGGCGTATCCACCCGACGACGTCCTGCCGAGCGTGACCGTGGCGAAGGACGGCAGCTTCACGGTCGCCTGGATCCGCGCCATCCCGCCCGATCAGCCGCAGCAGGTCTGGGCCCGTCGCTTCAGCGCCGCCGGCGCGCCGCTCGGGCCGCAGGTCCAGATCAGCTCCGGACGAGTGAACAGCAACCGGCCCAGCCTGTGCACCGATTCGCTGGGCCGCGCGGTCGTCGCCTGGACCAGCGTCGACGACCCCGGCCCCTTCGAGCCCGCGCACTTCGGAGTATCGCGCCGCCACTTCGGCGCAACCGGCTTGTTTCCCGCGACCGGCGAAGGGAACGTCGCGGCGCCGCTGTCCGCCACCTCGACTCTGCCGGCGGTGGCCTGCGCGCCAAGCGGCGGGAGCTATGCCATCGCCTGGCAGAGCGACCAGGCGCCGGCGGTGGCGCAGTCCGACATCCTGCTGCAGCGCTTCAACCAGCTCGACAAGGCGAGCGGGGCCCGACTGCGCGTCAACACCGTGACCAGCGGGCTGCAACGCGTGCCGGCGATCGCCATGACCTCGACCGGCGCCTTCGTGGTGGTGTGGGAGAACGACAATCTCGGCGCGGAGACGATCGCGGGGCGCCGCTACGCCCTGACCGGTGCCGCCCTCGACGCCGCCGAGTTCGTGGTGGTTTCCCGGATACCGAATACGCTGGCACCGACCTCGCCCGACGTGGCGGCCGCAGGGCCCGGCGGTGCCTTCGTGGTGGTGTGGGACGGCCCGCAGGGGGTCACCGGCCGGCGCTTCAAGATCACGCGCTAGCGGCCTTGCCTAGCGCTCCGCGAGCCAGGCCATGACCTGGCTCGCGAGCCCCGGAGCTCCCGCGCAGCCGAGATCGAGGTCGCGCGGGAACGCCAGGTGGCCGCCGCGCGCCACCCAGCGCACCTCGAGCCCCGCCGGCGCCGCGGCGAGCGGCCCGGCGACGGTCGACGCCGGGACCATCGGGTCGTGGCGACTGAGGACCAGCAGCCCCGGCTTTCGCATCCGATCGAGCAGCGGGCCGACGCTCGCCTGCCGATAGTAGTCGTCGGCGTCGGCGAAACCGAAGCGCGGAGCGACGGTGAGCGAGTCCCACTGCCGAAGCGTACGTACACGGGCGACCTCCGCCGGGCGCGCCAGCCACACGTGTCGTCTGGCGACCGGGCCGTACATGCGCCGCAGGTGGCGCAGCAGGTACAGGCGATAGAGGCCGACCTGCGG
>JBLMYC010000125.1:0-2538 GCA_050258075.1 Acidobacteriota bacterium
TGGGTGTCGGTGCGCTTGAGGAGCTGCTCGGTCCGCACTTCCGGCTCCCGCAGCGTCGATAGGTCGAAGCCTTCGCGGACGAGGAACGCGTCGGCCTCGCGTCGCGCCTGCGCTGGGTCGATGGCCTTGCCCTCTTCGCCGGGGGCGAGCTGCAAGCGGAGGGCCGCGAACTCGCCGCTCGGCGTGACCGAGGCACGGTATCGCCACTCGCCGGTCCCCGCACCCGGCGGGTAGACGGCGACACCGTAGCGGGCGGTGCCGTAGCGCGCGACCGGCGTCGCCAGGACGCGCTCACGGCCGAGGCGCTCGGCCTCGATCTGCAGCCGACGCTCGATCGTGCCCGAGCCACTCAGCCCGCAGGTCACGTAGGCGTCCTTCACTGGATCGCCGAGGTCGCGCAGCTTCTCGAGAGCCAGGGCCTGGGCCTGCTTCTGGTCGATCTTCCAGCCCTGGGGTCCGAACGGGAAGACGCGCGGATAGGCCCAGCCCAGGGCGATCGCGCCCAGGACGCCGGCCAGGATCCAGAGGAGGAGATGACGGGCTCGCACGAGAAATACCTACGAGCCCGGCATCCTACAGGTTTCTGCGGACTTCTACATGCTTCTACAGATTCTCGACGATCGCCCGGGCGAACTCCGAGGACTTCAGCAGCTTGGCACCCTTCATCTGGCGCTCGAGGTCGTAAGTGACCCGCTTCTCGGCGATCGTGCGCTCGATCGCGCGCTCGATCGAGTCGCCGGCCTCGCCCCAGCCGAGCCAGCGCAGCATCATCACGCCGGAGAGGATCAGCGAACCCGGGTTCACCTTGTCCTGGTTGGCGTACTTCGGCGCCGTGCCGTGCGTCGCCTCGAAGACCGCGTAGCCGTCGCCCTCGTTGGAGCCCGGCGCCATGCCGAGGCCGCCGACCTGGGCAGCGAGCGCGTCGGAGATGTAGTCGCCGTTCAGATTGGTCGTCGCCAGCACCTGGTACTCGTCGGGGCGCAGCAGCACCTGCTGGAACATGGCGTCGGCGATCCGGTCCTTGACCAGGATCTTGCCGGCCGGGAGCTTGCCGCCCAGGTTGTCCCACAGCTCCTGCTCGGAGACCGTGCGGTCGCCGAACTCCTGCTTGGCGACCTCGTAGCCCCAGTCCTTGAACGCGCCCTCGGTGAACTTCTGGATGTTGCCCTTGTGCACCAGGGTGAGATCGGTGCGGCCCTGCGCGATCGCGTACTGCAGGGCCTTGCGCACCAGGCGCTTGCTGCCGAACTCCGAGATCGGCTTGATGCCGACCCCGCTGCCGGCACGGATCTTCTTGCCCATCTCCTGGTCGAGGAAGGCGATCAGCTTCTGCGCCTCGGGCGTGCCGGCTTTCCATTCGATCCCGGCGTACACGTCCTCGGTGTTCTCGCGGTAGATCACCATGTTGACCTTCTGCGGCTCCTTGACCGGCGAGGGGACGCCGGCGAAATAGCGCACCGGGCGCACGCAGGCGTAGAGGTCGAGGATCTGGCGCAGCGCCACGTTCAGGCTGCGGATGCCACCGCCGACCGGCGTCGTCAACGGCCCCTTGATGCCGACCCGGTACTTCTTCACCGCCGCGATCGTCGCCTCCGGCAGCCAGTCGCCGGTCGCGTTGTGCGCCTTTTCGCCGGCCAGCACCTCCACCCAGGCGATCCGCCGCTTGCCGCCGTAGCACTTGGCGACCGCGCCGTCGAGCACGATCTGGGTTGCCCGCCAGATGTCGGGGCCGGTGCCGTCGCCCTCGATGAACGGGATGATCGGGCGGTCGGGCACCTGCAGGGTGCCGTTTTCGTAGCGGATCTCCTGCCCGTCGGCAGGCGGGTTGGGCATCGAGGCCTGAGCGGTCACGGTTTCCTCCTTCTGCTTCGTGCGGCGAATGGGTTGGAGCGGATGGCGGCCGCGACGACGACGCGCGACAGCACTGCGCGAACGTATCACAGCGTTGTCCGGCGACACGCCCCGAACGGGTGGGCAGCGGCGCGACCCGCGATCGCGCCGTGCTACATTCCCGCCGATGGATTGGGAAGCCCTGGTCACCGCCGCCAGCGAGGCCCGCCGTCACGCCTACGCGCCGTACAGCGGATTCCAGGTCGGCGCCGCGGTGCTCGCTGACGGCGACATCCACTCCGGCTGCAACGTCGAGAACCGCTCCTACGGACTGGCGCTGTGCGCCGAGCGCCTGGCGGTCGCCAGCGCCGCAGGTGCAGGAGCGCGACACCTCGAGGCGCTCGTCGTGCTCGCCGAGGCGGAGCCCCCGGCACGCCCATGCGGACCGTGCCTGCAGGTGCTCACCGAGTTCGCCGATCCCGATCTGCCGATCCTGCTCTGCAACACCCGCGGGGCGCGCGATCTCGTCTACCTGCGCGACCTGCTGCCGCAGCCTTTCCGCCTGCCCCGGGCGGTCGATCCCTGAAGCGCAGCGCCCTCGCCGGGTCAGCGTCGAAAAAGATCTGGGTGGGAAGGAGATCCGAGCGACCGGAGCCTCCGCTGTCATCCCGCGCGTGAGCGCGGGCTCTGGGCGGGCGGGGGGACGCG
>JBLMYC010000126.1:0-13622 GCA_050258075.1 Acidobacteriota bacterium
CTCGAGCAGGGCCGGCATCGCCGCGGGCGGCAGCGGCGGAACCCGACGCTCGAGACCGACGAAGCCGCCGTCCACCTTCGGCGGCGGGACGAAGCTGCCGCGCCGCACCCGCCCGAGCCAGGTCGGGCGCGCGTACGCCGCCACCAGGACGCTCAGCGATCCGTACGCCTCGTCGCCCGGCGCCGCGGTCAGGCGCTCTGCCACCTCGAGCTGGACCAGGAACGCGGCGCGCGGCACTCCCGCGGCCGCCACCAGGCAACGCTCGATCAGCGCGGTCGCGACGTTGTACGGCAGGTTGCCGGTGACCAGCGTGCCCGGCGCCAGGCGCTGCCAGTCGAGGTCGAGCGCATCGCCGACCGCGATCGCGATCGGCGCCCCTCCAACCGCCAGCCGGCGCAAACGGATCGCCCAGGCCCGATCGAGCTCGAGCGCCAGGACGTGCGCGCCGGCCCGCGCCAGCTCGGCGGTCAGCACTCCGCCGCCGGGCCCGATCTCGAGCACCCGCTCGCCGCGCGGCCGCAGGAACTCGACCAACGGCCGGCACAGCGCGCCGTCGCGCAGATGATGCTGGCCGAGCGCCTTGCGCAACGGCGGACGCGATCTCGGGGGCTGGGCTCGGCGAGCCGGCCGCGAGCGGGGCGAGCGGGGCATGCTCCTACGCTATCAACGTGCCTCCGGGACCTTGGCGCGCCGCGCCCGCGGCCAGAATGGCGCGGCGGCGCCGGCGGGCGCGCTCCCGCCTCGGCCGGGACGCCACGGGCGGCCTCTCTCCCGGCCCGTAGCCGCCATGCGCTCAGCGGTTTGCGCTGGCACTTCACTTGCAGTCTCCGGACTCCGGGGAGGGATGAGCATGCAGCCGGATGTCAGCGAGATCACCCGCGAAGTCGAGCGCGAAGCGCTGGTCGTCAAGCAGATCGAGGCCGAGCTCGGCAAGGTCATCGTCGGCCAGGAGTACCTCATCGATCGCCTGCTGGTCGGTCTGCTGGCGCGCGGTCACGTCCTGATCGAAGGCGTGCCGGGGCTCGGCAAGACCCTGGCGGTGAAGACCCTCGCCCGCTGCCTGGCGATCGATTTCAAGCGCATCCAGTTCACGCCCGATCTGCTGCCCGCCGACCTGCTGGGCACCCCGGTGTACGACCAGCGCAGCGGCGAGTTCCAGACCCGCAAAGGACCGATCTTCACCCACGTCCTGCTCGCCGACGAGATCAACCGCGCGCCCGCCAAGGTGCAGTCGGCGTTGCTCGAGGCGATGGAAGAGCGCCAGGTGACGCTAGGCCAGACGACGTATCCGCTCGCCGAGCCGTTCCTGGTTCTCGCCACCCAGAACCCGATCGAGCAGGAGGGCACCTATCCGCTCGCCGAGGCGCAGACCGACCGCTTCATGCTGAAGCTGCGGCTGCGCTACCCGAGCCGGGCCGAGGAGCAGGAGATCCTCGAGCGCATGCTGGTCGAGCGCGACTTCGAGGTCCGTCCGCTGCTCGATCGCGAGCGCCTGCTGGCGCTGCGCCGCACGGTCGACTCGGTCTACCTCGACGCCAAGATCCGCGGCTACGTGCTCGACCTGGTGGCCGCGACCCGCGAGCCCCGCGCTGCCGGCCTCGACGACCTCTCCAATCTGATCGGCTTCGGCGCCTCGCCGCGCGCTACCTTGTACCTGGCGCGCGCCGCCAAGGCGATGGCGCTGGTGCGCGGGCGCGGCTACGTGATCCCGGAGGACGTCAAGGAGCTCGCCCCCGACGTCCTGCGCCACCGCATCATCCCGACCTACGAGGCCGAGGCGGAGGAAGTGACCGCTGACGACCTGGTCGCCCGGCTCCTCGACCGCGTCGAGGTGCCGTAGGCCGACCGCGAGCGCCGCGCCGAGCCCGCCGATCTCCCGATGTTTGGCTTCCTGAAGCGCCAGCCCGCCGCCCGCGGCTCCGCCCCGGGCGTGGCGCGCCCGGCGCTACCGAGCGATCTGCTGCGCCGGGTGCGGCGCATCGAGATCGTCACCAAGCGCCTGGTCGATCAGGGCGTCGCCGGCGAGTACCACTCGGTCTTCAAGGGCCGCGGCATGGAGTTCGCCGAGGTGCGCCCCTACGCTCCCGGAGACGACATCCGCTCGATCGACTGGAACGTCACTGCCCGCATGGCGCAACCCTTCGTCAAGCAGTACGTCGAGGAGCGCGACCTGACGGTGTTCCTCGCGGTCGATGTCTCGGGCAGCCTGGGCTTCGGCTCGCGGGCGATCCTCAAGCGCGAGCTCGCGGCGGAGATCGCGGCGCTGCTCGCCTTCGCCGCGCTGCGCAACCAGGACCGGGTCGGGGCGGCCCTGCTCACCGACCGCCTCGAGCTCTTCCTGCCGCCGCGCCGCCGCCGCACCCACGTACTGCGCCTGGTGCGCGAGATCCTCGGCCGGCCGGCCTCCGGCGCGACCGATCTCGAGCACGCGCTGGGCTCCACCCTGGCGACGCTCAAGCAGCGCGCCGTCCTGTTCGTGGTCTCCGATTTCATCGGCTTCACCGGCAGGCGCGCCCTGCAGGCCGCCGCCGCGCGCCACGACGTGATCGCGATCGAGCTCGTCGATCCGCGCGACGAGCAGATGCCGCGCAGCGGCCCGGTGGTGCTGCGCGACGCGGAGACCGGCGAGGTCGCCCTGGTGCGGCCGCGCGCGCTCGCCGCCCGGCACGCCGCGGAGCGCCGCGCCGAGCGCGAGGAGCTGCGCCGCCTGACCCGCCGCCTGGGAGTGGACCACCTCGAGCTGCGCACCGACCGCCCGTATCTGGCGCCTCTGGTCTCCTTCTTCGCGGCACGGCGGCGGAGGCTGCAGCGATGAGGCGCCCGTCGCTCCTGCCGCTGGCGCTGCTCGCCGGTCTGGCTCTCGGCCGGTCCGGCGCCGCCTGGGCTGCGCCGACCCTGCGCGTCACCCTGCAGCCGCCGACCGCCGAGGTCGGCGATCTCGTGGTGGCGACCCTCGAGCTGCGCGGCTCGCCGGCCGAGCTCGGCGGGGCGCCCCGCTTCCCGGCCTGGGGCAAGACCTGGGGCGATGCCGAGGTCCGCGCCGTCGCGCCGCCGCAGCGCACGGCCGAAGGTGACGCGGTCGTCTATCGCCAGCGCGTGACGCTTGCGGCCTTCAAGACCGGCAGGCTCGCGCTCCCCGCCGTCGCGGTCGGGATTCCGTCGAGCCCGGGCGAGCAGCGCCTGAGCACTCCCGCCGGGCTCGCGCTCGAGATCCGCTCCGTTCTCCCCGCCGCGGGATCGACGCCGGCGCCCAAACCCGCCGCGCCGCCGCGGCCGTTGCCCTGGGGCAAGCGCTTCTTCTGGGCGCTGGGCGCGGGTCTCCTGGGCCTCGTCCTCGCGCTGATCGCGGCGCGCCGGCCCCGGCGGGCGGGCGCCGGCGCCGCGTCGAACCCGGCGCTGCCCGCGCTGGAGGAGCTCGAGGCGACGCTCGCCAGGCTACGTGCCGACGCCGGCAAGCTGCCGGCGGTGGCGCTCCACACCGACCTCAGCCTGGCGCTGCGCCGCTTCCTCGCCCGCTCGGCCGGTGTGCCGGCGCTCGAGAGCACCAGCAGCGAGATCGACCACGAGCTGCGCCGGCGCGCCTTGCCGCGCGAGCCCTGCCGCAGCCTGGTGCGCCTGCTGCGCGACTGCGATCGGGTGAAGTTTGCGCGCACCGACGCGGCCCAGGCGGCGGCCATCGAGCGCCTGGCCGCGGCGCTCGCCGCCGGGCGCGCGATCGACCAGCACCAGCGCCCGCCGGCGGCGGAGGCCCCGGCGTGAACGCCGTGCCGCACTTCGCCAATCCCGCCTGGCTGCTGCTCCTGCTCGCGGTGCCGGCGCTCGCCGTCTGGCACCACCGCCATCCGGCGCTGGGAGCGCTGACCTACAGCCGGCTGCCTGCCCCGACGGCAAACCGCAGCCGTGTGCCGCTGCACCTGCCGTTCTACAGCCGGCTCGCGGCGCTCGCTCTGCTCGCCTTCGCACTCGCCCGGCCCCAGCTCGGCTACGCCTGGGAAGAGAGCCTGACCAAGGGCATCGACATCGAGGTGGTGCTCGACATCTCCGGCAGCATGGGCGCCGAGGACTTCCAGCCCCGTGACCGCCTGACCGTCGCCAAGCAGGTGGTGAAGGACTTCATCTCCCGGCGCACCGGGGACCGCATCGGTCTCGTCGTCTTCGCCGGCGGCGCCATCAACAAGGCGCCGCTGACGACCGATCACCGCATGCTCGACCTGCTGGTCGATTCGGTGCAGCTCAACTCGCTGCCCGACGGCACCGCGATCGGCGTCGCTCTCGCCACCGCGGCGGCGCGGCTAAAGGACAGCCCGGCGAAGAGCCGCGTCGTGGTGCTGGTCACCGACGGCGTGAACAACGCCGGCGAGATCGATCCGCTGTCGGCGGCCGCGGTGTGCAAGGGGCTCGGCCTGCGGGTCTACACGGTCGGCGTCGGTACCTCGGGGCGCGTCCTGGTGCCGGTGCAGGACACCGACCCGGTGACCGGCGAGACCGTCACCCGACGGGTGCCGATGGAGGTCGGCATCGACGAGAAGCTGCTCGCCCAGATCGCCGCACAGACCGGCGGCCGCTACTTCCGCGCCACCGATCGCACCGAGCTCGAGGCGGGTTTCGACGAGATCGATCGCCTGGAGAAGACGCCGCTCCAGGTGAAGCGCTACGTGCGCTACCAGGAAGACTTCGCGCCCTGGGCCTGGGCCGCCCTCGGCCTCCTTCTGCTGCCGCTCGCCTTCCGCGGCCTGCGCCTCACCGCCGAGCCATGAACCTCGCCCAGCCCCGTCTGCTCTGGCTCCTGCTCCTCGCCCCGCTCGCCGCGGCGGCGGCGGTGGCGCTGCTGCGCGCCCGGCTGCGCGCCGATGAGACCTGGGCAGCGCGTGGCCTGTGGGACCGCCTGATGCCCGGCTTCCGGCGCGGCCGCATCGCGCTGACCGCGGCGCTCCTGGCGGTGGCGGTCGCGGCGACCTCTCTGGCGCTCGCCCGCCCGCGCTGGGGCGCGACCCACGAGCGCGTCGAGCGCCACGGCGTCGACGTGGTGTTCGTGCTCGACACCTCGCTGTCGATGGCGGCGACCGACGTCGCTCCGACCCGCTTCGAGGTGGCGCGCGCCCTGCTGCGCCGGCTGGTCGCCGACCTGCCGGGCAATCGGGTGGCGCTGGTCGAGGCCGAAGGCGAGGGCGTGGTGATGGCGCCACTGACCACCGATGGCGGCGTGATCGATCTGCTGCTCGACACCGCCCAGCCGGGCTCGCTGCCGACCCCGGGAACGGTGCTCGGTCCGGCCCTCATGGAAGCGGCCAAGCTGTTCCCCGAGGGCGACCGCAAGCACCGCGTGATCGTGCTGCTCTCGGACGGCGAGGATCACGCCGGCGGGCTCGACGAGGTCGCCGCCAAGCTCGCCGAGCGCGGCATCGCGGTCGACGCGATCGGCATCGGCACCGACGCCGGCGGCCCCATCCCGCTGCCCGGCGGCACGGCCAACGAGTTCAAGCGCGATGCCGACGGCCGGGTGGTGATCACCCGCCTCGAGGCGGGCGACCTCGAGCCGCTCGTCCAGCGGACGGGCGGCATCTACCTGCACTCGACCGGCGCCGGGACCGACACCGCGCCACTGGTCGCGCGGATCGCCGGGATGGAGAAGATGCGCCTGAGCGACGACATCGTCACCACGCTCGAGGAGCGCTTCCAGTGGCCGCTCGGGCTCGCCGCGCTGGCGACCGTCGCGCTGCTCCTGCTGCGGCCGTTCGCGGAGGACCCGAGATGAGAGCAGCGCGCACCCGGGCGGTGCTCGCCGCGCTGATCGCGGCGCTCGCCGGGGCGGCCGTCCCTCTGTGTGCCGCGCCGCCGGTCTCGGCGCCGGTCGCGGCAACGCCGGTGGCGGCGCCGCCCGCCGAGCGCTGGCTCTTCAACCCGCGCGAGCGCACCGCACTGGCGATCTCCGACCTGCGCCAAGGCCACCGTGCGGAGGCGGCGCGCTCGCTCGACGTGGCGGCGCGCCTTGCGCCGCAGGACCCGTTGGCGATGTACAACGCCGGCGCCGGCCATCTCGCGGCAGGAGACGCCGCCGGCGCGGCGCCGCTCCTCGAGCGCGCGGCGAAAGCGGCACCGCCCGAGCTCGCGCCGACGGCGCTGTACGACCTCGGCACCGCGCGCCTCGCCACCCATGACTTCGGCGGCGCGGTCGAGGCGCTCGAGCAGAGCCTGCGCCTGCAGCCCGGGAACCCCGACGCCAAGCACAACCTCGAGCTCGCGCTGCGCGAGCTCGAGCGCCAGCAGGAGCAGCAGAAACAGTCGCAAAGGAATTCTTCCGGACCGCCGAAGGATCGCCCGGCACAGAACGAAAAGCAGCGGCAACCCCAGTCGCAGGGTAAGCAGGACCAGCCGCAACCGCAGCCGCAACCGCAGCCCGGCGCCCAGCCGTCACCCTCGCCCACCCCATCGCCGCAGGGCGAGTCGGGCAGCGGCGCGCCGCAACCGTCACCCTCGCCGCAACCGTCACCCTCGCCGCAGCCATCGCCGTCGCCGAAAATGCGTTTCCAGCCGCAGCCCGACATGAGCGCCGAGCAGGCGCGCTCCATCCTGCAGGCGGTGGAGAACCTCGAGCGCCAGCAGCGCCGGGCGGAAGCCGCCAAGCGGATCAAGAAGACCGCGCGCACCGCCAAGGACTGGTAATCGAACGCCGATGCGACCTCTACTTCTCGCCCTCGCCCTCTCACTCGCCGCGCTGCCGCTCCACGCCGACGAGCCGAAGATCCAGGTCGGCGTCGAGCCGCGGTCGATCGGCGCCGATGAGACGACCGTGCTGTCGATCGAGCTGCACAGCGGCGGCTTGGGTGGATTGAGCGCCAACCCGCAGTTCCAGCTCGACAACCTGCGCATCGTCGGCGGTCCTTACCAGTCGGAGAGCTTCCAGTTCGTCAACGGCGACGCCTCGCGCTCGCTCACCCTGCGCTGGCAGCTGGCACCGCTGCACGAGGGCGCGGCGCGGGTGTACGCGATCCGGGTGCAAGTTGGCGATCAGACTTATCAGATCCCCGACCAGCACCTGCAGGTGAGCGCGGCGGGGACCGGCGGAGGTGCCGCCGCCGCGCCGCCGCCGAGCGGGCTCGGCGCCCAGCAGGACCCGTTCGACGAGATGTTCGACGAGATGTTCCCCGGCCGCCAGCGGCGTGCGCCGGCGGTGCAGCCCAAGCTCTTCCTGCGCGCCGAGCTCGAGCCGCAGAGCGCCACCGTCGGCCAGCAAGTGCTGTACACCCTTTACCTCTATACCCAGGCCGACGTCAGCGCAGTCAGTCCGCAGGCGATCCCCACCTTCGCCGGGTTCTGGTCGCGCGACGTGGCGCTGCCGCAGCACCCGCAGGCGGAGATGACGACGATCGACGGCGAGCGCTACGGCCGCGTGGCGCTGCTGCGCAAGGCCTTGTTCCCGCTGCGGTCGGGCCGGCTGACGATCGACGCGGCGAAAGTCTCGCTCGCGGTGCGGGTGCCGCAGAGCGGACCGTTCGGGCTGGTTCCGCAGGTCACCGAGGTGCAGCGCGCCGCCGACCCACTGACGATCGACGTCGCGCCACTTCCTCCCGCCCCGGCCGGCTTCACCGGCCTGGTCGGTCCGCTGCAGGTCGAGGCGAAGATCGATCCCGAAGAGATCCACGCCGGCGAGGCCGCGACGCTGAAGCTGACCTTCGCCGGGCGCGGCAACCTGCAAAGCCTCGGCGATCCGCCGCCGCCGCAGCTCGACGGGGTGCGGGTCTTCCCGCCGCAGCGCGGGTCGAGCGAGGACGTCCAGGCGGACGGCGTCGAGAGCCGCCGCACCTGGAGCTACGTGCTCGTTCCCGAGCGCCCGGGGAGCTGGGCCCTGCCACCGATCGAGGTGCCGTACTTCGACCCCGCGACCCACACCTACGCGGTTGCGCAGGGACCGTCCGTCGACCTGAGCGCTCTCCCCGCGGTCCAGGCCGCGGCGCCGATTCCGCCCGCGCCGACGCCGGCGGCCATCGCCTCGCAGCCACCCGCGTCGTCCTCGCCGGCGCCGGGCGGGTCAGCAGCCGCGGCCGGCCGCGCCACGCTCACCGCCGTGGCGGCCGGCGCCGGAACCCTGGCCCTGCTCGGTGTCGGGGTGGGCTTCGCCCTGCGCCGGCGTCCCGGCGCCGCGCCGCGCCGGCGCCTGCGGGAGCGCCTGGCCCGCGCCGGCCACGAGGAACGCCCGCGCCAGGCGGCGAGCGAAATCGAGGAGGCCTGGCGGGAGTACCTGCAGGCGCGCTGGAGCGTCCCGGCGGGGGCGCCGAGCGGGCAGTGGCCGGATCTCCTGGCGCGCCAGGGGGCCGACCCCGAGGCCGCCCGCGAGCTGGCAGCCCTGGCCGACGACCTCCACTACCTGCGTTACGCCCCCCAGCTCTCCTCGGCCGAGGCGCTGCGCGAGGAGGTCCGACGGCGCTCGCGCGAGCTGCTGCGCGACCTGGAATAGACGGGCGCTATACTTCCCTCGGATTCCAGGCGCCTCGACGTGAGCGACAAGTTCACCTGCCTCGACACGACTCGCTTGCAGGGCTTCCTCGAGCGTCGCCGCGCCACGCCCGGATTCGCGCCAGAGATGAGCCTGGCGGACAACTTGGTCGAGATCCTCAAGCGGGCCAATGAGTTCGTGCCCTCGTCGGCGGGCTCGATCCTGCTCGACAACCCTACCGAGAAGAGGCCCGACCGCCGCCAGAACCAGCTCACCTTCATCGCCGCCTTCGGCGACAAGGCCGAGCAGTTGGTCGGCAACCGCATCCCGGCCGACCGCGGGATCGCCGGCCACGTGTACCTGACCGGCTCCGCGTACCACAGCCCGGACGTGCGCGCCGACCAGTTCTTCTACGCCGAGGTCGACCGCGGCACCCAGTACGTCACCGAGTCGGTGGTGGCGGTGCCGATCCGCATCGAGCAGGAGGTCTGCGGCGTGCTGGAGCTGCTCAACCACCAGCGCGCCAAGGAATACAGCGTCCAGGACCGGCACCTGCTCGAGATCTTCGCCAACTACATCTCGGTGTCGATCCAGAACGCGCTCGACGCGCGGCAGGCGCACGAGATCGCCAAGCGCGACAACCTGACCGGCCTCTACAACGACCGCTACCTGCACATCGCCCTGGCGCAGGCGATCGCCCACTGTCAGGAAACCAGCCGCGACCTCGCGGTGCTCTTCCTGGACCTCGACTTCTTCAAGCGGGTCAACGATACCCACGGCCACCTGGCGGGAAGCCAGGTGCTGCGCGAGGTCGGCCGCCTGCTGCGCGATGCGATCCCCGAGACCGACTCGGTCGTCGCCCGCTACGGCGGCGACGAGTTCGTGATCGCGCTGCTCGGTTGCGGGCTCTCTCCGGCGGTGAGCCAGGCCGAGACGATCCGCAAGGCGATCGTGCAGAACGTGTTCTGCTCCGAGCCGGGCGAGATCCAGCCCGAGCCGCTGCTCCTGGCCGGCATCACCTGCTCGATCGGCGTCGCCACCCTGAAGCGCCACATCGCGCGCGGCATGAGCCTCGAGCAGGCGAAGAGCGCCCTCCTCCGTCTGTCCGACACGGCGATGTACATCGCCAAGGAGACCGGCCGCAACCAGACCGCCGTCGCCGGCAAGCCGCTGCGCCGCGACGCGCCGAATCTGAAGATGCCGCAGAGCATCGGGCGGGGAAGCTGATCCCGACCGCCGCGTTCCTGCGCACCGCGCTGGCGGTCGCGCTGGCCGCCGGCGTCCCGGCCCTGGCCGAGCCCTGGACGGCCGCGAATCACGCCCGGGTCGACGTCTCCGCAACGGGTGACCCCACCCGGCTGTCCTACGAGCTGTGGATCAGCCCGACCGGCGAAACCCGCATTCACATGGCCGGCGCAGAGCCCGGCAAGCAGCATGCGCGCGACATGCTGCTCGTCGCCGGCCGGTTCCTGGCCGTCCACGGCGACGCCCTAGAGCCCGGCTACGAGATCGACGCGCTCGACGCGGCGGCGCTCGAGTGGCAGTTGGTCGCGAAGCTTCTCGAGCGGGCTTCGCCGGGCGGTCCGCCTGCCGGTCCGACGAAGCTCTCGGTCGCGGTGAATGAACCGAAGCTGCCGATCGAGGTCTCGACGGCGAGCGCCGCCGGCAGCTACCCGGCGCCCTGGTCGGCGGCGGGCCAAGCCACCCGCGACGCGGCCGGCAGAGTGCTCTACCAGATCGACTTCCGCTTCACTCCCCCCGCGGCGAAGCAGCCGACGCCCCCGACTCATCTGGAAGGTTTCTGGGAAATCCTCGCGCCGGC
Source organism: Acidobacteriota bacterium (assembly GCA_050258075.1). Classification (GTDB taxonomy): domain Bacteria; phylum Acidobacteriota; class Thermoanaerobaculia; order Multivoradales; family JAGPDF01; genus JBLMYC01. Next base: position 10,257 of record JBLMYC010000126.1, read on the forward strand.
CCCCGCCGTCCCCGACTCCTTCTCACTCGCCGGCTGGAAGCTGTACGAGCTCGGCCCGGTCAAGCGCCAGACGCCGGAAGGCGAGCGTGAGGAGTACGCGGCCACGCCCCTCGCCGGAGACGCCAAGACGGTGGGCGAGCTGCGCCAGCGCGTGGCGAAGGACTGAGAATCGCCACCGCCGCCGGCTCTCCAGCGGTGTTTGACCCCGCCGCGTCTCGCTGCTAAGCTTCTTACTCGCTTGGGGTTACCGTCCTCGGCGACCCGCAGCTCCTCGATCAGCCTCGTTTCGGCCAGCGGCCACCGCGAAGGGAGAGTCCGAATGACAACGACCGCCCAGCTCGGCCATCGCATGGCGCGCACCGTGCGCGTCGCGCCCCGGGAAGTGCACGACGTCCTCAAGCGCCACATCCTGGTGGACGGCTATCACCTGGTCATCGACCTCGAGCGCAGCCACGGCGCCTGGATCCACGACAACGCGCGCGGTCGCGAGGTCCTCGACCTGTACACCTCCTTCGCCACCCTGCCGCTCGGCTACAACCACCCCAAGACGCTCGCCCCCGAGTTCCGCGAGCGCATCCTGCCTGCGGCGCTCAACAAGCCGGCCAACTCCGACATGTACTCGACCGAGTACGCCGAGTTCGTCGAGACCATCTCACGTACCGTGCCCGAGGCGCTGCGCCACCACATGTTCTTCATCGACAGCGGGGCGCTGGCGGTCGAGAACGCGCTGAAGACGGCTTTCGACTGGAAGGTGAGAAAGAACCTCCAGCGCGGCAAGGGCGAGAAGGGCTCGCAGATCATCCACTTCCGCGAGGCTTTCCACGGCCGCTCCGGCTACACCCTGTCGCTGACCAACACCGACCCCAAGAAGACCGACTACTACCCCAAGTTCCCCTGGCCGCGGGTCACCAATCCCAAGCTCGCCTTCCCGGTGACCGAGGAGGTGCTACGGCGCACGATCGAGAGCGAGCGCCAGGCGGTCGCGGAGATCGAACGCGCGGTGGCGGCCCATCCCGACGACGTCGCGGCGCTGATCATCGAGCCGATCCAGGGCGAGGGCGGCGACAACCACTTCCGCGGCGAGTTCCTGCACGAGCTGCGCCGCCTCGCCGACCTGCACGAGTTCCTGCTGATCTTCGACGAGGTGCAGACGGGATTCGGCACCACCGGCAAGTGGTGGGCGTTCGAGCACTTCGGCGTCGTCCCCGACATCTTCGCGTTCGCGAAGAAGGCCCAGGCGAGCGGCATCTGCGCCAGCTCGCGCATCGATGACGTCGACTCGGTGTTCAAGGTCTCGAGCCGCATCAACTCGACCTGGGGCGGCAACCTGGTGGACATGGTGCGCTCGACCAAGTTCGTCGAGATCATCGAGGAGGAAGGCCTGCTCGACAACGCAGCCAAGGTCGGCGCCCAGCTCCTGCGCGGCCTAGAGCACCTGGCCGAGATCTTCCCGGGCAAGGTCACCAGCCCGCGCGGCCGCGGCATGTTCCTCGCCTTCGACCTGCCCGACACCGAGACCCGCAACCGGGCGATCAAGACCCTGATGATGGAGCACGACCTGCTGGCGCTGTCCTCCGGCACCCGCTCGCTGCGCTGCCGCCCGGCGCTCAACTTCTCCGCCGACGAGGCCGCCGAGGCCCTGCGCCGGCTGGAGCGGGGGTTGAAGGCGGTTCTCTAGCCGAGCGCAGCCGGCGTCACGGTCAGGTTGTCGAGGCCAACCCCGAGATCCGGCACGTCAGCCAGGAACTTCCGCGCGGTGTTGTTCGTCTCGTCCGCCTCGACGACGTCGTTGTTCGGGTCGGCCATGGCCGGACGACGACCGTCCCCCTGAGCCACGACGGAGGCCGACACCGTCGCGGTCCCCCGACTATGGTGCGCCGACTAGGGTGCCGACTAGGGTGCCATGCGACTCGGGCCGCGACTATGGTGGGTGCGACTAGGGTGCCGACTATGGTGCCCGACTATGGTGCCATGCGACTCGGGCCGCCAGATCCCTCCCCCGCCTCTCGTCTCTTCGGACATGGCACGCCGACTCCGATACTTCGGGCCCAACAGCCTGGTCGAGGTCACCACCCGCACCCTGCATGGCCGACTGCTGCTACGGCCCTCGGCCACCCTCTGCGAGATCATCCTCGGCATTCTCGGCCGGGCGCAGACCCTCTATGGCCTCCGTATCCACGCTTTCGTCTTCCTCTCCAACCACTACCACCTGCTCTGCAGCCCCACTGATCCCCAGCAGCTCGCCCGCTTCATGTGCTTCTTCAACTCCAACCTCGCCCGCGAGGTCGGCCGCCTCCATGCTTGGCGCGAGAAGGTCTGGGGACGCCGCTATCAGGCCATTCCCGTCAGTACCGAGCTCGCTGCTCAGGTCGGTCGCCTGAAGTATCTCCTCTCCCACGGCGTCAAGGAAGGCTTCGTCCTCACCGCCGCGGACTGGCCGGGCGTGCACTGCGTCGATGCCCTGCTCAACGAACAGCCGCTGCGCGGCCTGTGGTTCGATCGCTCCGCGGAGTACGAGGCTCGCCGCCAGGGGCTTGACGTATCCCCCCACGACTTCGCATCCGAGGAGACCGTGGCCCTCGCGCCCCTGCCCTGTTGGGAGCACCTACCGGACGCCGTGATTCGTGCTCGAATTGGCGAGATCGTCACCCAGATCGAGGCCGAGGCCCGACGCCTCCGTCGCCAGACAGGGAAGGACCCTCTCGGAGCGGACCTCCTTCAGCGCCAGAACCCGCACCAGGAACCTCTGCGCAGCAAGCACGCGCCGGCGCCACTCGTCCACGCAGCCAGCAAGCGCGCCCGTCGCGCACTCCTCGAGGCGTATCGGATCTTCGTCGCGGCCTACCGCCGGGCGGCGGAACGGCTCCGGGGCGGCGACCTCTCGGCCGGCTTCCCCGAGTACTCCTTCCCGCCCCCGTTGCCTTTCGCGCGCGGTATTGCAGCGGCTGTCGCTGGTTAGCTGAGCGCCCGTTCAGCTTTCGCGGGCACGCTCCAGCTGGCACGCGGAGGAGTGTCTCGCTCCCGCCCTCTCCCGCCTGGTCGGATGCTCGATCCTCCGTGGCAACGCAGGGCCACACGGGGCCCGGCAGAGGGAAGGGCGTTCCGCGGCAACCACCGTCGTTGCGGCGCCGTTGCGCCGCCGCGCCGAAGGCCGCCCGCCCGAGGCGCCGCCCGAGGCGCCACCCGCCCGAGGCGCCGCCCGAGGCGCCTGGCACCTCGCTCGCGCAGCACCTCGCTCGCGGCGCACCTCGCTCGCGGCACCTCGCTCGCCACCTATTGCGCACACCCGTCCCGAAACACCGTCGGCGCGGTCGTCGCGAGCGTCGCGGCGGAGGGCACCGTGATCGCCTCGGCCGCAGCGCGCTC
>JBLMYC010000127.1:0-6308 GCA_050258075.1 Acidobacteriota bacterium
ACGGGCGCAGCAGCGAGTCGCGGAAGCGGATCGGGAAGAGCCCGCTCGCCGCCTCGTAGTTCGACAGCAGCACCAGCCCCTTCTCGACCGCCACGCGGTCGACGACGTGCGTGAACAGGAACGGGCCCGCGACCGACCGGGTGCCGAAGTCGAGGTACAGCGGCAGCACGGTCGTCCCAGGCACGATCGGTCCGGTCGCGGCGAGCTTCGCCTCGACCTCGCCATCCAGCACCCGGTACGCGCCCACGACATTGGCCACGTTGCACAGCGACAGGACGGCGCCGATCGCCGCGACCGCGCCGCGCAGCCACCGCGTGGGCGGCGGCGCCAGCCAGGCGAGAAGCACGAGGAAGGGGAACAGGGTCAGGCGAAACGCGATCAGCGAGCCGCCCGACATCGCGTCGGGTGCCAGCAGCGCAACACCCGCCAGTGCCACGGCGAGGAGCAGCAGCGCATCCTCCTCGCTCGCCGGGCGGCGCCAGCGCCCTTCGCGACGCTCCATCCGCGACCCGAACGTCCAGCTCGCGAGCACCAGGAACGTCGTCGCCAGGAGGGTGCCGAGCACGGGTTCGCCGTAGGTGAACAGCGCCCGCAGCGAGACGAGATCGCCCAGCCGGCGCGGCAGGTCCGCGAGGGCCTCGGGCGCCGGCCCGCGGTGGGTGAGCACGAACCACAGCGGCAGGATGGCCTGCGGCGCCAGGATCGCCAGGTGGACGGCGTGGCGCCGCGTCCTGCCCGCCCGCACGGCACGCGGCAGCAGGGCCAGCCACAGCAGGCCGAGCGAGAAGAGCGCCAGCACCAGCACCAGGATGTGGGAGAAGTACGCGAGGAGAAGCAGCAGCGTGAGCTCCACCGCCAGTCGCCCGTCCGGGCGCTCCCGCCGTCGCCACCAGCAGCCGAGCGCCAGCAGATAGAACGCGATCCCGACAGAGAAGCTGTAGAAGCCGAAGTGCAGCGTCCAGTTCAGGACGAACGGCACGCCGAGAACGGCGAGCCAGGTGCGCTGCGGCGCAACGCTGCGGACCCACCGGTGCGCCGCGAGCAGCAGGAGCAGCACGCAGCCGCTCAGGAAGACCTTCTCGGCGACGACGGGAGGCAGCACCGTGAGCAGGGCGGCGAGCGCCGCCTGGGCCGTCCAGTTCGGCAACGGCCGTGAATCGAGCTCGAACGCCCTGCCGATCTGGGGATAGCGCGGATCGTGGAGGTGGAGCTCGATCCAGGCGTTGTACACGTGGCTGGGGCCATCGGTGGTCGGCACCCGGCGGACCACCCAGAACGGCACCATCTGCAGGGCCACGAGGCCGACGAACAGCCAGCGCTCGGCGCGTGTCACCGGGTCCCCTTCGTCCCCCTCACCGAGCGAACGATAGCCGAGTCGGTCTCACCCGTGGCGCAGGAGCTCGCCGGTCGCGAGATAGTGATTCATCGAGCGCTCCCACCATTGCATGGCCTCCCGGAACCTCTCCGGCGACTGCCGCTCGGCGACCAGGCGCGCGCCCGCCTCGCTGGTCGGCACGAATTCGTAGGTGATCTCGACCGCGCTCCTCGAATCGCCGTCCGGCTTCACCCGGATCGCGAGGCGAGTCGCGACCAGGCCCGCCGTCACCCGCGCGAACTCGACGACGCCGGCGGCCGGGTCGTGCCGGGTGACGATCCAGATCGTCTCCGGTTCGCCCGCGGGCTGGGTGCGAAAGACGCAGCCCGGCTCCGCAAACCCGGACGTCGAGTGCAGGAGGTCGTACGTCCAGCCGTCCAGCCACTCGGCCTCGCGCACCGGACAGAGCAGCGGGAAGACCCGCCCGGGCGGGGCCTCGATCGTCTGGGTGTAGCTGCGCGTCGTGCGCTGGAATGTCGGCGGATTCATGCAGCACCTCTCGGTTGGGTCCACGGCGTCGGCGCCGGGCACTCCACTAGGTTACCATGGTACATAAGTAACTTCAATCGCCAATCTGAAACCTTCTCGGGGCTGCCGCGTTCCAAGCAAGGGGAACGACCGGAGGGGAGAGCGGCCATGACCGGAACGATCAAGGGATTGGCGGTGGGCGGCTGGGCCATCGCTCTGCTCGGCGCCGGGCTGGGTGCGCCGGCACGGGCCGCCGCTGACCGCATCGAGATCACGATCGACGCCAGCGAGGCCGAGAGCGTCCTCGCCATCCTCGCCCGGCGCGCGGCCGGCCAGCCGATCGACCCGTCCTCCTGGCAGGCGCTCCAGGCAACCGAGCCCTATCGCCGCCTCAAAGCGCGCGAGGCCAGGATCGCCGAGCAGTTCCACGAGCCGTCGATCGCCTTCACCGACCAGGATTTCCAGCGCTTCGTGCTCTCGGACGACCTCCTGAAGCGCCGGGCGGCGCTCGCGGCGACGCTCGAGCGCTGGCAGCGCGCCGACCTGCGGCAGGCCGCGGAGCGCACGCTGCGCTACCTGCCGGCGCAGGCCCGGCTGCGGGCCAAGGTGTACCCGGTCATCAAGCCGAATCGCAACAGCTTCGTCTGGGAGACCTCGACCGACCCGGCGATCTTCCTCTACCTCGATCCCGAGACGAGCACCGGGAAGTTCGAGAACATCGTCGCCCACGAGCTGCACCACATCGGGCTCGCCTCGCTGGGGTCGGACTACGAGGCGAAGCTCGCCTCTCTGCCGGCACCGGCGCGCACCGTCGCGACCTGGATGGGGAGCTTCGGAGAGGGCTTGGCGATGCTCGCCGCGGCCGGCGGCCCGGACGTCGATCCGCAGGCCACCAGCTCGCCCGCGGACCGGGCGCGCTGGAACCGCGACCTGGGCCACTTCGCAACCGACCTGCGCGCGGTCGAGTCGTTCTTCCTCGACGTCCTGTCGGGCAAGCTCAAGGATCCGGCGGCGATCGAGGAGAAGGGCGGCTCGTTCTTCGGCACCCAGGGGCCCTGGTACACGGTGGGCTACGAGATGGCGGTGGTGGTCGAGCGCCGGTTCGGCCGGGAGGCACTGATCTCGACCATGCTCGACCCGCGGCGCCTGCTGCTGCTCTACAACCGGGCGGCCTCAGAGAGCCGCGGTCCCGGAGGCAAGACCCTCCCCCTGTGGTCAGCGAGCCTGCTGCAGGAGGTCGGTGCGAGATGACCGGCGACGGCTACTCGTGCCGCGCCACCGTCCCCAGCTTTCTGCACGGTGCGGCCCGCGCACAGCGCGGGCCGCACCGATCGCCGAAGCCCTAGTTGATGTCCTTGCCCTGCTGCAGCTTCTCGATCATCGTCTCGAGGATCTTCTTGTAGGACGGATCGGGCGCCTGCGCGAGGGCGAGCCTGGCTTCGGCGAGGGATTCCTTGTACTTGCCGAGCGCCGAGTAGCCGCGCATCAGACCGAAGTGCACCGGCCACTGGTTGGGATGTCGCCTGGCGTTGAGCTGGAAGATCTTCAGCGCCTCCTCGGGCTTCTTCTGCGCCAGGAGCTGGCGCCCGAACTGGTGCAGCTCGTTCGGTCCGGCGGTGGGATGATTCAGCGCGCGGTCCATCGTCTTCTGCGCCTCGGCCTCCTTGCCGGTCGCGCCCTGGAGCTGGGAGAGCGTCGACAGGGTCTGGAAGTTCTCCTGGCCGTTCTGTCCGCTGACCGCCGCCTGCGCCCACGCCAGGCCATCCTCGAGGTGGGTCTTGTTCTGGACGCAGTACTGCGCCGCCGCCTCCCAGCCGCGCCAGTCGAAGCCCGCCGTCGAGCGCAGCTCGCGGCGCATGTTCTCGACGTACAGACCGGGCACGTCGTCGACGGTGATGACCAACGGCAGCGCCAGCTCCTCCCACTCCAGGGCCACCGTCGCCGTGTCGTCGCGGCGCTCGGTGAAGTCGTAGGTCAGCACCTCGCGGTACGGGCTCGCCTGGGGCTTGGCCTTCACCCGCAGTGCGTCCTCCTTGGCGTCGTAGTAGAAGCTGCCCCAGGACGTCGAGTTCTTCGAGAAGACGACCGTCCATTCGTCCTTGCCGGGGATGAAGTGCAGGCCGTAAGAACCGGCCGGCAGCGGCTGGCCCTGCATCTTGATGTCGTGCGAGGTCGTGAACACGGTGTTCTCGTTGGCGCCACCGCGCCACGGGCACTGGTCGCCACAGGTGCCGAAACCCAGGTTGGTCATGCCGTAGGGGACGAGCCCGCCCCAGATCTTGCCCCGGCGGTCCTCGCCGGACGGGCTGTGGACGTGCGGGCTGCTGTAGTCGATCGAGACACGCACCAGGCCGATCTGCTGCACGACCGTCTGGCGCTCGTTGCCGCCGCTCGGCGGCAGGGTCACGCCCTTGAAGATCTGCGCCGGAGCCGGTGAGCGCGGGGCCGACAGGACGAGCGCGAGGCCGGCGAGCACGGAGAACGCGGTTCGCTTCATGGTTCCTCCAGAGGTTGGTTTGGCACGGGAGTGTCCGTGCCTGCTTCTACGTGCCGGGCGGGCCAAGGTTGCCGTGCGCGACCCTACGGCGCGACCGCCGAAGCCGTTATGATCGGAGCATGCGCTTGGTCACTCGCGGCGATCTCGACGGCCTGACTTGTGCGGTCATCTTCTCGGTCAACGAGGACCTCGAGTCGATCTCGCTGATCCACCCGCAGGACATCACCGACGGCAAGGCCGACATCCGGCCGGGCGACGTGATCGCCAACCTGCCCTACCACCCGGCCTGCGACATGTGGTTCGACCACCACATGCACACCGCCACGGCCAACGTGCCGGTCGGCAAGGTGAAAGGCAAGTTCGCCGAAGCTCCTTCGGCGGCGCGGCTGGTCTACGAGTACTACGGCGGCGAGCAGGCGATGCCGGAGTTTGCCGAGCTGGTGCGCGAGACCGACCGTCTCGATTCGGCCAACCTGACCCCCGAGGACGTCCTCGCGCCGCAGCGCTACATCAAGCTCGGCTTCACGATCGACGGGCGCAGCGGGCTGGGGACGTTCGAGACGTACTTCATGCACCTGGTGGACCTGCTGAAGATGGGCCTGCCGATCGAGCGCATCCTCGAGGACTTCAGCATCCAGAAGCGCTGCGAGATCATCGCCAGCGAGGACGAGGCCTTCCGCGAGGACCTGCGGCGCTGGAGCCGGGTGGACGGCAACGTCGTCATCACCGACTTGCGCCAGCTCGACCACCCGGCGATCGGCAATCGCTTCCTGATCTACGCGCTCTTCCCCGAGGTCAACGTGTCGGTGCGCATCCACTGGGGCCCGGGCCGCGCCTACCCGATGCTGCTCCTCGGTCACAGCATCTTCAATCGCACCTGCAAGACCAACGTCGGCGAGCTCGCCGCCCGCTACGGCGGCGGCGGCCATCGCGGCGCCGGATCCGTCCCCCTGCTCTCCGACCCCGACCTGCAGATCCGGATGATCGTCGGCGAGCTCAAGGCCAACGGCTGAGGCCGGCGGTTGAAGATCGAGCGCCGCGGCCCGCGGGAGTTCGCGGTCGAGTTCGAGAGCGAAGCCGAGCTGCGCGCCGAGGAGCGCTCGAACCTCGCGGTCGGCGGGCTCCTCCTGCGGCCGGCGGAGCCGCTTCCTCCGTTCACCGCCGTCACCGTCACGCTGGCGCTCGCCGGCCGCGGCGCGACCACCGTCGAGGCAAGCGTCGTCGCCGCACCGCCCGGCGCCCTCGCCCTGCACATCCAGGGCGACGCTGCCGGCATCGTGCCAGCGCTCCTGGCGGCGGCCGCGCCGAGCGGCGCCGCGAACGTCGACCAGACGCCCGACGAGACCGACGAAACCGACGAGATCGATGAGACCGAGGAGACCGACACCGGCACCCTCTGGGACCGGTTGCGCCAGCTCACCCCGCCGCAGAAGATGCTGCTCGCCCCGAAGGCCGACCGGGCGACCCGTGCCCTCCTGGTCCAGGACAGCGACCCGATGGTGCTCTTCGCGCTGCTCAAGAACCCGCGTCTGTCGCTCGACGAGGTGGTGCGGATCGCCAAGTCGTCGTTCCTGAGCTTCCAGGCGGCCGAGCTGATCCTCAAGACCAGCCAGTTCGTCGCCAACCTCGACGTCCGCGTGGCGCTGATCCACAATCCCAAGCTGGCGTTGCCGCTCGCGCTGCGCCTCCTGCCCACCCTGCCGGACGCCGAGGTGCGCGCGATCGCCAAGGGCGCCGCGACCAGCAACGCCCTCAAGCAGGCCGCCCTGCGCCGCGTGGTGGGCGGCTAGGGAACCGCAAGCGCGCTAGCTGGCGCTCTGGCGCTCCTCGCCGCGCCGCTCGCGCCAGGCGTCGAGCCACGACCGCAGCCGATGGCGGGCGCGGCCGGCGAGCACATTGACGGGGTGCGAGCGCGCGAGGAAGCCGAGGGCCGGGCGGCGGCGCCGGCCGATCTCCCGTTGGAGCGCC
>JBLMYC010000128.1:0-21317 GCA_050258075.1 Acidobacteriota bacterium
GCCACCCCGACCGCGAGCAGGATCAGGACGAGCTGGCGCGGCCGGCGGCGCAGGCTGGCACGGAGCAGGCGACCGATCATGCGGTGGCTCGCTTGAGCTGCAGGGCGGTGTCGCGGTCGAGAGTGCGCAGGAGCGGCGGCAGGCTGCCGAGGAGCGCCACCAGAACGCCGGCGCCGATCGCAACCGGCAGCAGCGCGGGCGCCCACGGCACCACGATCGAAAAGACCGCGGCGCCCAGCCAGCGACCTGCCGCCAGGCCGCCGAGGCCGCCGGCGAGACCCGCCGCGACACCGAGGGTCGCCGCCTCGGCGAGGAAGAAGCCGGCGATCTGCCCGCGCTCGGCGCCGAGCGCCAGGAAGAGCCCAGCCTCGAGCCGGCGCTCCAGGGTGGTGGCGGTCATCGCCGCCATGGTGCCGACGATCGCCCCGGCGAGCAGCAGCAGGGTGAGCGCGACCAGAACGCCGCGCAGCCGCCCGAGCACCTCGCCGGCGGCGCCGGCGACGCCACGCACCACCTGGGCTCGCACCCCCGGCATCGCCTCCTCAAGCTGATGAGCGATCGAGGACGGGTACGCAGTGCAGTACCAGCGGTCGTACTCCGCCGGCGTCATTGCCTTCGGATCGCGATACGCATCGGCGGTCTCCGGCGCGGTGATCGCCAGCACCTCCGCGCGCGGTGCGACGGCGCCGCGCCCGGCCAGGCGCTGCGCGATTGCGAGCGGCACGAACGCCTGCTCCTCCTCTTCGCCGCCCCCGCCGACCAGCCCGACGACCAGCAGGTCCGCGCGCTCGCCGCCGAGCTCTGCTTGCAGGCGATCGCCGATACCGAGCTTCAGGCGCGCCGCCAGCCGGCGACCGACCGTCGCCTCCGCGCAGCAGTCCCTCGGCCAGCGCCCCTGCGGCTTGAGGCTCGGCCGGGTCGCCGGCAGTCCGGTCGTCCAGCCGGGCTCGAGCGGCTGCGCGAACCAGGTGCCGACGAGCGGCGCGACCTCGGCGCCGCCCAGGCGCGCGCGCAGCGGGTAGAGCGGAGCCACGCCGACGATCGCGTGGCGCCAGAAGATGTGCCGAATGGCAGTCAGGCGGTCGACCGCGAAGGTGCTGCCGTCGGAGGCCGCGAGCTCGAGATTGGCGCCGTACGCCGCGAGCTCGCTCGCCAGCCGGTCGCCGGAGGCGAGCAGCACGGCGCCGAGCGCCGTCGCCGCCGCGATCGACAGGGCGATCACCGCCACCGCGAGCAGCTTGCGGCGGCGCGAACGGCGCAGCGATTCAGCGAGCAGGCGGAGGAACACGGTCTAGTCGAAGAGCTTGGCGCCCGACTCGAGGTCGCCGCGGGCGATCACCAGGTCGGGGCCCGCGACGTGCGCCGCGAGCGGAATCGGGTTGCAGCCGCCGGAGCGGCCGATCGACGGCGGGTAGATGCCGGACAGGCAGTGCAGGCAGACGATCGTGCCGTTCTCCTCGCCGTAGCCACGGTTGCCGCACACCTCGCAGGCGTCGAAGGCGGTGGCGATGCGGCCATCCGTCTCGCCGGTCGCGATCGCGATGAAGCGCACCGTCCTCCCGTCGAGCTCGACGCTGAAGCGGTGGAGATGGCGGTCGGCGAACTGCCCGAGCGGGATGTGCACGCCATCGGCGGCGAGCGCCAGCGGCGTCGCCGGCGACCGGCTGTGGGCGGGCTGCCCGTACACCGTCTCGAGGCCGAGGCCGAACAGGGCGACGATGCCGAGCGCGCCGCCGAGAACCCGGGCGCGCCGCTGGCGCCGTTCGGCGGCGCGCTCGAGGCGCGCCTGCGCCGGGTTGTTCACGGCGGCCGGCGCCGCGCCCCGCGCCGCTCCGCGGCCGGGCACCAGGAGCATCAGGAGCGGCAGCAGCAGCACCGCGGCGACGAAGAAGAACTCCTGCTTCACCAGCGGACCGACGATCGCCATGGTGCGCGGGCTGGCGGGCAGCAGGCCGGCCTCGGACAGCTCGTGGTAGCCGTTGCAGAGCAGCTGGACGACGAACACCGCGAGCGCGATGCCGGTGATCGTGAAGAAGCGCTGCAGGTCGACCTTCAGCGAGCCGAGGACGAAGAGGATTCCGAACACCGTCGCGGCGGCGAGGCCGAGCGCGGCGCCGAGCAGAGTCATGAGCCCGCCGCTCGACAGCGAGAGCGCCGACAGGAAGACCACCGTCTCGATCCCCTCGCGGAAGACCATGAGCAGCGTGAACAGGAACAGCCCGAGCCACACCCCGCGCGACGTCGGCCGCGCCACGATCCGCGCCAGGGTGCCCTTGACCTCGCCGGAGAGCGCCTTGGCGTGGCGCCACATCCAGAGGAGCATCGACGCCACGACCACCGCCGACACGAGATAGAGCGTGCCCTCGAGGACCTCCTGGTTCACCGCCACGTCGTACAGCGCCACCGCCCCGCCCAGGCTCAGCAGCAGCGCGGCGATGATCCCCGCTCCGACCGCCGCGAAGAACCGCTGGTAGCCCTCGCGGCGCAGGAAGGCGACGATGATGCCCACCACCAGGGCGGCTTCGATGCCCTCGCGCAGGGTGACGATCAGAGCCTCAAGCATGGCTAGTCTCCGGCACCGCGTCCTCGGCGGCGGCGCATTCGCGGCACAGGCCCATCACCTGCAGGTTGTGGCGGGCCGGAACGAAGTCGTGGGCACGGCAGATCTCGCTCAGCATGGCGGCGATCGCCGCGCTCTTGAACTCGGCGACCCGACCGCAGCGGTTGCACATCAGATGCTCGTGGTCGAGGCCGGGGTGCACGTGCTCGTACAGCTGCCGGCGCTTGCCCATGCGGTGGCGGCGGACCAGGCCGCAGCGCACCAGGAGGTCGAGGTTGCGGTACACCGTGGCACGCGAGATGCGCAGGCCGCGCTGCCGCAGCGCGGCGTGCAGGGCGTCGGCGTCGAGGTGACCGTGCTGGAGGAAGATCTCCTCGAACAGGGCGCGCCGCTCGGTGGTCATGCGCAGGCCCTCGCGGCGCACGAACTGCTCGAAATCACGAAGCTCGCGGGTGGTCGGCACCGATTCATCTCCTCTTGAGACAATGTCTCAAGAAATTCATGGCATTGTGGACTCAATTAGTACTGTATGTCAACCACCCGGGCAAGCGGGGAACCTGCCCATGCTGCCGGCGTGGACGTCGCAGCTCACGTGATACAAGAATCGCGTGCGCGGGACCTGGCAAGGCCGCTCGAAGCTGCCGCGGCTATCGCTTCCGACCCGTGCCGTGCTGCTGGTTCTGGGCTGGCTGCTGATCCTCGGCGGAGTGGCCGGTCTCTTCCTACCGATTCTGCAAGGCGGGCTGATGATCTTCTTCGGCCTGGCGCTGGTGTCGCTCGCCAGCACCCGGGTGCACCGCTTCGTGCGCGCCCGCTTCCACCGCTGGCCGCGCGGCTGGCGCCGCTTCGAGAAGCTGCGCCGCCTCCTCCAGCGCCGCCTGGGCGGCGGCGCCCGAGATTAGCGCTGCTCGATCGGCAGCACCGAGCGCAAGGTGGGGCCGACGTAGACCTGGCGCGGCCGCGCGATCCGGTTCTGCGGATCGGCGTTCATTTCCTTCCAGTGCGCGATCCAGCCCGGCAGACGACCGAGCGCGAACATCACCGTGAACATGTTGGTCGGGATGCCCATCGCGCGGTACAGGATGCCGGAGTAGAAGTCGACGTTCGGGTAGAGCTTGCGCTCGATGAAGAACTCGTCCTTGAGCGCCACCTCCTCGAGGTTGCGCGCCAGCTCGAGCAGCGGATCGTCGATGCCCAGCTCGTGCAGCACCTTGTCGCACTGTGCCTTGAGGATGCGCGAGCGCGGATCGAAATTCTTGTACACCCGGTGGCCGAAGCCCATGAGCTTGAAGCTCGAGGACTTGTCCTTCGCCATGTCGACGTACTTCTTGTAGTTGCGGCCGTCGCGCTCGATGCGCTCCAGCATCTCGATGACCTTCTGGTTGGCACCGCCGTGCAGCTCACCCCACAGCGCGCAGATGCCGGCCGAGATCGAGGCGAAGATGTTGGCCTTGCTCGAGCCCACCACGCGCACCGTCGAGGTCGAGCAGTTCTGCTCGTGATCGGCGTGCAGGATCAGCAGCAGGTTCAGCGCGTCCTCGAGCACCTTCGGCACCTCGTAGGGCTCGGCCGGCACCGCGTACATCATGTGCAGGAAGTTCGCGCAGTAGGACAGGTCGTTGCGCGGATAGATGAACGGCTGGCCGATCGACTTCTTGTACGAGAACGCGGCGATCGTCTTGGCCTTGGCGAGCAGCCGGATGATGTTCAGCTCGACGTTCTCCGGGCTCTCCGCTCCCGGGTAGTAGCTCGACAGCGCCAGCACCATCGAGGACAGGATCGCCATCGGGTGGGCGGCGGGGTTGAAGCCCTCGAAGAACTTCTTCATGTCCTCGTGCAGCAGCGAGTGGCGGGTGAGCTTGTCGCGGAAGCTCGCCATCTCCTTCTGGTCCGGCAGCTTGCCGAAGATCAGCAGGTAGCAGACCTCGGTGAAATGCGTCCGGAGCGCCAGCTCCTCGATCGGATACCCGCGATAGCGCAGGATGCCCTTGTCGCCGTCGATGAACGTGATCGCGCTCTGGCAGGCGCCGGTGTCTCCGAAACCCGGGTCGAGGGTGATCGCGCCGGTCTTGGCGCGCAGGGTCTGGGCGTCGATGGCGACCTCGCCCTCGCTGCCGACGACGACCGGGAACTCGTGCTCTTTTCCGTCGAGGATGATCTTGGCGGTGCTCATGCGGTATCTCTCACTCCCTCTCGGCTGACGGCGAGTCTAACGGCGACGCGCGCGCCGCGCAAGGAATTTGCCGCGCCGCGGCACGAGAATGCTAGCCTCGATTCGCCGCTTGCTCGGAGGACCTCGGATGCTCGCTCGCCTGCTTCGTCAGTTCGACTACGACCGCTGGGCCAACCTGGAGACACTAGCCGCTCTCGAGCGCGCCGGGGAACCACCCCCGCGGGCAGTCATGCGCTTCGGTCACCTCCTCGCCGCGCAGCACCTCTGGCTGGCGCGCCTGAACCGGGAGGCGGCGCCGATGGCGGTCTGGCCGCGCTTCGCCGTCGCCGAATGCGCCGCGCTGCTGCGCGAGCTGCCGGCCCTGTGGGGGGCGTGGCTCGAGGAGGCCGGAGACCAGGGCCTCGCCGAGACGATCGCCTACGTCAACTCACAGGGCAGGAGCTTCGCGAACCCGGCGGCGGACATCCTCGAGCACGTGCTGCTGCACTCGGCCTACCACCGCGGCCAGATCGCGAGCGACCTGCGGACCGCCGGCGCCGAGCCGCCGACGACCGACTTCATCCACTGGGCGCGAGCCGTCGAGCCTCGCCGCTGAAGCCCGCCCTCGCGGCTCAGCGGGGCGCGCCGCGGCGCCGGTAGTCAGGCTGGTTGAAGGCGAACAAGTTGCGCGCCGTCCGGAACTCGAGCAGCGGCAGGTTGTCGGTGTTGATCGCGGACACCGAATCGGCGAGACGGGCAACCACCGCCTCCGGGAACTGCGGGTGCTGCAGCCAGCCCTCGAGGCCGTCGACCGTTTCCTGGCGGACGCCGAGCGCCGCGAGGTCCCGCCGGATCCCGGCCGCGGCCAGCTTCTCCTGGAGCGCCGCCGGGTCGGCGACGAACGGCTGCTCGGCGGCGAGGACGATCGCGTCGGACCCGTTGCTCCACACCGCGACGTGGGGAAAGACCGAGCGCAGGGTCCGCAGCCCGATCGCGAAGTCCTCCTCCTCGAGCTCGTGCACCGGCAACCATTGCGACAGGATGCCGCCCGGCTCGAGACGGGCGCGGGCGGCGACGTAGAACTCGCGCGTGAACAGTCCGGCCACCCCGGCCACCCAGATGTTGGGCGGCTCGGAGATGATCACGTCGAACTTCTTGGCCGTCGCCTCGACGTAGTTGCGACCGTCGGCGATGACCGACTGGACCCGCGGGTCCTCCAGCGCCCGGTCGTTGATCGCCGCGAACTGGTTGCGCGCCGCCTCCACCACCAGCGGGTCGATCTCGACCGAGGTGATGCTCTCGACCTCCGGGTGGTGCACGATGCCGCGCAGGGTCAGCCCGCCACCGAGGCCGATGTTCAGCACTTTTCGGGGCCGCGGGTGCAGCAGCAGCGGCACTTCCGACAATCCGAACTGGGCGTAGTTGTCGCCGCCGTCGCTGGCGTCGGTCTTGCCGTTGTGCTTGAGCAGCAGATACGGCCCGTATGCGACCACCGCGACTCGCCCGTAGAAGCCGTCCGCCTGCCAGCGAGTCTTCATACCGGCGATCTCCTGGCGATAGGCGGCGTAGGACCCGGCGCGCAGGCCGTGGTAGTACAGGGCGTGGACCGGCAGATCGAACGGCAGCGCCAGCGGTGACAGCACGACCGCCCCGGCGAGCAGCGCTGTCGTGGCCGCCGCCGCGCGGCCGATCGGCAGCGGCCGCGCCAGGACCAGGAAGGCGACCGCCGCCAGGGCGTAGATCGTCAGGGCGGCGAGCGCCAGGCCCTCGAAACCCGCCCGCGGCAGCAGCACGAACTCGCCGAGCAGCGCGCCGACGACGCCGCCCAGCGTGTTCACGCAGAACACCAGACCGACCGAGAAGCCGCGCGTCCGCGGGTCCCGGGCCGCGATCATCGTCACCAGCGGGAAGTTGGCGCCCATCGCCAGGGCGGCGAGGAAGACGATGGCGAAGACGACCGTGCACACCAGGAGCTGGAACACGACGTAGCTCGAGGTCATCGCGAAAGCGGCGAAGTAGGCGCGCTCGAACAGGCCGCTCGAGCGCAGCACCAGCACGCCGCCCAGCGCCACCACCGCGAACAGCACCGCGACGGTGGTGAGGGGATCGCGCACCCGGGGCAGGGCGCGGCGCATCGCGAAGCTCCCCGCGCCGAGGCCGCCGAGGAAACCGGCGAGCACGATCGCCAGCGAGGAGACGCTGGTCCCGTTCAGCACGTAGAAGAAACGGTTCCAGCCGGTTTCCAGCAGCAGAGCCGCAAGGCCGGTACAGAAGAACGTGACCAGCACCGCCACCGCTCGCCAGCCGGGCAGCGCCGGCGGCGCGGCGTCGCGCGAGGCACCGAGACCGGCCTCGCCAACCGGCGGCGCAGCACCCGCCGACCGCGCGTCCTTCCTCTTCTTCTCCTTCTTGTGCTTCTTCGCCTGCCGCGGCGCCGCGCTGGCCGAGGGCTGCAGCCACAGGCGCACGCCGACCACCACGGCCGCCCCGCCGAGCAGCAGCGTCGATCCCCACAGCCCGACGTGGGGCACGAGGAGGAAGCCGCCGAGCAGCGCGCCGCTCGCCGCACCCAGGGTGTCGAGCGCATACACCAGCGACAGCTCGCGACCGACGCTCGCGGAATCCTCGGCGACCAGGCGCACGGCGAGCGGGAAGACCGCGCCGATCGCCGCGGTGGGCACCAGGAGACAGAGCAGCACCACCACCGCCTTGCTGGCCGCGGTCGCGACCGGCGACATGCCGAGCGGCACGACCGCCAGGTACGCGGCGCGCCCGAGGTCGAAGAGCGGAATCGACACGGCGCACCAGATGCCGAGCAGCAGGAAGATGCGGGCCAGCGCCCGCAAGCGATCCGGCGTCCGATCCGCCCATCGCCCGCCGGCGAGCGCGCCGACCGCCAGCCCGAGCAGGAAGACCGACAGCACCGTGGCGAACACCGCAGCGGTCGAGCCGAACAGGAACGACAGCTTGCGCACCCACAGCACCTGGCAGGCCAGAGCGAGCAGGTTGGTGAAGAAGACCGACGCGAGGACGAGGCGTCGCCGCTGCACAGGGCCGGGCATGCGGGTCTCAGTCTATACGGCGACGCGGCGCCTCGAGCGCGCCGCTACAGCTCGCGCAGCGCCGCGGTGACCGGCAGGCGCGCCGCCCGGATGGCCGGGAACAGCCCGCCGACGAAGCCGATCGTCAGGGCATAGAAGATGCCGCGGGCAAGCAGCCGCGGGGTCACCGCGAAGTTGAACGCGACCTGGCTGAAGCTCTGCCAGTTCAGGGTCGCGGCCTGGAAGCCGTTGAAGCCGAGATAGGCGACGACCGCTCCGATCGCGCCGCCGAGGAGCGACAGCACCAGCGACTCGACGAGCACCGAGGCGACGACCGGGATGCCGCCGAAGCCGAGCGCCCGCAGGGTCGCGATCTCGCGGGTGCGCGCGGCGACCGCCGAGTACATGGTGTTCAGCGACCCGAACACCGCGCCGAATCCCATCATCAGAGCGATCAGCGTTCCCAGCCCCTGGATGATCTGGCTCAGCACCCGCGATTGGCTGGCGAAGTACTCGCTCTCGCGCTCGACCTGGACGTCGAGCCGGGGATCGGCGGTCAGGGCGTCCTTGAAGGCACGAAAAGCGCCCGGCGAGGCGAGCTTGACCCGCACCGACTGGAAGATGTCGCCGCGGTTGTAGGCCGGCTGCAGGACCGCGGCGTCGGTCCAGATCTCCGACTCGATGACCGTGCCGCCGGCGGCGAAGATGCCGACCACCGTCCACTCGTTCTGGCCCCAGCGGTGACGGGCGCCGACCTCGAGCCCGGAGAATTCGCGCGCCGCCGCCCGTCCGACGATCACCTCGTTGCGGCCCGGCTCGAACATGCGTCCTTCGACGATCCTCACGTTCGAGCGCACCGCCAGGCCGTCGGCCTGCACGCCGCGCAGCGGCACGTTGGCGCCGGTCCCGGTCGAGCGCTTGGGGATGTTGATCACCACGAAGACCTCGGCCGAGGCGAGCGGCCCGCTCGCCGTGCGCAGCACGCCCGGCGCCTGCTTGATGATCTCGGTCTTGTCGCGCGGCAGACCGGACATCATCTCCGAGTCGTTGCCGGTGCGCATCACCATGGCGACGTCCTCGCCGCCCACCGAGCGCATCGCCGCCCGGAAGCCCTCGCCGATCGACAGCACGCCGACGAACACCGCTACCACGCCGGCGACGCCGAAGACGGTGGCGAGCGAGGCGCCGCGGCGCGCGGGCAGGGTGCGCAGGTTGACGCCGGTGACCGCGAGGATCTGGGAGATCGGGCTCGACATGACGGTCAGACCCTCCGCAGGGCGTCGACGATGCGCAACCGCAGGGCGCTGGTGGCCGGCAGGGCGCCGGTCACCAGGCCGAGCGCCAGAAAAGCGGCGACACCGAACAGGAACTGCGGCGGCCGGATGTAGAACATCGGCAGCGCGCCCCGGGTCGGGTCGCCGAGCGCGACCAGGAACCAGCCCAGGGCGAGCCCCAGACCGCCGCCGAGCCCCGCCAGGAGGCCCGACTCGGCGAGCACCAGCGCCATCACCTGGCGACCGGTGAAGCCCAGCGTCTTCAGCACCGCGAGCTCGCTGGTGCGCTCGCGCACCGACTGCGCGACGGTGTTGCCGGCGACCAGGAGCAGGGTGAAGAAGACCGCCGAGAGGATGGCGGTGATGATCGTGCCGATGTCGCCGATCTGCTTGGCAAAGTCCTGCATGAATGCCTTCTCGGTCGAGGTGGTGGTCTCGGCCGAGGAGTTGGCGAACAGCGCGTCGACCGCCTTGGCCACGTCGTCGGCGTGCTTGGGATCGGCGACACGGATGATGTACCAGCCGACCTGGCCCTTGTTGAAGGCGCGCGACTCGTCGTAGTAGTCGTAATGGAACAGGAACTGCGTGGTGTCGACGCCCTTCTGGTCGGCGGTATAGATGCCGCGCAGGTTGAACTCCCACACCCGCGAGCCATCGGTCTTGGTCCACGCCGCCTGCAGCGGGATGCGGTCGCCGATCTTCCAGCCGTAGCGATCGGCGGTGGTCTTGCCGACGATGGCGCCCTGACGATCGGCGAGCCAGGCCGCCTTCTGATCAGCCGGCAGCTTGAACTCGGGGTACATGCGCAGGTACTCCTCCGGCACCACCGGGAACTGGCCGACGCCTTGGAAGCCGCGATCGGGATTCTGATAGACGGCGCCGAACCAGTTGGCGTGCGTGACCTCCTTGACCCCCGGCACCTGCGCGATGCGATCGCGGTAGGCAAGCGGCAGCGGCTGGATCAACGACACCTTGTTGATCATCACCAGGCGGTCGGAGCCTGCGATGTCGATGCCAACCGCGAACGCGGTGCGGATCGCCGAGAGATACGCGTAGAGCACGAAGGCGATCACGATCGACAGCAGCGTGAACGCGGTGCGCAGGCGCCGCCGCCGCAGGCTGGCGAAGAGCAGCGGCAGGAACTTCACGCCGCGACCTCCCGCACCAGTACCCCCTTCTCGAGGTGCAGGGTGCGCCGGGCGCGCGCCGCGGCGTGCGGATCGTGGGTCACCATGACGATCGTCTTGCCGTGCTCCTGGTTGAGCGCCTGCAGTAGGTCGAGGATCTCGTCGCCGGACTTGCGGTCGAGGTCGCCGGTCGGCTCGTCGCACAGGAGCAGCGTCGGATCGGTGACGATCGCCCGGGCGATGCCGACTCGCTGCTCCTGGCCACCGGAGAGCTGCCGCGGGTAGTGCTTGCCGCGATCGGAGAGCCCGACGACGGCGAGCGCGTTCTCGACGTGCCGGCGGCGCTGGGCGCGGTCGAGCTTGGTCAGGAGCAGCGGCAGCTCGACGTTGCGCTCGGCGGTCATCGCCGGCAGCAGGTTGTACATCTGGAAAATGAATCCGACGTGGCGCGCCCGCCACGCGGCGAGACGGGTGTCGGAGAGCTGGTCGATCCGCAGCCCCTCGATCTCGATCGATCCGGAGGTCGGGCGGTCGAGGCCGCCGAGCAGGTTGAGCAGGGTCGACTTGCCGGAGCCCGACGGGCCCATGAGCGCCAGGAAATCGCCGCTCGGGATCTCGATCGACAGGCCCTGCAGCACGTCGATGCGCTCCTCGCCGCGCCGGTAGGTCTTGTGGACGTCGCTGACGCGTACCAGGGTGTCGCTCATCGCTCGCTCCTCACTCGATCTTGACCTGCCGTCCCTCGGCGAGGTCGGCGGGGCCGCCGACCACCACCCGCTCGCCGGGCTGCAATCCGGCCAGGATCTCGGCCGGGTCCGACGACGACGGCGAAGGCTTCACCGCCCGCCGCTCGAGGCGGTTCTCGCTGCCCACCACCCAGACGAACTCCTGACCGCTGTCGCCGTGCAGCGCGGCGCGCGGCACCAGCCGCACGCGGCCGCCGGCCGTGCCCGGGGCCTCACCGAGGAAGGCCACCTTCACGCCCATGTCGGGCAGGATGCGCGGGTCCAGCCGATCGAAGCCGATGCGCACCTTGACCGTCGCCTTCTGGCGGTCGGCGGCCGGGATGATGGTGATGACGTGCGCCGGGATCTGCCACTCGGGATAGGCGTCGAGCGTCGCGGTCACCTTCTGGCCGGCCTCGACGCGCTGGATGTAGGCCTCGTTGACGTCGACCTCGATCTCGAGCGACGCCATGTCGACGATCGTCGACAGACCGGTGCGCGTGAAGCCGCCGCCGGCCGACATCGGCGACACGATCTCGCCGGGCTGGGCATCCTTCGAGATCGCCACCCCGGCGAACGGCGCGCGCACCACGGTCTCCGAGAGGTCCTGGCGCGCCACCCCCACCTGCCGGCCGGCCACCTCGACCTGCTGGCGCTGCACCGCGAGCTGGGCCTGCAGCGCGTCGGCATCGGCCTGGGCGGCGTCGAGATCGGCCTGGCTCCCGACCCCGCTCGCCTGCAGCTCCTGGGCACGCTTCGCGGTCCGCTGCGCCTGCGCCAGCCGGACCTCGGTCTCGGCGACGGCGCGCTGCGCCTGCTGGAGCTGCGCCTCGGCGAGCGCCAGCTGAGCCCGGAAAGGCGCGTCGTCGAGCCGCGCCAGCACCTGGTCCTTCTCGACCTTCATGCCCTCCTCGACCAGGATCTCGGCTACCCGGCCGGTGATCTTGGCGGAGATCGTCGCCTGCCGCCGCGCCGTGACGTAGCCCGAGGCGTTCAGCACCGTGCCGGCGCCGCCCTGTCCGGAGCGCTCCTCGACCGTCGCCACCTTGACCGCCACGGCCCGCGGCCGCAGGAATACGAAGAGAGCCAGCGCGACCACCGCGATGATGGCAGCGAGCACGATCCACTTGCGACCGCGCGGCGACTCCTCGTCCGGCAGGGCCGCGCGGTCGATGCGAAGACTCTCGAGCTGCGAACGTTCGACGGGCATGACGGGTATTCCTTCTCGCCTTCCGCGCGGTTCAACGTATCGGGGTAGAGCGCCGGGGCGCCATCGCCGCCCGGCAAACGGCGGCGGGACGCCGGTCAACGGCGCCGAGCTTTGCAGTCTAGCAGGCCGCGTTCTAGACGCCGCGGGTGTCGAAGCCCCACAAGAGCTTGTGGAGCTGGAGCTGCAGACGCACCGGCAGCCGGTCGCGCAGGATCCACGCCGCGAGCTCGGCGGGATCGAGGGCGCCCCACACCGGCGCAAAGTGGATCGGGATCCCGGTCGCGGCGAGGCCGCGCTCGGCGATCACCTGCTTCGCCCACTCGTAGTCGGCCGGGTCGGCGAGCACGAACTTCAGCTCGTCGCGCGGTCCCAGGAGCGCCAGGTTCTGCCAGCGGTTGTTCGCCGCCTCGCCGCTCGCCGGGCACTTCACGTCGACGATCCGCCGCACCCGCGGATCGACGCCGGAGATGTCGAGGCCGCCGCCGGTCTCGAGCAGCACCTCGAAGCCGCGGTCGCAGAGGGCCGCGAGCAGCGGCCGCGCCCCGGGCTGGAGCAGCGGCTCCCCCCCGGTCAGCTCGACCAGCGGACAGCCGTGGCGCTCGACCTCGGCGACGACCTCGTCGAGCGTCATCCAGCGGCCGTCGTAGAAGGCGTACTCGCTGTCGCACCAGACGCAGCGCATCTGGCAGCCGGTCAGGCGGATGAGCACGCACGGCCGCCCGCTCGCGGTCGACTCGCCCTGCAGGGAGTAGAAGATCTCGTTGACCTTCACGCGCCCGCCGGCGGGACCCCCGGCAGCGGGACGCTCCGCGGCGGGCACGGGGTCAGGCTTCGTAGACGGCACAGGCCGAGTCATTTTCCCAGACCTCGACCCGGGCCATGCGCAGCCGGGGCTCGGGCAGGCGGGCCTCGACCTCGCGGTAGACGAACTCCGCCAGCAGCTCCGCCGTGGTGTTGCGCTGGTCGAACGGCGGCAGGTCGTTCAGCACCCGATGATCGAAGCGGCCGAGCACGTCCTGGGCGATCGCCTTCAGGTCGGCGAAGTCGATGACCATCCCCAGGCGGTCGAGCGTCTCCGCCTGCAGGCACACCCGCACCCGGTAGTTGTGGCCGTGCAGGTTCTCGCAGCCGCGGGTGTGGCCGCGGATCGCGTGCGCGGCGGAAAAAGTGAAGTCCTTGAAGACCGTGAACATACCGGGCGAATGCTGGCGCGGCGCCGCGGTCGCGTCAAGCGGCGCCGGGCTGGAACATGGCGAGAGTCGGCGGCAGCCCCGCGTCGAGAGTGCGCGGGCGCCAGCCGAGCTCGTTGCGCGCGCGGCTGTCGTCGAACGCCCAGTGCCGCCCGACCGAGCGGATCTGCTCCGGAGCCACCGGCGGCCGGCGACCGCGCAGGCGATAGAGCGGCGCCACCAGCCGCAGCAGCGCCTCGGCGAGGCCCGGGGGCAGCGAGACACGCGGCGGCCGGGCGCCGCCCAGGCGATGGACGCGCGCCGCCACGTCGGCGACCGAGGCGATGTCCCCGGCCAGGATGTAGCCGCGCCCCACCGGCGCCTGCGCCATCACCCGCAGCATGGCGTCGACCACGTCGTCGAGGTGAACCCAGGAGGTGCGGCGGTGAGCGCCGATCATCGCCGGGAAGCGACCGAGGTAGAGCTGGCGCAGCAGGGCGTTGGAGCCCGCCTTCTTGCCCGGCGGGCCGTAGACCAGGCTGGGGAAGACCGTGTTCACCCGCAACCCCTGCTCGGCCCAGGCCTGGATCGCCTTCTCGCCGGCGTGCTTGGTCGCGCTGTAGCGGGTCGGCAGCGGCAGGCGGGGCGGCGAGTCCTCACGGGCGAGCGAGCCGTCCTCGGGGCTGCCGCCCCAGTACGCGATCGAGGACACCGACAGGAAGCGCGGCACGCCCAGCTTCCAGGCCAGCGAGGCGACGTTCTCGCTGCCCTGGACGTTGGCGCCCGCCATGCGCTCGGCGGGGACCGCAAGGTCGAGCTCGGCGGCAGCGTGAATCGCCCAGTCCGCCCCCGACATCGCCTCGCGCATCGAGGCGCGGTCGAGCACGTCGCCGACGAAGGTCTCCACCCCGACCTCGTGCAGCGGCTCGACCCGGCTGGTTGCCCGCACCAGGGCCCGGACCGCGTGGCCCTCGGCGCGCAGACGGCGGCAGAGCGCCTTGCCGATGTAACCCGTACCGCCGGTCAGGAAGATGCGCAAATTCGTCTCCGGGAATCTGGCCTGGGCCTTGCAGCGTTACACAGCCTGACGGGTGACTCAGGGAGTTGAGCCCGTCACGGAGTCCGAGGCTCCGGACATCTCCATCAGCTCCCTCTCCTCCCCCCGTGTCGTTTCCCTCCACGGCACGGGGCCTTTTTTGGGCAGGTCGCCGGTTTTGGCCTCAATTCCGCAATAGTTTTCTTAGGACGTACTGCAGGATGCCGCCGTGGCGGAAATAGTCCATCTCCTTCGGAGTGTCGAGCCGGACCCGGGCTTGGAACTCGATCGTCCGACCGTCCTCCCGGGTGGCCCGCACCGTCACCTGCTTGCCACCCCGGAAGCCGTCGCGTAGCCCCGCCGCCAGGCCGTCGATCGCGAACACCTCGCGGCCGGTGAGCCCCAGGCTCTCCGCGGTCTGGCCGGCCGGGAACTCGAGCGGCGCGATTCCCATGCCCACCAGATTGCTGCGGTGGATGCGCTCGAAGCTCTCGGCGACGACCGCGCGCACTCCCTGCAGCCGCGGACCCTTCGCCGCCCAGTCACGCGAGGAACCGGTGCCGTACTCCTTGCCCGCCAGGATGACGGTCGGCACACCCTCCGCCGCGTAGCGCATCGCGGCGTCATAGACCGACATCTGCTCACCGGAGGGCAGGTGCGCCGTCACCCCGCCCTCGACTCCTGGGGTCAGCTTGTTGCGCAGCCGGGTGTTGGCGAAGGTGCCGCGCATCATGACCTCGTGATTGCCGCGCCGGGCGCCGTAGGAGTTGAAGTCCTTGGGCCCGACGCCGTGCTCGACCAGGTACTTGCCGGCCGGGCTCTGCACCTTGATCGAGCCCGCGGGAGAGATGTGGTCGGTGGTGATCGAGTCGCCGTAGTAGGCGAGGACGTGCGCTCCGGCGACGTCCCCGACCGGCGCCGGCTGCGCGGGCAGGCGGTCGAAATACGGCGGCAGGCGCACGTACGTCGAGTCCGGCTCCCAGGCGTAGGTCTCGCCCTCCGGAACCGGCAGGCTCCGCCAGCGCTCGTCGCCGTGAAAGACGTCGGCGTACTCGCGCTGGAACATCTCCGAGCGCACCGCTCTCGCGACCGTGTCGGCGACTTCCTTCTGGCTCGGCCACACGTCGCGCAGGTAGACCGGCTTGCCGTCCTTGCCGGTGCCGAGCGGCTCCTGGGTCAGGTCGATGTCGATGCGGCCGGCGAGCGCGTACGCCACGACCAGCGGCGGCGACGCCAGGTAGTTGGCGCGCACGTCCGGGTTGACGCGACCCTCGAAGTTGCGGTTGCCCGACAGCACCGCCGCCGCCACCAGGCTGCCCTTCTCGATCGCCGCCGACACCGCCTCGGGCAGCGGCCCGGAGTTGCCGATGCAGGTCGTGCAGCCGTAGCCGACGAGCTGGAACCCCAGCCCATCGAGCGCCGACTGCAGGCCGGCCTCGCGCAGGTAGTCGGTCACCACCTTGGAGCCCGGCGCCAGGCTGGTCTTCACCCAGGGCTTCGTCTTGAGCCCCTTCTCGACCGCCTTCTTCGCCACCAGACCGGCGGCGAGCATCACCGACGGATTGGAGGTGTTGGTGCAGCTGGTAATCGCGGCGATCACCACCGACCCATGCTTCAAGGTGCAGCGCTCGCCGCGCACCGTCGTCTCGACCTCGGTTGCGGCCGGCGCCTCGGCGACCGCGGTGCCGCCCTCGCCCTCGAAGCGGGCGAGCGCCTGCGGCCGCGGCTTCGCGCCGCCGCCGGACATCAGGTTGGGCAGCTCGCGGGCGAAGCCCGCCGCGACCTCCGGCAGGCGCACCCGGTCCTGCGGCCGCCGCGGTCCGGCGAGGCTCGGCTCGACCGACGAGAGGTCGAGCTCGAGAGTGTCGGTGTAGACCGCCTCGGGCGACGACGCGCTGTGGAACAGGCCCTGCTCCTTCATGTACACCTCGGCGAGCGCAATGCGCTCCGCCGAACGACCCGAGAACTTCAGGTAGTCGAGCGACGCCTGGTCGACCGGGAAGATGCCACAGGTGGCGCCGTACTCCGGGGCCATGTTGGCGATCGTCGCGCGGTCGGCGAGCGGCAGGCTGGCGAGCCCCGGCCCGTAGAACTCGACGAACTTCCCGACCACCCCCTTCTTGCGCAGCATCTCGGTGACGCGCAGCACGAGGTCGGTGGCGGTCGAGCCCTCGGGCAGCTCACCGGCGAGACGGAAGCCGACCACCTGCGGGATCAGCATGGTGACCGGCTCGCCGAGCATCGCGGCCTCGGCCTCGATGCCGCCGACGCCCCAGCCGAGCACCCCGAGGCCGTTGATCATCGTGGTGTGCGAGTCGGTGCCGACCACGGTGTCGGGATAGGCCCACCCGTCCTCACTCATGACCAGCCGCGCCAGGTACTCGAGGTTCACCTGATGGACGATGCCGGTGTCCGGCGGCACGACGCGGAAGTTGCGGAACGCGGTCTGTCCCCAGCGCAGGAAGGCGTAGCGCTCGCGGTTGCGCTCGAACTCGCGCTCCGCGTTGAGCAGGAACGCGGCGTCGGAGCCGTACTCGTCGACCTGCACCGAGTGATCGATCACCAGCTCGACCGGCTGCAGCGGATTGATGCGCTTGGGGTCGCCGCCCATCGCGCGCATGGCGTCGCGCATCGCGGCCAGGTCCACCACCGCCGGCACGCCGGTGAAGTCCTGGAGCAGCACCCGCGCCGGCATGAAGGCGATCTCCTTCGCCGGCTCGGCCTTGGGGTCCCAGCTCGCCAGCGCCGTGATGTCCTCGGCGGTGACCGTTTCGCCGTCCTCGCGACGCAGCAGGTTCTCGAGCAGGATGCGCAGCGCGTACGGCAGCCGCGCGAGATCGTAGCGTCCGGCGAGGGCCTGCAGCCGGGCGAATTTGAACTCGGCGCCTGCGACGCGCAGGGTGCCGAGACTGTGGAAACTGTCGCGCATGTCGGTTCGTCCTCCAGTCTCGAACGATACCGCAGAAGGCCCCGCGGACGGGCTAGAATCGACCTCGGATGGACGCCGCAGCGGACCTCAAGACCCCGATCATCCTGCTCGCCATGCCGCAGGTCGCCGATCCGTTCTTCCACAAGGGCGTGGTGCTGCTCCTCGCCCACGAGGAGGCGGGCAGCTTCGGCTTCGTCATCAATCGGCAGACCGGCCTGTTGCTGAGCGAGGTCCTCAAGGGCCTCGAGCTCGCGTGGGGAGGGGACGCCTCCGCTTACGCTTTCGTCGGCGGGCCGGTGCAGCCGCAGCTCGGCACCGTGCTCTTCGGAACCGGCACCGTCGAGCTCGGCCGGCCGGTGAGCGAGATCCTCCCCGGGGTCGGCATCAGCCAGCACCTCGGCGATCTCGAGACGCTGGCGAAGAGCCCGCCGCCGGCCTTCAAGCTGCTGCTCGGCTACGCCGGGTGGGGCGCCGGTCAGCTGGTCGAGGAGATCCTGCGCAACGACTGGCTGACCGCACCGGCCACTCCCGATCTGGTGTTCGCGACCGATCCCGGCCAGATCTGGGACGCGGCCCTGCGCCGGGTCGGCATCGATCCTGCCTCGCTGCCGTCCTGGACCCTGGCGGGCGACGACACGGAGGCGAACTGAAGATCGCGGACCCCATCGCCCATTTCCGCTCCTGGCTCGAGGCTGCGGCGCGCGAGTTCGAGGAGGGGACCGCCATGGCGCTCGCCACCGCCGGGGACGACGGCCGGCCGTCGGTGCGCATGGTTCTGCTCAAGGGCGTCGACGACCAGGGCTTCCGCTTCTACACCAACTACGAGAGCCGCAAGGCGCGCGAGCTCGATTCGACCGGCTGGGCGGCGGCCTGCTTCTTCTGGCCGTCGCTCGAGCGCCAGGTGCGAGTCGAGGGGCCGGTCGAGCGCCTCCCGGCCGGGGAGTCCGACAGCTACTTCGCGTCGCGCTCGCGCGGCAGCCAGCTCGGCGCCTGGGCGTCGCGCCAGAGCGAGCGCCAGCGCCACGCCGGCGAGCTCGCCATGCGCGTCGCCAAGGTGGCGCTGCGCTACGCGGTGGGCGACGTGCCGCGCCCGCCATTCTGGGGCGGCTATCTGCTGCGCCCCGAGCGCATCGAGTTCTGGCAGGGCCGCGAGAGCCGCCTGCACGACCGCCAGCTCTTCACCCGCACCGCCAGCGGCTGGATGGTCGAGATCCTCTTCCCGTGATGCGCA
This sequence comes from Acidobacteriota bacterium, assembly GCA_050258075.1. GTDB lineage: Bacteria > Acidobacteriota > Thermoanaerobaculia > Multivoradales > JAGPDF01 > JBLMYC01. The sequence continues at coordinate 18,455 of JBLMYC010000128.1, forward strand.
CCGAGAACCATCACTCCGCCGGCGGACTGGTGGTCGAGGGCGATCGCATCCTGCTGATCTCGACCCGCGGTGGCAAGCGCTGGCAGCTCCCCAAGGGCCACGTCGAGCCTGGCGAGACGACCGAGCAGGCGGCGATCCGCGAGACCCGCGAGGAGACCGGCGTCCTCGGCCGCGTCGTGGCACCGCTGCCGACCGTCGAGTACTGGTACGTCGAGCGCGGCGTGCGGGTGCACAAGCGGGTCGACTACTTCCTGCTCGACTACGTGGAGGGCGACGCCGCCAACCACGACCGCCGCGAGGTCTCCGGCGCGGCCTGGTTCGAGTGGGACGAGGGGCTGCGCCGTCTGAGCTTCGACAACGAGCGCCAGGTCGCGCTGGCCGGCCGCGAGCTGGTCCAGGCTCCGGCGAAGGAGGAGGAGCGATGAAGCGGTTCCTGCTGCACATCGTGCTGAACGGCATCGCCCTGTGGCTGGCGGCGCAGATCGTGCCCGGCATCCACTACGCGGGCGGCCTGCTCTACCTGCTGCTCGCCGGGTTGGTCTTCGGCATCGTGAACAGTCTGGTCAAGCCGATCCTGACCGTGCTGTCGCTGCCGCTGATCGTGCTCACCCTGGGCCTCTTCTTCCTGGTGATCAACGCGCTGATGCTGTACCTGACGGCGTGGCTGCTGTCCGGCTTCACGGTCGACGGGTTCCTCGCCGCCCTGCTCGGCGGCCTGGTGATCGCGCTCTTCAACTGGGCGGTCGGCGTGCTCACCAAGGGTTGAGGGCCGGCGCGTGGCACGCAGCTCTCCCGCCGCCGGAAAGCCGGCGCGCCGCAAGCCGTCGACCCGTCGCGAGACCGCCGCCGCACGGCAGCAGCGCACCCGCGAGATCCTGCGCCGGCTGCGCGCCGAGTACCCGCAGGCGCGCTGCGCGCTCGACCATGCGACGCCGCTCGAGCTGCTGGTGGCGACCATCCTTTCCGCGCAGTGCACCGACAAGCGGGTGAACGAGGTCACGCCAGCCCTGTTCCGCCGCTTCCCCGATGCCGCCGCATACGCCGCGGCACCGCTCCCCGAGCTCGAGCGCATGGTGCAGTCGACCGGCTTCTTCCGCAACAAGGCGCGCGCCCTCAAGGGGCTCGGCCAGGCCCTCCTCGCCGAGCACGGCGGCGAGGTGCCGGCGGACATGGACGCGCTGCGCAAGCTGCCCGGCGTCGGGCGCAAGACCGCCAACGTCGTGCTCGGCAACGCCTTCGGCAAGAACGAGGGGGTCGTGGTCGACACCCACGTCGGCCGTCTGGCGCGCCGGCTCGGACTCACCCGCCACGAGGATCCCGAGAAAGTCGAACGCGACCTGATGGAGCTCGTGCCGCGACGCGACTGGGCGTTGTGGGCCCACCTGCTGATCTTCCACGGCCGCCAGGTCTGCGCGGCGCGCAAGCCGCGCTGCGCCGAGTGCGCGCTGGCGGACATCTGCCCGTCGGCCGAGGTCTAGCCTCCACCGCCGGACGCGTCCTGTCCTGACGGGTCTGCGGAAACTCGCCTTCGGGCTGCTACCATGAGGTGGCAAGGCCAACCATCCTCAAGATCTCCGCGGAGGTTCGAGAGATGAGACACCGAATCCATCCCCTCGTCGTCTCCCTCATGGTGCTCACAGCCTGGGCTCTCGCCGCCGGAGCGCTGCGCGCCCAGTCCGCGGCCGATCTCTCGCTGACCAAGGTCGGCACTCCCGACCCGGTCATCGCCGGCAGCGAGCTGGTCTACGCCATCACCGCCAGCAACGAGGGCCCGGACGACGCCAGCACCGTGGCGCTCACCGATCCACTGCCGGCCGGGACCACCTTCGTGTCGCTCGCCGCGCCGGGCGGCTGGAGCTGCACGACGCCGGCGGTGGGCGCCAACGGCACCGTTTCGTGCTCGATCGCCACCTTCCCGGTCGGCGGCGCCAGCTTCACGCTCACCGTCGCGGTCGGAGCGGGCGTCGCGACCGGCACCGTGATCAGCAACACCGCCACGATCAGCTCGGTGACTCCCGACCCGCATCCCGGTGCGGAGAGCGCCACGGCCACGACCACCGTGAGCGCCGCCAACACGACCTTCTCGATCACCAAGGACGACGCGCCCGATCCGGTCATGACCGGAGACGATCTCACCTACACGATCACCGCCTCGAACACGGCCGGTCGCGACCTCGACGCAGGGGCGCTCTCCGACACCCTGCCGGCAGACACCACCTTCGTGTCACTCGCCGCGCCGGCGGGCTGGAGCTGCTCGGCACCGGCGGTCGGTGGAACCGGCACGGTCTCCTGCAGCAACGCTCCGTTCGCGGCCGGCAACGCCGTCTTCACCCTCGTGGTCCAGGTCGCCTCGGCCCTCGCGCCGGGAACCGTGGTCGGCAACCAGGCGTCCCTCACCATCACCGACAGCGGCCGCGACGCCACCCAGCTCGGCTCCGCCACCACCCAGGTGGTGTCGCCGGCGGTGCTCAGCGCCAGCAAGTCGGTCAGCGGCACCTTTACCCCGGGGAGCACCGTGACCTACACGGTGACGCTCGCCAACGCGGGACCCCGGACCCAGTTCGACAATCCCGGCGACGAGCTGACCGACGTCCTCCCGCCGACGCTGCAGCTGGTGAGCGCCAGCGCCTCGAGTGGCACCGCGGTCGCCAACCTGGGGACGAACACCGTGACCTGGAACGGCTCGCTGGCGGCGGGCGGCAGCGTGACGATCACGATCGTCGCCACGCTCTCGGCCAGTGCCGCACCGGGTTCGACGGTCTCGAACCAGGCGACGATCGCTTACGACGCGGTTGGCGACGGAACCAATTCGGGGAGCGCGCTCTCCGACGACCCGGCGATCGGGGGCGCCGCCCCCCCCACC
>JBLMYC010000129.1:0-4679 GCA_050258075.1 Acidobacteriota bacterium
CATGCCGAGATCGGCGGCAAGCGCCCGGGCTCGATGCCGCCCGACGCCCGCTGTCTGGCGGAGGAGGGCGTGGTGATCGCGCCGGAGCTGCTGGTGGAGCGCGGACGGCCACGCTGGGAGGCGATCGAGGCGCTCCTGCGCGGCGGCCCGTTCCCGTCGCGGGCGATCGCCGAGAACCTCGCCGATCTGCGCGCCGCGGTGGCGGCCAATCATCGCGGCGCCGAGGCGCTGCGGGCCCTGGTCGCCCGGCACGGCCGCGAGCCGGTCCTCCGGTTCGTGGAGCTGCTGCGCGCGCGCGCCGCCGAGCGGGCGCGAGCGGTGCTCGGGCGGCTGCCGGTCGGCCGTCACGCGGCGCTCGAACGGCTCGACGACGGCACGCCGCTCGCGGTCTCGATCGAGCTCGAGGATGGGGCCGCACATCTCGATTTCACCGGCACCGGCCCCACTCACCCGGGCAACCTCAACGCGCCGGAGGCGGTCGTGCGCAGCGCCGTGCTGTACGTGCTGCGTCTGCTCGCCGGCGAGGACCTGCCCCTCAACGAGGGATTGCTCGAGGCGGTCGAGATCCGGCTGCGGCCGGGCACCCTCCTGAGCCCGGAGTTTCCGGACGACCCGCGGCTGGCGCCGGCGGTCGTCGGCGGCAACGTCGAAACCAGCCAGCGTCTGGTCGACACGCTGCTGAAGGCGCTCGGCCTGCTCGCCGGCAGCCAGGGCACGATGAACAACGTGCTGTTCGGCAACCAGGCCTTCGGCTACTACGAGACCGTCTGCGGAGGCTGCGGCGCCGGACCCGGGTTCGCGGGCGCCAGCGCGGTGCACAGTCACATGACCAACACCCGCATCACCGACCCCGAGGTGCTCGAGCTGCGCTATCCGGTGCGCGTGCGGCGCTTCGCGGTGCGGCGCGGCTCGGGCGGCGCCGGGCGCCACCGGGGCGGCGAGGGCGTGGTGCGCGAGCTCGAGTTCCTGGCTCCGGTCGCGCTGTCGATCCTCTCGCAGCACCGCAACGAGGGGCCGTTCGGCATGGCGGGTGGCGAGCGCGGGGCGCCGGGGCGGCAGCGGGTCGTGCGGTCGACCGGCGAGGTGCTCGAGCTCGGCAGCGTCGACGGGTGTGAGGCGGGCCCCGGCGACCGGCTGATCCTCGAGACCCCCGGCGGCGGCGGCTGGGGTGCGCCCGAAAGTCGCTAGGTCGCTAGCCGAGGGGCCGCGCGAAAACCTTCTGAGTCTTGCGCAGCCTGAACCCGAGCCGCTCGTAGAAACGGTGGGCGTCGGCGCGCACCACGTTGCTGCGCACCCGCACCTCGGCGAAGCCGCGATCCGCCGCCCAGGCGAGACCGCCCTGGACCAGGCGCTCGCCGATCCGCCGGCTGCGATGGGCGGCGTCGACGACCAGCCCGGTGAGCTCGATATAGGGCTCCGACTCCAGGTTGACGACCGGGGCGAAGTGGGCCCAGCCGACGACCCGCCGATCGGCGGCTTCGGCGACCAGGGCGAGCTGGTCGGCAGAGCCGGCGATCCGCGCGAAGCGCTGGACGGTCTGCTCCGGGGTGCTCGGGTAGCCGAGCTGGGTCGAGAGCGCGGCCACCGCGGTTGCGTCTTCGGCGCGCATCGCGCGCACGGCGACCTCGGTCACGATGGATTCTCCAGGCGCGCGATCTGGCGGTCGTGCCAGCGCCCGAGCAGGAGCTGCGCTGCGAGCGCGCCGAGCAGGGCGAAGAACATGTCCCACTGGGTGTCCCAGGGATCGCCCTGGGTGCCGAGGAAGGCGTCCGCCGCCGAGCCCTCGATGAGCGCCGTCCACCACTCGAGAAACTCGTAGCAGGCGGCGACCGCCAGGCAGACGCAGGTTACGAGGAAGAAGCTCCAGCCCCGGCGCACGGCTCGGGTGCGCAGCAGCACCTCGCGCGCGACGATTGCCGGCACGAAGCCCTGCGCGAAGTGGCCGATGCGGTCGTAGTGGTTGCGGGCGAACCCGAAGGCATCCCGCATCCAGAAGCCGAGCGGCACCTCGGCGTACGTGTAGCGGCCGCCGACGAAGAGGATGCAGGCGTGGATGGCGATCAGGCAGTACGCCAGGGTGGTGAGCGGAAACCGCCGCCGAGTCGCGAGGAGGATGGGCAGGGCGACGAGCGCCGGGAAGACCTCCAGCCACCAGGTGGGCCGGTCGTGCGGCGCGATCGCCGACCAGGCGAAGACCGCGGCGGTCGCGGCGAGGACCCAGGGCAGGATGCGGCGCTGCGCTTCCAGAGCGTGGACGGTCATGGAGCCGCGGCGATTCTAGCCAACCGCGGCACAGGATGCCTGCCGCATCCGGGGGTGGCGCGGCGGCGGTCGGGCGCGATCTTCAGGTGGTGATGCGCGGCGCCGGCCTCAATGGACTCTCCGGCGGCGGTGGCGGATGTAGTCGGCGAAGATGAACTCGCCCAGATTGTAGGGCGAGGCGAAGTAGGCACGGCCGCGGTTCACCTGGGTCAACTTCTCGACGAAGTCGGTCAGCAGCGGGTCGGTCGCCAGCATGAAGGTCGTGACGACGACCTTCTGGCGCCGGCAGAGGTCGGCCTCCTCGAGGGTGCGGTTCACGATCTTCATGTCGAGCCCGAACGGGTTCTTGTAGACCTTGCCACCCTCGGTGATCGCCGAGGGCTTGCCGTCGGTGATCAGGAAGATTTGCTTGTTGGGCTGCTTCTGGCGGGCAAGCAGGCTGCGCCCGAGCTCGAGCGCCTCGCGGGTGTTGGTGTGGAACGGCCCCGCCTGGATCTTCGAGATGTCGGCGAGATCGACGCGCTCGGCGCGGTCGCCGAACAGGATGACGCCGAGGTGGTCCTTCGGGTACTTGGTGGTGATCAGCTCGGTCAGCGCCAGGGCGACCGTCTTCGCCGGCGTGATGCGATCTTCGCCGTACAGGATCATCGAGTGGCTGATGTCGATGGCGACGATGGTGGCACAGGAGGTCAGGTGCTCGGTCTCGAAGACCTCGAGGTCCTCCTCCTCGAGCTCGAGCCCGCCCTTGGTGCGCTTCAGCGCGTTGTGCAGCGAGCGCATCGAGTCGAGGTGGTGGATGTCGTCGCCGAAGCTGTAGGGCTTGGTCTCGGGCTGGCGCTCGACGCCCTCGCCCGAGCTGCGGATCGGGTGGTAGCCGGGGCCGCCCTTGCGCAGGCCCGCGAAGACCTCCTCGAAAGCGCTCTTGCGGATGCGCCGTTCGCCGGCCACCGTGAGCTGCAGACTGCCTTCCGCGTCGCGCGACAGGAGCTGCTGGTCCTCGAGGCTGTCGAAGAACGCCGCGAGGTCGACGCCCTGGTCGATGTAGCCCTGCTCCTGCAGGCGGCGCATCCACTCCATGGCCTCCTCGACGTCGCCTCCCGCGGCCAGCAGGAGCTGCTGGAACAGCCGCTGCAAGTCGAGGTTGGCGAGCAGCTGCGCCAGCAGCTCGGGGTCGAGATGAAGGTAGCGGTGGCGCACGGCCCGAGGGTCCTTTCGGATCCGGCTCAGTTCACGTCGCCGCGGTCGCGTCCCTTGCGCGGCGGGCGGAGGAGCTGGAACTTCAGCATCTCCTTGTAGCTCACCCGGCTGTCGAGGTCGTGGCGGGCGAGCTTCAGGTGCTGATGGAGGCCCTCGAGGATGAGCTCGGCGGCCAGGGCCCGCTCCTCGCGGGACTTCGCGGCGCCGCGCGCGATCTCGGCGAGGCCGGGCACCTTGGCGAGCGCCGCCTCGTACTCCGCAAAAGGCATCTCGTCGGAGAGGACGACCGAGTTGCCGCTCGCGAACCAGCGCAGGATCGCCGCGTACGGGCCGGCGTCCTCGGTGCCACCGCTGCCCACCTCGCGGCCGACTTCGGGGAAGCGCGCGTCGAAGACCTTCTTGACCGCCTGGCCGATCAGCTTGCGGGTCACCACCTCGACGCCCTGCTGCTCGCCCTCGTACACCATCTCCACCTTGCCGGTGATGGCGGGGAGGAGGAGCGGTAGGTCGCAGAGCCGCGGATAGGCCGGCCGGTCGCCGGTTTGGAGGGCCCGCCGCTCGAGGTTGGAGACCAGGAGCTCGAGCGCCGCGATCGCCACCCGGGCGGAGACGCCCGAGGTCTGGTCGACGAGCTCGCTCTCGCGCGCCGCGATCGAGACCTCCTCGATCAGCGTCCGGAAGTCGTCGGGCACGACGACCCCCGGCGTGTCGCGCTCGGTCCACGCCTCCTGGCGGGTGATCGCCGCCGCCACCCGCGCGTCGGGCGGGTAGTGGGTGAGGATCTGCGACGAGATGCGGTCCTTGAGCGGCGTGATGATCGAGCCGCGATTGGTGTAGTCCTCGGGGTTGGCCGAGAAGACGAGCAGGATGTCGAGCGGAATGCGCACCGGGAAGCCGCGGATCTGCAGGTCGCGCTCCTCGAGGATGTTCAGCAGGCCGACCTGGATGCGCGGCGCGAGGTCGGGCAGCTCGTTGATCGCGAAGATGCCACGGTTGGTGCGCGGGATGATGCCGAAGTGGATGACCTCGGGATCGGCGAAGGTCAGCTTGCGGGTCGCCGCCTTGATCGGGTCGATGTCGCCCAGCAGATCGGCGATCGACACGTCCGGCGTCGCCAGCTTTTCGTTGTAGCGCGCATCGCGCGGCAGCCACTCGACCGGCGCCTCGTCGCCCGCTTCCTCGATGCGGCGCTGGCCCCAGGTCGAGATCGGCCGGAGCGG
>JBLMYC010000130.1:0-28595 GCA_050258075.1 Acidobacteriota bacterium
TCAGTCGCGCGGGATCTCGCGGTCGAGGTTGACCGCCGAGCCCGACAGGCGGGCGATCAGCATCAGCCGGCGCTTGAACCGGTTGGCGCGCTCGAGGGCGATGATCTTCTCCACCACCTCGGCGGGGTAGCCGCGGGCGACGATCTCCTCGGCCGCCAGACCCTGGTCGAACATCAGGTACAGGATCTCGTCGGCCAGGCGGTAGTCGAAGCCCAGCTCGCCGGCCGAGGTCTGGCCCGGCCAGAGGTCGGCCGATGGGGCCTTCTCGACGACCGCCTGCGGCACCCCGAGGTGCGCCGCGAGCTGCCAGACCTGCTGCTTGTAGAGGTCGCCGTTGGGGTTGATCGAGCTCGCGTTGTCGCCGAACACGGTCGAGTAGCCGAGCAGGATCTCGGTCTTGTTGGAGGTGCCGAGCACCAGGCAGCCGAGCTTCTTCGCCTGGTCGAACAGGATGGTCATGCGCTCGCGCGCCATCTTGTTGCCGCGCCGCACGCGGTCGGCGTCGGGCTCCTCGCGCTCGAAATAGGCGTCGATCTGCGGCGAGATGTCGATCCGCCGCAGGCCGATGCCGAGCGCCTTCGCGGTCGTCTCCGAGTCGGCCGAGGAGCGCGGGTCGGAGGTCCGGTACGGCAGCAGGAAGGCGTGCACGCGCTCGCGCCCAAGGGCGCGCGCCGCCAGGGCCGCGGCGAGCGCCGAGTCGACGCCGCCCGACAGGCCCACGACGACGCCCCTGCAGGCGGTCGTGTCGATCGCGTCGCGGATGAAGCCGGTCAGAGCGCGCGTCGCGAGCGGCGCGTCGAGCACCAGGCGGGCGGCGACCTCCTCGCGACGGATCATCAGGGCCCCTCGATGTCGGGGTGCTCGGCGCGTAGCAGCGGCAGCTTCCAGCGCAGCCGGTCCACCTCGCGCAGATCGATGTCGACCACCAGCAGGTGCTCGTCGAGATACGGCGCACGCGCCGCGACCTCGCCGCCGGGGCGGACGACGTGGCTGCCGCCGGTGTAGAACGAGCCTTCCTCCCAGCCGACGCGGTTGCAGTACACGACCCAGCAGGTGTCGAGCAGGGCGGCGGAGCGGGTCAGCACCTCCCAGTCCTCCTGGCTCTCCGGGCGCTCGCCGGGGCCGATGCGTCCGGGGCTCGCCGAGATCACGCACAGGAGCTTGGCCCCGCCGCGCGCCAGCCGGCGAGCCACCTCGGCGTGCCAGAGGTCCTCGCAGATCATCATGCCGAGCCGCGCGCCGTGCACGGTCGAGAGCTCGAGCCGCTTGCCTTCGCCGAAGAAACGGCCCTCCTGGAAGATGCCGTAAGTCGGCAGGTAGATCTTGCGATGGGTCGAGGCGATGCCGCCGTTGGCGAACAGCAGGGCGCTGTTGTAGAGCACCCCGTTGTCGTCCTCCTCGACCAGGCCGAGGATGACCGCCATCGGGCCGGCGGCGGCGGCGAGCTGCTGCAGCAACGCAGAGCGATGGGGCTGGATGGCCACCCGCGGAGTGAGGTGGAGGAGACGGTAGCCGGTGAGCGACAGCTCCGGGAAGAGCAGCAACTCGACGCCCGCCTGGCGTGCCTTCTCGACCCAGCCCAGATGACGCTCTAGGTTACCGTCGACGTCGCCCAGGCGGCAATCGATCTGCGCCAGGCCGATGCGCAGCGCGGCGGGCGGTTTTTCCATGCAGAGTGCGATGCTAGCATGCCGAGTTGCATGCCGCGCCGCGCTCCGCTCCTCCTGCTCCTTGTGGCGACGCTGGCGCCGGCGGCCTTTGCCGCCCCGCCCGCCAAGCCCGCGCCGACGCCGGTACCCGTCGGCGACCGCCATCTGGTCGACCGCATCCTGGCGGTCGTCGACGGCGATCCGATCCTGCTCTCCGACGTGCAACGGGCGATCGGGCTCGGCGTGGTGCAGCGACAGACGGGCGAGACCGACCACGCCCTGTACCGCCGGGTGCTCGACCTCGAGATCGCCGAGCGCCTGCGCTTCCACGAGGTCGACCGGCTGGGCTTCACCGAGATCTCGCCGCGCACCGTCGAAGAGACGATGAAGGGTTTCCGGGCTCGCTTCGCGAGCGATCAGGCCTTCGCCGACCGACTGCGCGAGCTCGGCCTGACGACCGACAGCCTGAAGCAGCTCGTGGTGCGCCAGTTGATGGTGCTCACCTACGTCGAGGAGCGGCTCGGGGCCCGCATCTTCGTCACCCAGGAGGACATCCGCGCGTACTACGACAGTACGCTGGCTGCGGAGATGAAGCGGCGTGGCCAGCCGTTGCCGCCGATCGACGACGTGCGCGAACAGGTCCGTCAGGTGCTGCGCGAGCAGCGGCTGAACGACGAGATCGGGCGCTGGACGACCGATCTACGTCAGCAGGCCGACGTGGTCGACAACCTCGAGAGCGTGCACCAGGAGCTGCCGCCCGTCGCCTTCGAGGTCCCGGCCCGCCCCCTCCCGTCGCCGAAGCCCTGAGCCGGGCTACTCGACGTAAGTCACCGACTGCACCAGCGTGTCCCAGACCGGCAGCCAGGTCGCGGCCTGCTCCGGAGGGCACTTCAAGGTGATCGTGAGCAGCTTGCCGCCCAGCGCGCTGCCCAGGATCACGTAGCGCGCCGCCGGTGCCGTGGGGGTCGTCGGGGCATCGAAATCCATCAGGAACGCCGGGTGCCCGCCGCTGATCTCCCGGCGGTCGTTGCGGTGCCACTGCGCGGACGGGAACGCCTCGCGCAGTGTGCCGATCATGTTCTTGTGCGCAGTCTCGACCTGGGCGTCGGAGAGCTGCCCTTGCTCGACCTGGGTGATGGCGATCGACACGGCGCCCGACTTGTCGGTGAAGGCGATCGTCGGGCGGCGAGAGCGCTCGTACCTCAGCCGACCGGCTTCGCTCATCTGCGTGAAGGTCGAGGGCACCATGATCTGCAGGGTGTCTCCGAGCAGCCGCTTCACCGTCATGTCCCCTGCCGCCTGGCCCCGGGCCGCGGCCTCGGGGGCGAGCAAGACGACGGACAGCAGAGCGAGACTCCAGCGCGGCTTGCGGGTCATGCGGGATCCCTCCTCGAGCAAGGAACATGGAAGCGGCCGGGGGCGAGCGCACCTCGGACCGTGCGCAGCGGCGGCCAGACAGGACTGCTGGATGGGGTGCGCCGACGGGTCGGGGCGCAGAGAATGCCAGCGCGCCTCGGCTGCGGGTCGCGGGCTGGCGGGGTGAGGCAGGCGGAGCCTGTCACTCTGCGCAGAGTGTAGCCGGGAGCCGGGCACAAGAAAAGGGCGGGATGCCAGGCGCGCGAGGACGCGCGGCGTTGGCGCTCAGCGCTGGCGCAGGTACAGCTCGTCGTACTGATCGCGGCTCGCCATCACGTCGGCCAGGTAGCCGCGGGTCTCCTGGAAGGTGACCTTGGTGTAGTACTCGTCCGTGTCGCGCCCGAAACAGTAAGTGCGCCACAGGGCGGCCTGCGGTTCGCCCGCGTTGTAGGCCGCCACCGCCTCGGCGGCACCGTGCAGGCCGCGCTCGAGCTGAGCCAGGTAGGCGGCGCCGAGGGCGATCGACACTGCGGGACGCTCGAGGTCGGCGACGCTCGGCGGCGGGTAGCCGATCTGCGCGCTGAGCTCGCGCGCCGTGGGGAGCACGAACTGCGCCAGGCCGTGGGCTGCGGCGGTGGAGCGGGCGCGCGGGTCGAAGCCGCTCTCCTCGCGCAGCAGCGCGGCCAGCAGGTGAGGGTCGAGCCGCCAGCGACGGGCCTCGGTCTCGATCGCGCTGCGGTACGGATAGGGATACAGGAGCTGACGGAACTCGGCGGGCAGCAGCATGCGCGGCAGATCGCGTGGCGCGCGATGCAGCAGAGCGAGCGCGACGTCGAGCGCGCGTCGCGTCTCGCCGGCGCTCGCCAGCAGGCGGGCGGCGGTGAAGCCGAGGTCGGGGCTGGAGAGCGGGAAGTGGCGCAGCATCGCCGGTCCGCCCTCCTGCCAGAGACCGAGCGCCAGCAGCCGCTCCTCCGGCGTGCGCAGGTTGGCGTGCCACAGCGGCCACCGCTCCGGCGGCACCTCGGCGAGGAACAGGAAAGGCCGCGACCGCGGGTCGGCGGCGAGCGCCCGGCTCAGCGCCTGGCGGGCCGCCCGACCGTGCGTCGCGTCGTCGCCCAGCAGCAGCCATCCTTGGAGCAGATCGTCCGGATGGGTGCTGCGTGCCAGCCGCGCGCCGAGCAGCTTGGCTGCCGAAGACAGGGGCTCGACCCGCAGGCGCGCCCGCGCGGCGTGGGCGAGCAGTCCGTCCGGTCGCGCCGCCAGGGTCTCGGCGTAAGCGCGCGCCGCCTCGGCGGGGTGGCCGCGCAACTCCTCGAGGCGGCCGCGCCAGTAGGCGACCTCGTCGACGTCGGCGCCGTCGATCGCCGCCAGGTCGAGCCAGCGCGCAGCGCGATCGGCACGACCGCGCACCAGGTCCGAGCAGGCCAGGAAGAGCCGCGCCCGGGCGCCGATCTGGCGCCAGCGGCGCTCGCGACCCAGCGTCTCGAGCCATGCCAGGGCCTGGGCCTCGTGACCGCTGCGCCACTCGATGCGCAGCGCGGCGAACAGGGCGTAGGGCGCGTTGTCGCCCTGCGGATCGGCGGCCACGGCGCGCGCGAAGGTCGCGGCGGCGGCGTTCCAGTCGCCGAGCAGCTCGAGCGAGCGACCGCTCTGGTACAACGCCTTGGCGCGCTCCGCGGCCTCGGCGTTGATCTGCGCCAGGCCGGCGAAGGCGAGCGCCGCGGCGCGGTACTGACCGGTCCAGAAGTAGTTGCGGGCCAGCGCGTAGCGGGCCTCGAACTCCCGCACCGAGCCCGGGCCGAGCGCCCCCAGGCGCTCGAGCTGGGGCTCGAGGTAGGCCGAGGAGCGTGCGAACTCGCGGTTGTGATGGAAGGCCATGCCGACGAGCAGCGCCACGCTGCCGTCGGCCTGCGGCGCCGGCAGGGTTGCGACCCGCGAGGCGGCCGCGAGCGCCACGTCGTCGTCGTCGCGGTCGCGCAGCAGATCGACCAGCCGCCGGGTGCCGCGTTCGGCGTCGCCGCCGCGCAGATCGCACTCGGCGAGAGCGAGCTGGAGACGTCGGCGGTCGGGTGCTGCGAACGCGCGGGCGTCGATCCCGCTGAGCACGCGGCAGTCGCCGCCGCCGGCGATCGCGGCGCCGAGCAGCTCGATCGCCGGACGTACGAGCGGCGCTGGCGGATCGTGGCCGAGGAGCGTCGCCACCAGCCCGGCGGCGACCTCGGGGTGGCCGAGGCGGGCGTTGACGGCGGCGAGCCGCAGGCGGGCGTAGCGCGCCAGTTCGGGGTCGCCGGCGAGAGCGGTGGCGAAGGCGCGTGCCGCTTCGTCGTCGTGCCGGGCGGCGTCGAGCAGAGCCGCCCGCAGGTAGTCGAGACCCAGCCCGCGGGCGCCCGCCTCGTCCTCGCGCAGTGTCTGATCGACCAGACGCAGCTCCACGGTCGCCTGGCCGGCGAGCTCGAGTCGGACGAGGCGCAGGCGTAGGTCCTCGCCGCCGGCCGCCGCCGTGGGCGTGCCGAGGACCGCCGCGAGCAGTCCGCCCAGCGCGGCGCGCCGGATCATCCCGGCGGCCAGCGCATGCGCCGGCCGCCGAGCAGGTGCACGTGCAGATGGAAGACCGACTGGCCGGCGCTCTCGCGGGTGTTGATTACCAGACGGAAGCCGTCGTCGGCGAGGCCGAGGTCGCGGGCGACCTCGGCCGCCGCCTGGGTCAGCTTGGCGAGCAGTGGTCCGTCCTCGGGACCGGCGTCGAGCAGGGTCGCGAGGTGCCGCCGCGGGATGATCAGGACGTGGGTCGGAGCCTGGGGATTGAGATCCCGGAAGGCGACGGTGTCGGCGTCCTGGCGCACGATCGCGGCCGGGATCTCGCCCTTCGCGATGCGGCAGAAGATGCAGTCGGTCATGCGGTCGTCTCTCCCGAGGTGACGGTGGCCGGCTCGCCGCGCAGCCGCTCGACGCGCGCACCGAGCGCCACGAGCTTGCTCTCCATCGCCTCGTAGCCGCGGTCGAGGTGGTAGATGCGATCGACCCGCGTCTCGCCGGTCGCCGCCAGTCCGGCGAGCACCAGGCAGGCCGAGGCGCGCAGGTCGGTGGCCATCACCGCGGCGCCGGAGAGCGGGGTCGGGCCATGGACGACCGCCGCGCCGCCCGCGAGGCGGATGTCGGCGCCCATGCGGTTGAGCTCCGGAACGTGCTGGTAGCGGTTCTCGAACACCGTCTCGACCAGGCTCGAGATGCCGCGCGCCTGGGTCATCAGCGCCATGAACTGCGCCTGTAGGTCGGTGGGGAAGCCGGGATGCGGCGCGGTCGCCACGTCGGCCGGGCGCAGCTCGCCGTCGCGCCGGACCCGGATCGCATCCGGTGCAACCTCGACCGTGGCGCCGCAGGTGGCGAGCTTTTCGAGCAGCGGCGCGAGGTGCGCGGGCCGGGCGCCGGCCAGGGTCACGTCGCCGCCGGTCAGCGCCGCTCCGACGAGATAGGTGCCGCCCTCGATGCGGTCGGGGATCACCTGGTGCTCGGCCCCGCCGAGCGTCGGCACTCCCTCGATCTCGATCGTTTCGCTGCCTGCCCCGTCGATGCGGGCGCCCATTGCGGAAAGCAGCGCCGCGAGGTCCTCGATCTCGGGCTCGCGGGCGCAGTTTTCGAGCCGGGTGGTGCCGTGGGCGAGGCTCGCCGCCATCATCAGGTTCTCGGTACCGGTGACGGTGGGCGCGTGGAAGCGGAAGCGGGCGCCGTGCAGCTGCGCCGCGGTGGCGTTCACATAGCCGTGCTCGAGCTCGACTTGGGCGCCGAGCGCCTCGAGCCCGGCAAGGTGCTGGTCGATCGGCCGCACGCCGATCGCGCAGCCGCCGGGCAGCGACACCCGGGCGTGGCCGCGTCGTGCCAGGAGCGGTCCGAGGACCAGCACGCTGGCGCGCATCGTCTTCACCAGCTCGTACGGCGCATCGTCCGGCCGCGCGGCGTGGTTGGGCTGCAGGAGCAGCGCCTCGCCGCGCTGTTCGCTGCCCACCCCGAGATGGGCGAGAAGCTGGCCCATGGTGCAGATGTCGCGCACCCGCGGCAGGCCGACGAGGAGCACCGGACGGTCGGTGAGCAGGGTGGCGGCGAGGGCGGGCAGCGCGGCGTTCTTGGCGCCGCTGGCGCGCACCCGCCCGGCGAGGCGATTGGGACCCAGGATGCGGAAGCTATCCATCGTTCGTCTTCTCGACCACCAGCACGCGCGGGATCCCGGCGTAGTCGGACCGCGCTTCGCGCAGGCGCAGGGCGCGCGGCAGATCGCGCGCCAGCGGCTCGAGCTGGCCGAGGCCGATCTCGAGCACCAGGAAAGCTCCAGGACGCAGGCCCGCGGCGCCCAGCGCCAGCAGCTGACGCAGAATCGTATCGCCATTGCCCTCGGCGAAGAGCGCCGTCGCCGGCTCGTAGTCGCGCACTTCGGGGGAGAGGGCCGCGGCGTCGTGTCGGGCGATGTAGGGGGGATTGCTCACCACGACGTCGAACCCTGCAAGGCTCAGGCCTGCCGCGAGGTTGCCGGCGACGAACGCGACGCGGGCGGCGTGGCGGTTGCGATTGCGCGCCGCGACCGCCAGAGCGGCGGGCGACAGGTCGGTTGCGGCGACCCAGGCGCGCGGCCTCTCGAGCGCGAGCGTCACCGCCAGGGCCCCCGAGCCGGTGCCGATGTCGAGCAGGCGTGGCGCGGCGGGGAGCGGCAGCGCCAAAACGGCTTCGACCGAATGCTCGGTCTCCGGGCGCGGGATCAGGACCCGGCGGTCGACGAAGAACGGCCGGCCGTAGAACTCGCGTTCGCCGACCAGATAGGCGTACGGCTCGCCGCGCAGGCGGCGTTCCAGGAGCTCCGCGAAGCGGGCCGCGGCGCCGGGAGGCACCTCCTCGTCGGTGCGCGCCAGCACCTGCGCCTCGGACCGTCCCGATGCGACGGCGAGCAGCAGCATTGCCTCGCGCGGGCTGGGCGCGAAGGGCGCCGCCGCCAGTCGGCGGCGCGCGTCGGCGAGCAGGTCGGCGCCGCGCGGCATCAGCGCGGGAGCGCCAGCCCGTGCAGGGTGGCTGCCTCCATCAGCTCGCGATTGGTCGGCACCTGGAGGAGGAACCGGTTGCGCTCCTCGGGGCGCAGCGCCGCGGTCTTGCGCAGCAGATGCGTGTAGCCGCGCTCGAGGTAGGGCCGCGGGTCACCCTCGGAGCGGCCGCGCCCGCGCAGCCACTGGTGGGCTCGAAACAGTCGCAGATCGAGGATCTCGCCGCGCTCGGGATACGGGATCGTGCTCACCGCCTCGCGCAACTCGCGGGTCAGCCGCTGGGCGGCGTCGTCGTCGCGCAGCAGGATGGCAGCTTCCAGGCCCCAGGCGAGATCGAACGCCGCTCCGACCGGATCCTCCCGGCTGCGGTGGATCTCCAGCGCCGTCGCCAGCCGCTGGCGGGCTTCCCGTGGATTGCTGCGCAGCAGGAACACCCGTCCGAGTAGCTGCTCGGCGTCGCCGAGCACCCGCGATGAACGGTTCAGGCTGAGCCGGTAGTGGGCCTGGATCAGCTCGCCCTCGGCGGCTTCCGGTTGCTCGAGATTGAGCAGGTTCTCCGCCGCCGCCAGGCGGGCGACCGCCTCTCCGACCGGATCGGCGCCGCCCCGACGCCCGCGCAGCGCTTCGCGCAACAGCGGCGCGGCGGCGGCGAAGTCGCCCATGCGATCGAGCGCGCGGCCGGCGGCGAGCAGGGCGTAGGAAGCGTCGGAGCCGCCGCCGGCGGTGGCGCGGGATTCCTCGGCCAGCGCCAGCGCGCGCGGGTAGTCGCCGCCGAGCAGTGCCACCGAGCTGAGCGCCGAGAGCGACGCGGCGATAGCCTGCGGGACGTTGCGCGCTCGGCGGATCCGGAGCGCCTGGTCGTGATGCTCCTGCGCCTGCTCGAGCTGGTGCTGGTTGAGCGCGATGTTGCCGAGGTAGAAGTGACAGCTCGAGACGAGGAACTGGCGGCCAGCGCGCTCGAAGACCGGCAGAATCGCGGCGAACAGACGGCGGGCTTCCTCGTAACGCTCCTCGCGCAGCAGCACGCGACCGTAGCGGATCGACAGCAGGGCCTTGCGGTCCTCGTCGCTCTCGCGGGCGATGGCGGTCTTCAGCGCGCCGCGCAGGTCGAATTCCGCGGCGCGCAGATGGCCCTCGGTCTCGGCCACTTCGGCCTTGAGCGCGCGCAGCGCGAGGACGCGGTCCGAGTGCGCCGCGGCGAGCGCGATCGCTTCGTCGAGGTCGCGGCGGAACAAGCGGAGCACGCCCGCCTTGTGGGCGAGTGGGAGGAGCGCCCAGAGCACCTCGAGCCGCGGGATCTCCTGCGGCCCGCCGCTCAGGCGTCCGAGCTCGGCGACGAGGGCGTCGAGGAGCTGTTCGCTGGGAGCGCCCGGGGGCTTGGAGTGCACCGCCTGGAGCAGGCAGGGAAGAGCCTCGCGTGACCCGGACAGCAAGCGGTACGCCTGCCAGCTCGCCGGGCCGCCCGCCGCGAGGCCGGCGAGGAGCTCGCCCATGGTGCGTTTGAGCTCGACCTGGCCTTCTGGCAGCAGCGTCTTCTCGAGCGCCGCTCCCACCGCCGGGCAGGTGAACTCGAGGCCGGTTCCCCAGGGCCCCTCGACCGCGCGCAACCATTGCGCCTCGAGATAGGGCCGCGTCCAGTCGGCGCTGGGCGCGGCGCCGAGCTGGCGGGCCGCCAGGCGCAGGGTCGCGGCGGGAACCGGCGGCTCGGCGAGCGCCAGGGCGCGCAGCGGGGCGGGCTCGCCGAGGCGCAGGGCCTCGGCTTCGACGTGCCGGATCCAGCGCGGCGAAGGCGTGTAGCCGGCGGAGGGATCGGCGCCGAAGAAGAAGCTGCCGTAGACCTGGCGCAGGAACTGCGCCCGGGCATAGCCGTGCAGGCCCTCCTCGAGCGCGAACGGGACTCCGGCGCAGGCCGTGAGCAACCGCTCCAGCACCGGCTTTGGCAGCGACAACCCGGAGGTCAGCCGCTCGCCGAGCAGCCCCATCTCGTCGGGATCGAACGGCGGCACCGCCACCTCCCGAGAGTCGTGCGCCGCCGCCGGCAAGCTGAATCCGTTGCGGGCGACGAGGGTCAGGCGGAAGTCGGTGCCGAGGCCCGGCGCGCGCAGCAGCGCGACGACGAGGGCGCGTTCGGCTGGCGCGGCGCGCTCCCAGTCGTCGACGATGAGGCGGACCGGGTGACCGGCGCGCGTCGCGGCAGGGTGGCAGCCGGCGGCGACGACCCGGGCCGTGTCGACGGCGGAGCGCTCGGCGTCGGGTGGAGCGTGGGGAAAGCGCCCGTCGCGGTTCTCGCCGGGCGGCATGCGGAGCTGGCTCAGCCACTGCTCGGCGAGCGAGTCGGGTGCGAAGCTCCGCTCGCCGCTCGCGGCTCCCCACAGACGCAGCTCGCGGCGGCCCTCGAGGGCTTCCCAGACGAGCTGCGACTTGCCCACTCCGAGGGCGCCGCTGACGATCAGCACGGGCTCCTCCCAGGCGGCCTGCAAAGCGGTCAGGGTGCGCGGGCGCGGGATGGGCTTGAGGCTGCGTCCGAGCGGGTGCGGGTTGCGTCGCGGCTCCGGCAGCGGCCGGCGCCGTCCGAGCCGCAGCAGCGGGATACGCGCCCCCGAGGGGGCCTCGTAGACGCCGCGCGGCAGCAAGCGCCAGCGTCCTTCGAGGTCGTGGGCCGCGTGGCTGGTGAGGTAGATCGTGTTGGCGAGGAGCTCGGGCGGCCGGCGCGCGAGGTCGCTGTGCAGCTGGTCGTCGACCCGCGGGGTGCCGCCGGCCTGCTCGAGCCACCCGGGGCAGATCAGCGCCCGGCAGCCGCCACCGATCTCGCGCAGAACGTGACGCGCCAGCCCCGCCGCGACGTCGCTGACGTCGTAGCTGCCGGCGACCGGGGTGACGGCGAGCGAGCGCTCCCCCAGCGCCAGGACGCCGGGCCGGGCGGCGAGGCTCGCGAGCAGGGATTCGACGAGGGCGGTGCGGTCCTGGCCGAGTGGCCACCAGAAATGCACCACCGCGGCCGGCGAGCGCAGGCTCGACGAAGCGAGGGGGGGCTGATTCATCGCGTCCGGGGCGGCGCCGTGGGCGCGACGCCGCTTGGCTCCATCCTAGCGGAACGCTGCCCGCGGCGGAGCCGCCGCCGGGCTCAGATCGCGGCGGCCGTCGCTTGCTGCAGGCGGGCGGCGGCGAAGTGCGCGACCAGCGGCTCGATCAGCGGCTCGAGGTGACCCTCGAGGACGTCGGGCAGCTGGTGGATGGTGAGCCCGATGCGGTGATCGGTGACCCGGTTCTGCGGGAAGTTGTAGGTGCGGATCTTCTCCGAGCGGTCGCCGGAGCCGACCATGCGCCGGCGCTCGGCGGACATCGCCGCTTCGGCCTTCTCGCGCTCCGCCTCGAGCAGGCGGGACTTCAGCACGCGCAGCGCCTTGGCCTTGTTCTTGATCTGGCTGCGCTCGTCCTGGCACTGCACGACGATGCCGGTCGGGATGTGGGTCAGGCGCACCGCGGAGTACGTGGTGTTGACGCCCTGGCCGCCAGGCCCGGAGGCGCAGAAGCGGTCGACGCGGATGTCTCTCTCGTCGACCGCGACCTCGACGTCCTCGGCCTCGGGCAGCACCGCCACGGTGACTGCCGAGGTGTGGATGCGCCCCGATGCCTCGGTGGCGGGGACGCGCTGCACGCGGTGGACGCCGCCCTCGTACTTGAGCTTGCTGTACGCGCCGCGGCCCTCGACGATCGCCGAGACCTCCTTGATGCCGCCGACCTCGGATTCCGACAGGTCGATCACCTCGATCCGCCAGCCGTGCTGCTCGGCGTAGCGGCTGTACATGCGGAACAGCTCGGCGGCGAACAGCGTCGCCTCGTCGCCACCGGTGCCGGCGCGGATCTCGAGCACCACGTTGCGGGCGTCGTTGGGGTCCTTGGGAGTGAGCTCCTTGCGCAGCTCCTCCTCGAGCTCGCCGAGGCGGGTTGTGAGGCGCTGCTTCTCCTCGGCGGCCATGGCGTACAGCTCGTCGCCCTTGTCGGTCGAGGCGAGCATCTCCTCGGCGTCGCGCAGCTCCTGCGAGGCGTTCCTCCACTCGCGGTACTTGGCGACCGCGGGGGCGATCTCGGCGAGCTTCTTCGAGTTCTCGCGATAGGCCTTGGGGTCGCCCAGGACCTCGGGCGTCGTCAGCTTGTGGGTGATCTCGTCGTGGAGCTTCTCGAGCTCCGCCAGCTTGTCGAACATGGCGTCACCCCGCGGCCGCGGCCGGCGCGAGTGCCGGGGCCGCGGCATCGCGCTCGGCGCTCCAGGACTCCTGGAGCGCGGCGATCGCCACCTCGAGCATGTCGTCGCTCGGCTCCTGGGTGGTGATGCGCTGCAGCTGGAGCCCCGGCCACACCAGCACCCGGAAGAGCGGCGAGCGCGCCCGCCTCGCGGTCCAGCGCAGGATCTCGTACGACAGGCCAGCGAGGACCGGCAGCAGCAGCAGGCGGCCGGCGAACTTGGCCGGCAGCGGCAGGCTGCGCGGCACCAGCGCGAAGACGAAGATCGACAGCAGCAGGACGAAGAGCAGGAAGCTGGTGCCGCAGCGCGGGTGCAGGCGGCTCTGGCGCCGCGCGCCCTCGACGGTGAGCGGCCCGCCCGCCTCCTGCGCGAAGACCACCTTGTGCTCGGCGCCGTGGTACATGAACACGCGATGGATGTCCGGCAGCCGGGCGATCAGCAGCAGGTAGGCGAGGAAGAACACCGCCCG
Organism: Acidobacteriota bacterium; assembly: GCA_050258075.1. GTDB lineage: Bacteria > Acidobacteriota > Thermoanaerobaculia > Multivoradales > JAGPDF01 > JBLMYC01. The sequence goes on from JBLMYC010000130.1 coordinate 12,745, forward strand.
CAGAGTGCCCTCGCAGAGGTTGAAGACGAGGCTCGACATCGGGCCCAGCCCGTGCGCCTCGGCGAGCTCGGTCAGCCACAGTGGCAGGAAGAGGAAGATGCCGAGGCCGAGCGCGATCGCGAGCGTGGTCGACAGGGCTCCCAGCCACCCCGCGCCGCGGCGCGGCTGCGGCGCGGCCGACTGCGGCGCGGCCGCCGGCGCGGCGGGCTCCTCGGTCAGCACGGCGGCCGAGAAATTGAGCGCCCGCAGACCGATCGCGAGGGACTGCCCGAGCACCGCGACGCCGCGCAGCAGCGGCAGCTTCAGGGCCGGAAAGCGGCGGCCGAGCGGAATCACGGTGCCGCGCTCGAGCGCCAGGCTGCCGTCGGGACGGCGCACCGCGACCCCGTAGCCCCCTGGGGTGCGCATCATCACGCCCTCGAGCAGGGCTTGGCCACCGACCAGGATCTCGGCGTTCGGGAGGTCTGGGTTGGCGGGACTGGCGCTCATCGTGGAATCCTCGCTGGCGACGCTGGCTCTGGAAAATCGAACGGCCACCCCATGATCGAGAGGTGGCCGTGAGCGGAAGGCAGAAGACGGCCTTCCGGAACGCGCGTCGCTAGGCCTGCTTCTGGTAGCGCTTCTGGAAGCGCTCGATGCGGCCGGCCGAGTCCATCAGCTTCTGCTTGCCGGTGAAGTACGGGTGGCACTCCGAGCAGATCTCGAGGCGCAGCTCGTTCTTCGTGGAGTGGGTCTGGAAGGTGTTCCCGCAGGCGCAGATCGCGGTCACCAGGTGGAGCTCGGGATGGATGTTCTCTTTCACGGCGGCCTTTCCTTCCGGGGGCTATGGGTGCTTCCTGATGCCCGGCCGTCCAAACGCCGGGCGCCCTTCAGAAATTCCAATCCTAGCCAACCTCCGATGCCTTGGCAAGGTGTCTCCACGGCGCTCTGCTATGCTTTTACGACGTAACGATTCCGGCTGAGGGAGGACTGCATGCATCGAGGCGTGAGATTCGGTTCGCGTAGCGGCCGCGCGGCGGCCTGGCTGCTGTTGGGGATTCTGGTCGCCTTCGCCCAGCCCGGGCTGGCCGCTGACGCGGACACCGTGCGGGTTCTCGTCCGCTTCGCCGGCCACCTCCCGGGCGCCGGGGAGCGACCGCTCGTTGCCGGCGAGATGCGTGTCCGCCACGAGTTCCCGGAGGTCGGGGCGCTGGCCCTAGAGGTCCCGCGCCAGCGTCTGGAAGAGCTGCGGCGCTCTCCCGGAGTAGTCGCGGTCGAGGAGGATCCGGTGCGCTATGCGCTGGGCTCGCTCGACGGAGCCGAGCTCCAGCCCAGCCGGACGAACGGACTGTACGGCCTGGTCTCGACCCGGGCGATCCTGGTCCAGAAGCGCGGCATCGTCGGCCAGGGTGCGACGGTCTGCGTGGCCGACACCGGGATCGACGCCGGGCACCCCGACATCGCCCCGGCCTTCCGCGGCGGCGTCGACGAGGTGGATCACGACGACAACCCCGACATCGGGCCGCATCCCGGGCCGAGCGCCATCCACGGCACGCATGTTGCCGGCACCGCCATCGCGGCGCTCAACGGCGTCGGGGTGCGAGGCGTGGCCTACGGCGCCGGCCTCTACGTCGCGCGGGTGCTCGGCAACGACGGCCAGGGCCAGGCGAGCGACGTGATGGACGGGGTGCGGCATCTGGTCGAGGTGCGGGGCTGCAAGGTGGTCAGCCTGAGCCTTGGCGGTACCCGCTCGAGCTCCATCGAAGCGGCGTTCTATGCCGAGATGATCCAGCACGGCGCCTTGATCGTTGCCGCGGCCGGCAACGAGGGCAAGGTGGGCATGGACTTCCCGGCCGGCTACCCTGGCGTCCTCGCGGTCGGCGCCGTGGACAGCCTGAACCGTCATGCCAGCTTCTCGAATGTCGGGGCGGGCCTGGGAGTCTCGGCGCCGGGGGTCGGTGTGCTGTCGGCGGTGCCGCGCGAGGAAGGCGTCGAGTCGTCGGTCAAGCTGGTGAAGACGACGTACGCCGCTCTGGGGATGGAGTTTGCCGGCAACACCGGCGGCATCACCGAGCCGCTGGTCGACTGCGGCAGCGGTAACAGCCCCGGGGAGTTTCCCGCGACCGTCGCGGGCAGGATCGCCCTCATCCGGCGCGGCGACCAGACGTTCGCGGTCAAGACCCAGAACGCGATGGACGCCGGCGCAGTCGCGGCGGTCGTCTACAACAATCAGGTCGGTGACTTCTCGGGAACGCTGAGCTCGGCGCACACCACCGACGGCCGCGACTGGATTCCGGTCGTCGGCGTCTCCGACAAGATCGGCGCCGCGCTGCGGCGCGCCAAGGGACGCCCCGTCACGCTGGTCAACGCGCTGACCGCCTGGGCGACGGAGAGCGGTACCTCGATGGCGACGCCGCACGTCGCCGGGATCGCCGCGCTGCTGCTCGGCGTCAACCCCGCGCTCAGCGCGGCAGATCTGACCTCGATCCTCGAGCAGACCGCGATCCATCTGGGCGGCCGGGGCTACAACACCACCTACGGCTGGGGTCTGGTCAACGCCGACGCGGCGGTACGGGCGGCGCAGCGCCGCTAGCGGGGGACGTCAGTCCCCGTCGCCGTGCAGGCTGGGCTCGTACATCACGGCGTTGAGGAACAGCGGCATGGTGCCGCGCCAGAAGTCGCGGAACGCCGGATCCTGGGCGAAGGTCACGACCGCCCCGGCGCCGCGCTCCTGGCGAGCGAGGAGAAGCGCTCCCTCGAGGCGTGACTTGGCCTCCGGCCACACGAAGCCGGCCTCGACCGGCGAGCGCTGCGCGGCGGTCAGCAGGTCGATCTGCGGATCGCCGGTCGGCATCAGGATCAACGAACCGGTGAACAGCACGGCGGGCGGCGTCGAGACGCCAGCCGTGAGCAGCACGTGGCGCCGCATCTCGGTCGAGAGAATCGCGCCTGGAACCTCCAGCGTCCGGTCGGCGACGTTGCCGGTCGGCGGCGCTCGCCCTGCCGTCTCCTCGGCCGCGGCTTCTTCCTCGTGCTTGGGCGGCTCCCAGGCGTGCAGCACGGTGAAGCCGCGCTTGATCGCCCAGGCGGCGGCGTCGCCGACGACAACCAGCACGCCGCCCGCCTTGACCCACTGGTCGATCGCCGTCACCGTCTTCTCGCCGATCCGCTCGTCGTAGGCCCCGCTCGGCAGCACCAGCGCGTCGTAGCGATCGAGCCGCGCCCGCCCGAGATCGCCGAGCTCGAGCACCGTGTGCGGCAGCTCGACCTCGCGGTCGAGCAGGTGCCAGAGGCTGCCGAACGAGGTCGGGTCGACGCCCTCGCCGCGCACCAGCGCCACCCGCGGCGGCCGCACGACCAGCACCGAGCGCGAGCCGAGCAGCACGCCGCGCTCGGCGTACAGCGCCGCCAGCCGGTCGACGGCGAGGCCGTTCTGCGCCGCGACCTCGGCGATCCAGGTCGGCAGATCGTCGGCGTTGCCGACCCGTGGCAGGAAGAGCGTGCCGGCAGGATAGTCGCGGCCGCCGGCCCGCACCGGCTGGGTGGCGAGGCGCAGGGCGCCGCCCCGCCGCAGGAGCTGAGCCGCCAGCCGGTAGCTCGCCAGGCCCTGCGGCGCGACCAGGAACCCGGCCTCACCGCTGCCCGAGACGGTGCCGGGATCGTCGGTCGCGGGCACCAGGTCGGAAAGCGTCTGGTCGGAGGTCGAGACCTCGAGGTTGTAGGCCAGCGGCAACGACCAGGCGGTGATGTCGTAGAACTGCGCGTTGCGGTTGTCCTCGACGCGCTGGCGCTGCTCGCGCAGGTAGGCGTCGGGCATCGCCGCGTCCTGGTCGAGCAGGGCCCGAACCAGGTTGCCCAGCGGCTGGGCCGTGGAGACCGCGTACGTGCCGGCGGGCAGCTCGCGCTTGGTCTCGTCGCCGCCGGCGAGCGGCCGCAGCTTGATCTCGGCCGACTTGGCCAGGCGTTCGACGCGCACGCCATGGCGCAACAGCAGATCGGCGAGGCTGCGCGCCTCCTGCTGGCCGGCGCTCCACAGATAGCTGCGCGGTGGCGCCGACTGCGCGGCCTCCTCAGTCGCGACGCCGTCGGCGAGCAGGGCGCGGCGATTCGCATCGGCCGTGGCCACGGTGGCGAGCGAGGTGGTCACGTGGCGGGCGACGCGGTCGGCCAGGCGGAAGACGCCGGCGGCGGTGCGCACCGCCAAGCCGGCCGAGCCGCCACCCGACACCTCGTACGTCATCCCGACGATGCCGCGCAGCCCGGGATAGGTGTCGCCGTAACCGGGGTAGAAGAGGTCGTAGGTCTCGCGCGTGAAGTACATCCAGCCGTGGCGGTCGAGAGCGGCGGCATTGGCGCGGCCGAAAGCCTGGATCCAGGCGAGCTGGCGGTGATCGAGCCGCGGCAGAACCGGCTCGGAAGGCGGCGGGAAGAAGTAGGTCGGCGGCCGGTGGCCCATCTCGTGAAAGTCCACGTAGACCTGCGGCTCCCAGGCGCGCAGCACCGCGAGGCGGGCGCGCGTCTCGCGCTGCGTCGCCCATGCCCAGTCGCGGTTGAGGTCGATCAGGTAGTGGTTCTCACGGCCCCCCGGCCAGGGCTCGAGGTGCTCGGCCGACTGCGGGTCGGCGTCGGGGTCGCGGCCGACCCGGCTCTCGAAGAAGCTGGTGTAGCGCTCGTGGCCGTCCGGATTGACCAGCGGGTCGATGACCACGACCAGGTCGTCGAGCACCGCTGCAGCCGGGCCGGTCGCCGCGGCCAGCGTGTAGGCGACGATCATCGCCGCTTCCGGCGAGGAGGTCTCGTTGCCGTGCACGCCGTACGCCAGCCAGGCGATCGGCGGCGTCGTCTGCAGCAGCCGCTCGCGCTCGCCGTCGCCGAGGCGGGCGGGGTCGGCGAGGCGCAGGTGGGCGGCGCGGATCTCCTCCAGGTGCTGCAGGTTGCGCGGGCTGCTGATGAACACCAGGCGCAGCGGACGGCCCTCGTAGGTCGTGCCGTAGTCGACCAGACGCACCCGGTCGCTCGCCGCGGCGAGCGCTCCGAGGTAGGCGAGGATGCGGTCGTGGTGGGTGAACTCGGCGCCGATCGGGCGGCCGAGGAAGGCGGCCGGGCTGGGCACCGCGGGGTCGAGCGCCGGCAGCTCGAGCGTGGCGCCGTCGCTGGTCGGCGCGAGCAGCGACGGGGGCGCGGCGGTGACCGGCAGCGCGGCGAGCAGGGCCAGCGCCAGGCTGATCTGCAGCAGACGGAAGATCGACATCGACGGCGACACGAGCGGGGCGTGGGCCCCGCGCACCGCTCGATTGTATAGCGTTCGTTCGGCCGCACTCACTGCTGCACGCCCTCAGCCGAGATCTGCAGGCGCTTCATCATCTCGTGCAGGGTCGTGGGCTTGACTTGCAGCAGCTCGGCGGCGTGCTTCTGCACGCCGTTCGCCGCTTGCAGGGCCTTGACGATCAGCTGGCGCTCGTAGGCGGCGATCGCGTCCTTGAAGGCGACGCCATTGGCGGGCAGGGCGGCCGGTGCCGCGCTGGCCGCGCTCGGCTGGCGCAGCGGCGCGGGTAGCAGATCGACGTCGAGCACCTCGCCGCTCGATAGCACCACCCCGCGCTCGATCGCGTTCTCGAGCTCGCGCACGTTGCCCGGCCAGGGATAGTCGATCAGCAGCTCCATCGCCGCCGGCGAGATCTCGCGCAGCGGCTTCTCGTTCTCGGCGGCGTACGTCGCCAGGAAGTGGCGGGCGAGGAGCGGGATGTCCTCGGTCCGCTTGCGCAGCGGCGGCAGCTGGATCGTGATGACGTTCAGACGGTAGTAGAGGTCCTCGCGGAAGCTGCCCTGCCTGACCGTCGCCTCGAGGTCGGCGTTGGTGGCGGCGATGATGCGCACGTCGACCTTGATCGTTTCGACACCGCCCAGGCGCATGAACTCGCGCTCCTGGATCACCCGCAGGAGCTTGGCCTGGGTCTCCATCGGGATGTTGCCGATCTCGTCGAAGAAGACCGAGCCGGAGTCGGCGAGCTCGAACAGTCCCTTCTTGTTCGAGATCGCGCCGGTGAAAGCGCCTTTTACGTGGCCGAACAGGTTGCTCTCCAGCAGGTCCGGCGGCATCGACCCGGAGTTCACGATCACGAACGGCCCGGCGGCCCGGCGCGAGTGGTGGTGGATGGCCTTGGCCACCAGCTCCTTGCCGGTGCCGCTCTCGCCGAGGATCAGGATGTTGCTCTTCGCCGGCGCCGCCAGACGGATGAGGTCGAAGACCTGCTGCATCGGCCGGCTCTTGCCGATGATCTGGTCGAAGCCGAAGCGCTTGTGGAGCTGCTCGCGGAGCTCGCGGTTCTCGGCGCGCAGCCGGCGCTGCTCCAGCCCCTTGCGGATGGTGAGCAGCACCTCCTCGTTCTTGAACGGCTTGGGGATGTAGTGGAATGCGCCCTCGCGCATCGCCTCGATGGCGCCCTCGATGGAGGAGTAGGCGGTGATCACCACCACCACCTGGTCGGGGTCGCGCTGGCGCAGCTGACGCAGTACCTCGAGGCCGGACATTCCGGGCAGCATGAGGTCGAGCAGCACGAGGTCGATCTCCTCGCGCTCGGCGACCAGCAGTGCCTCCTCGCCCGAGCGCGCTACGATCGGCGTGTAGCCTTCCTTGCGGGCCAGCGCGGAGAGGACGTCCTGCAGGACCTCCTCGTCATCGACGATCAGCAGATTCATGCCGCTCCCGGCGCCCCGCGACGGGCGGCGTGCGGCAGCTCGATCAGGAAGCGGCAGCCCCCGCCCGGGCGGTTGTCGAGCTTGAGCTCGCCGCCGTGCCGGCGCACCAGGTCGTAGGAGATGGCGAGGCCGAGCCCGGTGCCGCCCCGCCCCAGCTTGGTGGTGAAGAACGGCTGGAAGACCTTTTCGGCGAGCTCCGGGGGAATGCCCGGGCCGTCGTCCTCGACCGCGACGCAGACCCGCTCGCCGGTGGCACCCATCCGCAGGGTGAGCGTGCCGCCGGTGCCGCGCTCGGCCATGGCGTCGATCGCGTTCAGCATCAGGTTGGTGAACACCTGCTGCAGCTCGCCATCGTTGCCCACCACGGTGCAGTCCTCGCGCGGCGGCGTCCATTCAAGGCGGACGTCGCGCTTGCTCATGCGTTCGCGCAGCAGCTCGGCGCATTCGCCGAGCAGGGCGGCGAGGTCGAGCGGCTCCGCCTCGTGCTCGCGCTTGCGGGCGAAGGAGAGCAGGCTGTTCACGATGCGGGCGGCGCGGAAGGTCTGGCGCTCGACCTTCTTCAGCAGCTCGTAGCGCGGGTCGCTGGTGGCGGTTTCGGCGAGCAGCATCTGGGCGTAGCTCGAGATGCCGGTGATCGGAGTGTTGACCTCGTGCGCCACGCCGGCGGCGAGCATGCCGAGGGAGGCCAGCCGGTCCTTCTCCTCGAGCGCCCGCTCCATCGCCACCCGCTCGGAGGTGTCCTGCACGACGAGGACGCGCTGGGCGCCGGTGGCGCCGCTGCCGAGCGGCGCCACGGAGATTTGCAGGTGGCGTTCTCGCCCGTCGCTGTCGGTGAAGGCGCGCTCGCCGACCGCGCCGGCCTCGGGGAGCGTCCCGAGCGGCAGCAGCTCGGTCACCCGGCGTCCGAGCGCGGCGGCGCGCTCGAGGCCGCCGAGCGCGGCGAGCGCCAGGTTGGCGGAAACCACGCGGTCGTCCTCGTCGAGCACCGCGATGCCGGCCGGCGAAGACTCGATGATGCCCTCGCTGTGGCGCTCGAGACGCACCAGCTCCTCGAGCTGGCGGTGCAGCTGGTCGACGAGCTGCGCGTTCTCGATCGCCAAGGCCGCCTGGTTGAGCAGGCTGCGCAGCAGCTCGAGATCGTCGCTCGACAGCGGCTCGTCGTCCGCCGCGTAGCCGAGCAGCAGGGCACCCACCCGGCTGTCGCGCACCTGGAGCGGCAGCGCGTAGCGATAGCCGGCGGCGAAGAGGATGCGCTCGGCGGCGCCGGCCGGGCCGGGCAGACCGACCGCCACCAGCGGCTCGGCGTCGCGCTGCCAGAACTCGTCGCCGAGCGCGTCGGGGGCGAAGCCGCCGAGCAGCGCCGTCTCGCCACGCACCGGCAGCAGTCGTCCGCCGCGCGCCAGCAGCAGGTTCACCCGGCCGATCTCGAGCCCCTCGCGGATGCCGGCGAGCAGCACGGCGCACAGGCGCTCGAGGTCGCGGTCGTGGAGCAGCTCGCGGCCGAGGTCGGCGAGCGCGCGCCGCTTGCTGAAGCTGCCCCGGTACTGCAGCCGCTCGAGGGCGCTCTCGACGCCGCGCTTGGTCGGCACCAGCAGCGCCGCCATGACCAGTCCGGAGACGAAGGACAGGGCGCTGCGCGTCGCCGCCATCTCGGCCGGCAGGCCGCGCTCGATCCCCAGGCTGAGGAGCGAGAAGCCAATCGCGCCGAGCAGCAGGGTGACCGTGTAGGTCGCGACGTCGCGCACGATCACCCCGATGTCCCACAGCTTGTAGCGCAGGATGGCCCAGGCGAAGGCGAGCGGCACCAGGGCGAGGGGCCCGACCGCGAGGACGGTGATCGTCGGCGGCGGGGTCAGCTTGAGCGCGAAGGGCGCCGCGTACAGCAGCAGGAAAGGCGAATACCCGGCGGCGAAGCCCGCCGCCACCCACTGCACCTGGCGCCGCTCCTCCCACTCGCGGTGGCGGCGCAGGCGCAGCAGGAGCGTGACGATCGCCGCCGCGGCGTACAGCGCCAGATGGAGGATCTCGATGCGGTCCAGGGCCCGCACCCGCCCCGGCGTCACCGCCCCGAAGATCCAGCGCCCGCCCGCGAAGACGAGATCCGCCTGCAGTGCCAGGAGCGCCGCCGCCGGCAGATAGAGGAACGGCGCCAGTCGCTTGCCGAAGCCGGCAAGCGGCCGCGGAAAGACCAGGAACAGGTGCAGCGTCAACGGCGGCAGCAGCAGGCGCGCGATCTCCTCGGTCAGGTACATCGCGCGGTCCCAGCGATCGGCATAGGCGACCGGCGAGATCAGGTAGATCGCTGCCGAGGCCAGGCACCAGAGGAAGAACAGGCGCGCCGGCCGCGTCTGGGCTTCCCGGCGCAGCGTGTAGAGCCCGATCAGCAAATAGGCGCCGGCGATCAGAGCCAGGATCAGGTACGCCCAGTCGATGCGCAGGGGGGGCCGCAGATAACTGACCTGGGTCAACCTCTCCTCGCGCAGGACGACCAGCGAGGACTGGCCGTGGGCGCGCAGGCGGGCCGCCCATTCGGCGGCGTCACCCTGGACCTCGGAGCCGTCGAGGAGCACCAGGCGATCGCCGGGCCGCAACCCGGTCGCCGGGCTGTCGACCGCGCGGACCGTCCAGGATCCGGGCTTGCCGGCGAGCTCGAAACCGAGCGGCTGGAAGCTCTGGATCTTGCGCTCGAAGCTCAGTCCGCCGATGCCGGCAACGATTGCCGCGAGAAGGAGGCCGAGGAGGAGAGCCGGAAGGCGACGGGAACCCATGGACGCCACAGAAACTCTATCGCGCAGTCTAGCAGTTTCCGTGCCATGGATCAGTTTTTTGGATGCGCCGCAAACTACCGCCCTGCAAGGCCTTGCTCTCAGGGCGATTCGTTTCCTTGGAGCAATCTAGTCTCTTGAATCCAACAGAATCACCCCCTGCCTGCAGCAGGGCGCCGGACCTGATTCGGTCTTTCCGTGGAAAGTCTAGAAACGCAGGGCGAGCCCGGCGAGGATCCGCCGGTGAAGCTCGTCGCTGTTGACGGCCAGCAGCGTCGGTACGTCGCCGCGGCTGAACTCGACGTTGAGCTGCAGTGCCCACTCGCCGACCACCGGGAAGAGCATGCCGAGATCCTGGGTCACCGCCAGCTGCAGGGTGTCGATCTGGGTGGCCGAGGTGGCGGTCCGCTCGCCCGAATCGAACGGGTTCAGGCTCTGCTCGATCCGCCGGAAGGCGACGAAGATCCCGGTGCTGGTCGGCTCGATGCGGGTGTCGAGCGAGGTGCTGACGAAGCGCACCTCGTTCTCGTAGGTGCGCCGGTTGGTCGCCACCACCAGACCGCCGCCGCCCTCGCCGTAGCTCGACTCGAATTTCGCCTGCAGGCTCTTGCCCAGCCGCCGCGAGATGCTGGCCTGGACCTCGGGCAGGTGATCGCCGGGAACGAGGTAGAGGTTCTCCAGGTGATCGAAGAAATCCTGGCTGAAGTACAGCCGCAGGCTCTGATCGAGCTTGCGATCGAGGGCGCTGACCGTGAAGGAGCCCTCGTTGGCCAGGCTGCGTTTCAACTCGACGCGATAGGCATAGGCCTCGACCGGCTCGCTCGTCTCGGTATCACCGAAGAAGACCGGCACGAAGGGAATCGGCTGCGGCGCGTCGACGGCGGTGCGCGTGAAGCGGCGGCTGAAGGAGGCCGAGGCGCGCCATTGCGGCCCCAGCTCGAGAACCAGGCCGCCGCGCGGCAGCAGCGAGATCGAGCCGTCGCGCAGCGTCGTGTACAGGCCGTACTCGAGCGCCACCGTCGGGCGCAGGTGCGCGCTGCCGCGGCCGAACAGGTCGACGCTCTGATCGGGTGCATCCTGCGAGAACACCTGTCCACGGCGCAGGAACTGGCCGGAGTGCTGGCGATAGCGGAACCCGGTCTCGAGATCGAGCCCGTCGCCAATCGTCGTTCCGAAGGTGCCGTCGACGCGCAGCGTCTGCGAGGCGTCGGGGACCTGCAGCGGGCTCACCCAACCCTTGCGATAGAAGTTGCTCTCGTTGGTGTACTGGGCCACGAACTGCGAGTCCCAGCTCCCCATCGGACGCGCCCAGCTCACGCGATAGTGCTCGAGGTCCACCGGCACCGCCTGGCCGCCCTGCAACGTGGTCAGGTGGTTGTTGAGCGAGGTCACGCTGACCCGGCTGTCCTGCGGGCTCTCGAGCTGCAGGGTGAGCGCGCTCGCCTGCCCACCGGGCTGCTCCGCGGTCGGGAAGGCCAGCGCCGGGCCCGGAGCGAGCTGGGCGTAGTCGCCGTTCAATCCGATCCGCATGCTGCCCACCTGGCCGCGGATCCCGACCCGTCCGGAGAGGATCTGCGCCGGGCCCACGTCGAGATACTCGCCCACCCCGCGCTGCGCCAGGACCTCGGTCTGCAGCGCGGTCGGGGCCGGCGCCACGGTCGGCAGCGAGATCGTACCGGGCAGCGCGGCGACCCCCAGATCGCGCAGCACGTCGGGCGGGATCTGCTCGCGCACCGACCAGAAGTCCGCCGCCTTCGCGGCCCCCGGCTCGTCCTCGCTGCGCAGCTGCATCTGGACGAACTGGGTCGCCGCGGCGGAGGTGCGCGCCAGCAGCACCACGGCCGGGGCGAAGCCGGTCTTGTGCGCGATGATCTTGTAGAGGCCGGCGGGCAGGTCTTCGAAGCGGAACTCGCCCTGGCTGTCGGTGACGACGTGACGCAGGGTCAGGTCGGCGAGCTCGTAGGCGTAGACGCGCGCGGCGTCGATCGCCGCCGCCGCGCCCCCGGTCACCCGACCGGTCAGGGCTCCATCGGCGAAGGCAGCACGACCGCCCAGCGCAACCCCCGCCAAGGCGACGGCCAGATAGACGCTAGCTCGGGTCCGTTGCATGCGTCGCACCCCTGCAGGCTTTTGAGTATAGGGAGGGCCTCGGGGGCTGTCAAACCTCATCCAACTCTTGAGCTTGCGGCTGTCGACGGCTCGCCGCGCGGGGTGCGGGCGACGACCGTGGCGACGACCTCTTTTGCCCCACGGCGGCGCAGGGCGCGGGCGGCGGCCGACAGCGTGGCGCCGGTCGTTGCCACGTCATCGACCAGCGCCAGGCGGACACCGTCGAGCGGCTGGACGGCGAGGAAGGCGCCTGCCGGGTTGCGCAGCCGCGCCTGCCGGGCCAGCCGCATCTGGCGCGGCGTGGCGCGGACTCGGCGCAGGGCGGGCAGCAGCGGCACGCGGATCGTGGCGGCGAGGCCGCTGGCGATCGCCTCCGCCTGGTCGAAGCCACGCAGCCAGCGACGCGTCCAGTGCAGGGGCAGCGGGACGACGCCATCGAGCCCTTCGAGCTCGGCTCCCAGTCGCTCGCCGAGCTCGCGGCCGAGGGCAGGCGCCAGGTACTCGAGGCGCCGGAACTTGAGGGCGCCGATCACCGCGTCGAGCGGCGGCCGGTAGAGCCAGCCGGCGAGCAGGCGGTCGTAGGCCGGGGGATGACGCCGGCAAAGGCCGCACCGCGTTCCCGGCGGCAGCGCCGCGGCGGCGAGCGGACGTCCACAGCCGGCACAGCTGGTCTGGTGGAACGCCGCGAGGAGCTGCCCGCGGCACCTGGGGCAGAGCCCCAGGGCCGCCCGGCGCGGCGACGCCGGGCGGCCGCAGGCAAGGCAGCGGCGCGGCAGCACGAGGTCGAGCAGCGATTCGAGCACGCTTGCGGGAGCGGCGCCGGCGGCGTCGTTCGAGAGAGGAGACGGAATTCTCTGCGATAGACTGCCGCGCGAGGCCGGACCGGATTCGCGCCACCGAGGAGGTTGCCTTGAAGCCCAGAGATCGCTGGAAGAGCGCTCGCTACATCGTCGCATCGGTCGTTCTGCTCGGTTCGCTGTCGGCGGGCGCCGCGCGCGCCGCCGAGCAGTATCTGGGCACGATCAGCATGCTCGGCGGGCTGGGCGGCTCGCTCGACGCCGAGCCGAAGAGCGGCTACAACAACGTGGTCGTCCAGGCGGGTTTCGGCATGGCGGTCGACTCGGACTTGGTGGTCGGCGTGCGGGTCGGGCGGCTGCAGCTCGACAAGCGGCGGGACACCTTCGCCGGGGTCTTCGCGCAGCCGCGCATGGACTACCTGACGCTGGCCGGCGAATACCGGATCGACGAGGGCTACTACCACTCGGGGCTGCTGTTCGGTCTCGGCGCGTACCGCCTGAACGGCAAGGACGCGGCGGGCAGCCGGCACGAGGACGCCCCGGGCGTCTGCCTGGGCGTCTCGGGCGAGTTCCCGATCACCCAGCACGCCGGCTTCCTGGTCGAGCTGGTCGGGCACTACGCGAACTTCAAGGAAGCGCAGCTCTTCGCCACCGCCCAGGCCGGGCTGGCGATCCACTTCTAGGACGGCGCAGCGGGGCGGTCAGCCGGCCGGATGCGCGGCCAGCGTGATGCCGCCTTCGGCGAGCTTGGCGGCGAGCTCGGCGCGCACTTTGGGATCGCCCCAGTCGGTGGCGCCGATCCACTTGCGTACCACCTTGCCGTTCACGACCAGGTAGGTTTCCGGAAGCTGGCTGGTGCCGTAGCGGTGGGCGACGTCCCACTGCGGGTCGTACAGCACCGTGGCGGCGCGATCGCCCAGGAACACCTTGACCTTCTGCGGCTCGTCGGCAACCGCGATGCGCAGCACCTCGAACTGGCCAGGGGTCGCGAGGTCGCGCTCCAGCCGATCGAGCCACGGGGCCTCCTGGACGCACGGCGGGCACCAGGTGGCCCAGAAGTGGACCAGGGTGGCCGGCGTCATGTGCTGAGCCATCGGCGCCGGGCGTCCGTTGCCGTCGACGAGGAATCCCCCGGGGGCAACGAAGGAGCCCTGGCCGCGCGGCCAGAACAGGGCGGCGAGGGCGATGAGGACGACCGCGGCGATCGTCAGGCGCAGCAGGGTCGGGCTGGGGCCGGGCCGTCCGGGCGGGACCGCCGGTGCGGCGCTCGCAGGGGGCGTGGGTTCGCTCATCTCGGGGCCTCTCCGGCGGCGCCGACTTTGACGCCGCCGGGCGCATCTTCTAACATATTTCGCTAGCGGACGCCCGAATTGCTGCCCTTCGCTCCAGCCTCCAATCACCGATCCCGCAAGGTCTTCCTGGTCGGCGTCGTCTTCCCGACCCAGCCCCGGCACGTGGTCGAGGAGCACCTCGACGAGCTCGCCGAGCTGGTGCGGACGCTCGGCGCCGAGGTGGCGGGACGCGCCGTGCAGCAGCGCCCGGCGCCCGACCCGGCGACCTACATCGGCCGCGGCAAGGCCGAGTCGATCGGCGCCGAGGCGCGCGCCACAGGTGCCGAGACGGTGGTCTTCGACGATGACCTTTCGGGCGGCCAGGAGAAGAACCTCGAGCAGATCTTCAAGCTCGCGGTCGCCGACCGCAGCGCCTTGATCCTCGACATCTTCGATCGCCGGGCGCGCAGCCGCGAGGCGCGCACCCAGGTCGAGCTGGCGCGGCTGAACTACCTGCTGCCCCGCCTGGCCAAGCGCTGGTCGCACCTCGAGCGCCAGGTGGGCGGCATCGGGGTGCGCGGTGGCGCCGGCGAGACCCAGCTCGAGGCCGACCGCCGGATGCTGAAGCTGCGCATCCAGCGCCTGGAGCGCGACCTCGAGAAGATCACCCGCACCCGCGCCGTGCAGCGCCGTGGCCGCAGCACGGCAGTCACCGTGGCCCTCGCCGGCTACACCAACGCCGGCAAGAGCACGCTGTTCAACGCCCTGACGTCGGCCGATGCGCTGGCCGAGGACCGCCTGTTCGCGACGCTCGACGCCAAGCTGCGACGCGGCAAGCTCGCGGCCGGGCGGTCGGTCGTGTTCGCCGACACGGTGGGCTTCATCCGCAAGCTGCCGCACCATCTGGTGGCGTCGTTCAAGAGCACGCTCGAAGAGGTGACGCGGGCCGATCTCATCTTGCACGTCGTCGATCGCAGCCACCCGCAGTGGGAGGAGCAGCGCGCGGTGGCCGAGGAGGTGCTGCGCGAGCTCGGCGTCGAGCCCGAGCGCACGCTGCTCGTCTACAACAAGAGCGACCTGGTCGAGCGGGAGCTCTGTTCCGGCGAGGGGATCTGGATCTCGGCCCGCACCGGCGAGGGCCTCGAACGCCTGCGCGCCGCGATCGGCGAGCGCCTGGAAGATCTCGGCCGCCTGCCGCGCCTCGCCGCCGCGGCGTCGTAGGCGCCGGCGCGATTTGACACCCCGGAAGGCGTGCAACTAGACTGCCTCTTCTCGGTGGGGCCGTAGCTCAGTTGGGAGAGCGCTTGAATGGCATTCAAGAGGTCGAGGGTTCGACTCCCTTCGGCTCCACCAAATCTCCGCCTTCGGTTCTGAGGCCACCGGTCGCCTGGGCGCTGGCGATCCTGATCGCGGCGTTCGCCTCGTTCGTCGGCATCGGCTCGCACGGGCTGTGGACTCCGGACGAGCCGCGCGACGCGGCGATCGGCAAGACCATGCTCGCGAGCGGCGACTGGCTGGTGCCGCGGCTGAACGGCCAGCCGTTCCTGGAGAAGCCGCCGCTCGGCTGGTGGGCGATGGCGCTCGGCGACCGCGCCCTCGGCACCTCCGACGCTGCAGCCCGGGTGGCCTCGGCGGGCTTCTCGCTCGCGACTCTGCTCCTCGTCTTCGGGGTTGCGCGGCGCCGGGCCGGAGACGTTGCCGGCCTGCTCGCGCTCGCCGTCCTGGCGACGACCGCCCAGTTCTCCTCCGACATGCACCGGGCGATCGTCGATCCGCCGCTCGTCCTCTTCATCGCCGTGGCGCACGTCGCGATCTACGCCAGCCGGACCGCGCAGACCGGACGCGGCCGCGCGTTGGCGGTGACCGCGGCGGCGATCGCGATCGCCCTCGCCTTTCTCGCCAAGGGCTGGATCGGGCCGATCCTCGGCGGCGGTCCGCCGGCCATCGCCTGGCTCCTCGTCGACCGGCGGCGGGCGGTCCGGCCGCTGGTGCGAGTCGGGCTCGCATCGGTTCTCGCGCTGGCTCTCGTCGGTGTGCCGTGGGCGCTGGCGCTCGAGCGGGCCGCGGGCTGGCCGGCGCTGCGCGAGACCCTGGTCGCGAACGCGCTCGACCGCATCTTGCGCACCGCCGCCGGCCGCAAGCTCGGGCACCAGCAGCCCATCTGGTACTACCTGCAGACCGCGCCGGCGGCGATCCTCCCCTGGCTGCTCGCCGTGCCGGCATTTCTGCGC
>JBLMYC010000131.1:0-24195 GCA_050258075.1 Acidobacteriota bacterium
AACTGATCGCGCGCCTGGCGCGCTTCCACTCCGGCTACTCGTGCTTCGCCGGAGTCGGCGAGCGCACTCGCGAAGGCAACGACCTGTGGCTGGAGATGCAGGAAGCGAAGATCGGCTCGACCGGCAAGTCGGTCATCGACCAGACGGTGATGGTGTTCGGCCAGATGAACGAGCCGCCTGGCGCCCGCCTGCGCGTCGCGCTGTCGGCGCTCACCATGGCCGAGTTCTTCCGTGACCAGACGGGAGCCGACACGCTGCTGTTCATCGACAACATCTTTCGCTTCACGCAGGCGGGCTCGGAGGTGTCGGCGCTGCTCGGCCGCATGCCCTCGGCGGTCGGTTACCAGCCGACCCTGTCGACCGAGATGGGCGAGCTCCAGGAGCGCATCACCTCGACCAAGCGCGGCGCGGTGACCTCGATCCAGGCGATCTACGTGCCGGCCGACGACTACACCGACCCGGCACCGGCCAACGCTTTCACCCACCTCGACTCGACGGTGAACCTCGAGCGCTCGATCTCCGAGAAAGGGATCTATCCGGCGGTCGATCCGCTCGCCTCCTCGAGCCGCATCGTGGCGCCGGAGATCGTCGGCGAGCGCCACTACAAGGTGGCGCGGCGGGTGCAGCAGATCCTGCAGCGCTACAAGGACCTGCAGGACATCATCGCCATCCTGGGTGTCGACGAGCTGTCCGAGGACGACAAGGTGATCGTGCGCCGGGCGCGCAAGATCGAGATCTTCCTGTCGCAGCCATTCTTCGTCGCCGAGCAGTTCACCGGCTTCGCCGGCATCTACGTCAAGCGCGACGACACCATCCGGTCCTTCGAGGAGCTCTGCGACGGCAAGTGGGACCACCTGCCGGACAACGCGTTCCGCTACGTCGGCACGATCGAGGACGCGGCGGCGCAGGCCGAGCGCGTGGCCAAGGGCTAGGACGCCATGGCGGCTCCCGTCTTCCACTGCTCGGTCGTCACCCCGGAGCGCGTCGTGCTCGAAAAGGCGGCGAGCTTCGTCGCCGTGCCGCTCTACGACGGCGAGCTCGGCGTACTGGCCCATCGCGCGCCACTGCTGGCGCGGCTGGGCTCGGGGGAGCTGCGGCTCGAGGGCCCGGAAGGCAAAGACTCGCTGTTCGTGTCGCGCGGCTTCGTGCAGATGGTGGGCGATCGCCTGACCGTCCTCGCCGAGGAGGCGAAGCCGCGCGCCGAGCTGCGCCGCGCCGACGCGGAGCGCGAGCTCGCGGCGGCGCGTGCCCTAGCCGCCGTCGACGATCACGCGGCGGCGGCGAAGCAGCGCGCGATCGAGCGCGCCCGCGCGCTGCTCCACCTGGCGACGGGTTGAGCGCTCGGTTGCGAGCGCCGCTCGTCGCCTCCCACGCAGCCTGCTAGGCTGCTTCTCCGTGAGCTCCGAATACGATCCGATTGGCGGCGCCCTGCGCGGGCCGGCCGGAGTCGAAGACTTCGAGACGGTGCGCGAGAAGTTCGCCGCCGCCGGGCGGCCATTCCTGAGCTCGCCGCTCGGCTGGTTCGCCTGGGCGGCGATCCTGCCCGCCGCGAGCCTCGCAACTGGCCCGGTCTGGGTGCGTTTCGGACCGGCGGGCGTCCTCTTCCTGTGGTCGAGCGCGATCCTGCTCGGCGGGCTGGTAGAGATGCTGCCGTTGCTGCGCCGCGGGCGGCGGGAAGGGCGCACCCTGCTCGCCACCTGGGCGCTGCGCGTGCAGGGCAACCTGTCGCTGGTCGGCGCGGCGCTCTCGGCGGCGCTCCTCTGGCACGAGCAGGCCGGGCTCCTGCCGGCGCTGTGGCTGCTCCTGCTCGGCCACTCCTTCTACATGCTGGGCGGCCTTGCCTTCCCGCCCTTCCGCGCCTGCGGGTTGCTCTACCAGGGCGCAGGCCTGCTGGCCCTGTGGCCGCGTGTGCCGCCACTCGTCGTCTTCGCCGCCGCGACCGCGCTCGGCAACGCGTGGATCGGTTGGGGAATCTGGCGGCTGCGCCGGGCGGACGAAACCGCCTGAGCGGCTTTCAGGCGGCGCGACGCGCCGGCGGGTGCGCGACGGCCGGCGCGTTGAGGGTGCGCGAGCCGCTGAGGCGGTCGACCAAGGAGCGTCCCGACAGCGCCAGGAGGCCCGGCACGCCGCCGAGCAGCGCGGTGATCCAGCCGCCCAGCCAGCGTCGCGCCGCCTGGCCGAAGCTCAGCGACTCGCCGCTCGTGGTGCGGGCGACGATCCCGGCCCAGGCCATCCCCGGAGTCTGGCCCCAGAAGGCGAGGGGAACGACCGCGTAGGCGAAGGAGAAGATCGCGCCGAAGATCACCATCGGTGCCGTTCAGGCGAGGCGCGGCTCTCCAACCATCCAGCTCGAGCCGGCGACCAGGGCGATGAGCAGGGCGAGCTCCACCGCCAGGTTGGCCAACGCCGCCCACAGGCGGCGGCCGAAGCCGGCGGCGACGGCGCGCGGCGGCGGCACCAGGACCGGGCCGCTGCGCTCATTGGCGAGCGGGTGCGGATGCGGCTCGGACCGGTGTGTGCCGGGATCCAGCGCCGCCGCCGGTGGCGTCGCGCCGCGTGGAGACGGCGGCAAGTCGAGCTCGATCTCCGGCTCGCCCTCCTCGCGCAGCGGCAGGTCGAACAGCGTGGGCTCGGGCTTCTCGGGCTCGCGGCGCTTCATCTAGGCGCGGAACGCCAGGTACTTCACGAAGGTCCGGTAGAGGAGATCCTGGCCGTGCGACTTGTACGCCTCGACGAACAGCGCCAGGCGCTGCAGGTCGCGGTCCTGCGGATCGAGCGCCAGCGCCTCCTTGAACTTGTCGAGGCCGTCCTGGGCGGCGTCGCGCTGCAGGTCGCGCACGCCGAGGTTGTAGTAGGAATCCACCATCAGCTTGGTGACGTCGCGATTGCCAGGGTCCTTCTCGTGCTCGCGCCACAGCTCGCGCAGCGCGAACTCCCACTCGCCATCCTTGTAGAGCTTGAGGTACTTCTCGAGCGGCTGGATCTGCCGCTTGGCGTCGGCGGCGAGGTCGGCGGCAGGCCCGTCGAGGGCGCGCACCGCCGCCGCCTGGTCGAACAGTGCGCTGGCGCGCAGGTAGCGGCGCTCGCCGTAGGCCTGGCGTGCCGCTTCGATGAGCTGGTCGCGCTTCGCGGCGTCGTCGGGCCCCAGCTCCGGCGCCGGCTTGGTCTTCTGCTCCTCGGCCTCCCACTGCGCGATCAGTGCCTGCGCCTTCGGGTAGAGCGGGTCCTCCGGCGGCAGGCGACGCAGCTGGGCGATCGCGATCGCGCCCTTGCCCTGGCCGTGCAGGGCGGTGGCGCGGGAGATGGCGTCCGGCGCCGGTGTCACGGCAGCGGCCGGCGGCCGCGAGTTGGGGAACAGGCGCTCCTTGTTCTGCCACACGAAGTAGCCACCCGCCGCGGCGATGACCAGGACGATCGCCCCGAGCAGCGCGAAACGCCGTCCGGCGGAGGATCGCTTCGCCGCCACCAGCGGCGGCGCCATTTCCCGGGACGGCCGCGGGCGCTGCTCGCCGGGCTCGGGCGGAACGAGGATTTCCTCCTTGAGCGGCTCGGGAGCCTTCGCCTCCGCCTTCTCGGCAGTCCGGGCCACCGCAGCGCCGGCCTTGACGGGCGCGGTCGGGCGCGGCTGCACCTTGACCTTGCCCGCCTCGATCTGCTGCAGGTACTCGCGCGCCGCCAGGTGATTGGGCTGCATGTCGAGGACGCGCTCGAAGCACTGGCGCGCCTCCTCGGCTTGCGCGTTGGCGAGCAGCGCGACGCCCTCCTGAAAGATTTCCTCGACCTTGCGCTCGGCCTCGGCCTTGAGGCGCCGTGCCATCTCGATGCGCTTGGCGGCCTCGCCGTGGTCGATGTCGATGAGGAAGACGCGCGACCAGGCGTCGATCGCCGACTGATACTCGCCGCGATCGTAGGCGGCTTGCCCCTCGTCGAGGAGCTCGGCGATGCGCGGATCGCTGTCGCTCGCGGTCGGCGCGACGGCCGGCATGGCGAGCGACAGATCGAGCGACGGTGCCGCGGCGGGTGGCGGCGGGGGCGGCGGCTCCAGCGCCGGCGGCGCCGGCTCTGGCTCGACCAGGGACAGGCCGCTCGGTCCGGGCGTCTCGTCCTCGAGGGTGAGCTCGTGGAGCTCGTACGTCTTGCCGCCGGTGGGGTCCACGCTCGGCGCCGCCAGCTCGAGCGGCGCGGCCTCCTCCTCGTCCATGGCGATGCCGCGACGGCGGCCTCCCATGGTGCGGCTCGGGTCGCTGTACTGGCGCTGCATCTCCTGGATCTCGCCGATCCCCGGATGGGTGGGATCGAGCGACGCCACTTTGTCCAGCAGGCGGGAGACCTCCTCCGTCTGCCCGGCCTGCACCGCCTGGCGCGCCGCGTCGAGGAAACGCTCGACGTAAGGCTGCGCCTCGCTGCGCGCCCGCGCCGCCTCGGCGATCTGCTGCAGGGCGGGGTCGGTCGCCACGGCGCGCCGTTCGCGATCGGCGAGGGCGAGGACCGCCTTGAAGTCCCGCGCTCCCGCGGCGCGCTCCATCTCCGCCCGCAGCGCGCGGGTGTCGGGGGGCGGGGCGGTCGGTGGCGGCGCCACCTCGGGCTTGCCGAGACCGAGATCGGCGAACGACGTCTCGCCGGCGCCGGGGGCCCCGGGTCGGGTGATCTGCGGGATCGCCACCGTCGCGGCGGGGGCCGCGGGCGCCGCCGGCGCGGTCGACCCCTGGAAGACGAGGGCGCGCAGATCGTCCACCGCCACGCCGCCCGGAGCACCGGTCAGGCGCTGGTGCAGCGTGCGCGCCGGCTCGAACAGGGGATCCATGCGCAGGATGAAGTCGCAGCCAAGGAGGGCCTCCTGCACGCTGCCTTGGGCCGCCAGATCAAGCGTCTGGCTGAAGGTGCGTAGGAGGCGCTCGCGAATTTCGGTGCCGAGCGACGCGTTGCCGGGATAGCTCATGAGGAAACCCGATGAATCGTAGCAAACCCGGTAGCGGCGGGGAAGGTCGCCGCCGGGCCCGGGACGGCAGCGAGCGCGATACGCTCCGGGCGTGCTCCTCGAGTGCGTCCCCAACTTCAGCGAAGGTCGCCGACCGGCGGTTGTTCGTTACCTCGCGGAAGCGGTCGCGACGCCCGGCGCGCACCTGCTCGACCTGCACTCCGACGCCGACCACGACCGCTCGGTGCTGACCCTGGCGGGGGAGCCTGGGGACCTGCGCGAAGGCTTGCTGCGCCTCTACGAAGCCGCCCTCACGTCGATCGACCTGCGGCTGCACCGCGGCGTCCATCCGCGCCTCGGCGCCGTCGACGTGGTGCCGTTCGTGCCGCTCCGGGGCGCCACCATGGACGACGCGGTCGAGTGCGCGGAGCGGCTTGGCGAGGAGGTCGCGCGCCGCTTCGGTCTGCCGGTCTACCTGTACGAGGAGGCGGCGCGGCGACCCGAGCGGCGGGCGCTGCCCGAGATTCGACGCGGCGGCTTCGAGGGCCTCGCGGCGAAGATGGCACGGCGCGAGTGGCTACCGGACTTCGGACCGCCGGCGCCGCATCCGGCCGCCGGCGCGACCGTCATCGGCGCGCGTTTCTTCCTGATCGCCTTCAACCTGGTGCTCGCGCCCGCTGCCGACCTCGAGCTGGCGCGCGCCATCGCTCGCCGGACTCGCGAGCAGGGCGGCGGCTTGCCGCGGGTGCGGGCGATCGGTGTCTGGCTCGGCAGCCGCGCACGAGCCCAGGTCAGCCTGAACCTGCTCGACTACCGGGTGACCTCGATGGCCGCTGCCTACGAGCACGTGGCGCGCCTGGCGCGCGAAGCCGGCACCGCGATCGAGTCGAGCGAGGTGGTGGGCCTTCTGCCACGCGCCGCCCTGCCCGCCGATCCGGGCGCGCTGCGCCTCGAGCTGCCGGAGACGCGGGTGCTCGAGCACCAACTGGCGCGCTGCGGCCTCGGCTGAGGCCGGCTCAGCCTTGCAGCGCCGCGAGCAGGCGGCGCGGGGCGCCGTCGAAGCTGCCCGAGGACATGGTGACCAGGACGTCGCCGGGTCGCGCCTCGGCGAGGGCCTGCGCGATGACCTCGTCGACGCTCCTGCAGGCGGTGGCGGCGACGCCGCGGTGGGCGAGAGCGGCGCACAGGCCGGGAAGGTCGAGGCGCTCGCCTTCACTCAGCCGGCCGGCGTGGAAGGTCGGCGCGAAGAACACCCGATCGGCCTCTGCGAAGGCCTCGACGTAGGGCGTGAAGAAGAAGCTCCGTCCGGCGGTCAGGCTGCGCGGCTCGAACAGCGCCACCAGGCGCCGGCCCGGGTAGCGCTGGCGCAAGGCCTCGAGCGTCTTGCCGACCGCGGTCGGGTGATGCGCGAAATCGTCGATGATCGTGATGGCGCCCGCCTCGCCGAGCTCCTCGAGCCGCCGGCGCACGCCGCGGAAGCGGGCCAGGGCCGAGGCCACCGCCTCCGCCGGCAGGCCGTCGCGGCGCGCCGCCGCCCAGATCGCCAGGGCGTTGCCGACGTTGTGCGCGCCCCAGAGGCCGAGCTCGACCTCGATCTCCCCGACCACGCTGTCCCGTAGCCGCCAGCGCATCCCGTTTGCTCCGGCCTGCGGCGCCGCGAGCGGGTGGAGGTCGTTGTGCGGCTCGAGGCCGTAGGTCGCGACCGGGCAGCGCGCGCGCGAGGCGAGCTCGACGACGTCGGGGCTGTCGCCGCAGGCGACCAACAGTCCGCTCGGCGGGAGCTGGGCGATCAGCTCGGCGTACGCCGCGCGCAGGGCCTCGGGACTCGGATAGAGATCGGCGTGGTCGTACTCGACGCTGGTCAGGATCAGGGTCTCGGGCCGGTAGTGCAGGAACTTGGCGCCGCGGTCGAAGTAGGCGGCGTTGTACTCGTCGCCCTCGA
This sequence comes from Acidobacteriota bacterium, assembly GCA_050258075.1. Lineage (GTDB taxonomy): Bacteria > Acidobacteriota > Thermoanaerobaculia > Multivoradales > JAGPDF01 > JBLMYC01. The sequence goes on from JBLMYC010000131.1 coordinate 6,861, forward strand.
CGATGAAGCGCGGTCCGGAGCCGCGCCGGAAGCTGCCGGGCAGGTCGCGTGGCATGCCACCGACGAGATAGCCGGGGTCGGCGCCGCAGGCGGTGTAGACCCAGGCGGCAAGCGTGCTGGTGGTCGTCTTGCCGTGCGTTCCGGCGACGACCAGCGGGCGACGGTCGGCGAGGAAGAACCGTGCCAGCGCCTCGGGCATCGACAGCCGGGGCAGGCCGCGGCGCTCGACTTCGACCGCCTCCGGATTGGTGCGCGGCACGGCGTTGCCGACCACCACGAGATCCGGCGGAGGCTCGAGATGTGCGGCGTCCCATCCGACGTGGGGTGCGATCCCGGCCGCCTCGAGCAGGGTGCTCATCGGAGGGTACAGCGGTCCGTCGGCGCCGCGGACGCGATGGCCCTCTTCTTGCAAAAGGCAGGCGAGCGGTGCCATTCCAGTGCCGCCGATGGCGATCAGATAGATGTCGAGACGATTCACGGTCGGGCCGGGCGAAGCCGGCGCAGTGTAGCATTGGACCCCCGGACGGCGACCGATCTGTGCCGGGTGGTACCCGTTGCGATCAAAGGAGAGCTCCCATGCAGGTTCGTGCGCAAGCTGTCATTCTGGCCATCTTCGCGGCGCTCTCCGGCGCCACGCTTGCCTTTTCCCAGGCGCCCGCCACGACCCCGAGCCCGGCCGTGACGCCGGCCGCGTCCGCGACGCCGGCCGCGAGCCCTGCCAAGCCGCAGCCCAAGGCCGTGCTGGTCGATCCGGTGCATGACTTCGGGATCCAGCCCGCCGGCGACAAGCTGGTCTGGGAGTTCACGGTCCGCAACGACGGCCAGGCCCCGCTCCTGATCAGCGACGTGCGGCCGTCCTGTGCCTGCACCGTGGCGAGCTTCGACAAGACGATCGCCCCGGGTGCTACCGGGCGGGTGCGTGTCGAGCTCGACACCCAGGGCATGTCGGGATCGATGTCCAAGCAACTGGTGGTCATGACCAACGATCCGACCAATCCGAGCCTGACGCTCACCCTGCAGGCCACCCTGCGCCCGCATTTCGCGGCCTCCCCCGACTATCTGCGGTTCATCGCCGTCGAGCAGGATGCGGCGCAGACCCAGTCCAGCACGATCGCATCGCCGGACTTCGCGGACCTACAGCTCGGGAGGATCGATTCGCCGTATCCCTTCCTGAAAGTGACCTCGCGCGAGGCCCGCGCCGACGAGCGCATCATCGGCCTCCCCGGGCGGCAGTGGCGCATCGAGGCGACGCTCAACCCCGACGGCCCGGTCGGCCCGCTCGCCAAGGCGATCGTCATCGAGACCAACCATCCCCAGCAGAAGAACTTCGAGCTGCCGGTGACCGGCTTCCTGCGGCCGGTGATCGCGGTGACCCCGCCAGTGGCGGATCTCGGCAAGGTCTCGCTGCGCGAGCCCTACCGCAAGAATGTCAAGGTGCAGAACTTCAGCGCCGAGCCGGTGAACTTCGACCGCGCCGAGTGCACGGTGCCGGGAGTCACGGTCGAGCTGCAGCCGACCCGTCCGGGGCACGTCTACCTGGTGTGGGTGTCGCTGTCGCCGAAGATGCACAAGGGCGACTTCGCCGGGCAGATCAGCCTGTTCTCGAACAATCCGAAGCACCCGCGTCTCGACATCGCGCTGCGCGGCACGATCGAGTAGCGCCGCTCGTCCGGTCGCGCCGCAGGCGCCGGATCAGGCACCGTCCGGGCGTCCCCACAGGGCGCGCTCGTCCTTGGGCGGCGCCGAGCGGCGGCGCCCCTTCTGCTGCACGGCCTGCACCTCCTCGAGCACCGGGCCGAGCACTCGGTTCTGCTCGGCGGCGAGCGCGCGGATGCCGCCGAGCGCAAGGTCGATCAACGCGTCGAGCTCGCGGCGCTCGAACGAGCGGCGCTCGCCGGTGCCCTGCACCTCGACGATGCGCTCATCGGCGGTCGCGACCACGTTCATGTCGACCTCCGCCGCCTGGTCCTCGGCGGAGTCGAGGTCGAGCAGCGCGGCGCCTCCCACCAGCCCCACCGAGATCGCCGCGATCTGGCTCTGCAGCGGCCAGCGCTGAAGATCGCCAGTGAGATAGAGCCGAGCCAGCGCCAGCACGGTTGCCACGTAGGCGCCGGTGATCGCGGCGGTGCGCGTCCCGCCATCGGCCTGGAGCACGTCGCAGTCGAGGGTCAGAGTCATCTCGCCGAGGTCCTCGAAGCGCACCGCGGCGCGCAGGCTGCGGCCGATCAGGCGCTGGATCTCGGCGCTGCGCCCGGCCGGACGGCCCTTCGTCACTTCGCGTGCGTTGCGGGTCGAGGTGGCGCGCGGCAGCATGGCGTACTCGGCCGTCAGCCAGCCGCGGCCGCTGCCGATCAGGAACGGCGGCACTCGCTTCTCGATCGACGCGGCGACCAGGACGCGGGTGTCGCCCATCTCGATCAACGCCGAGCCCTCGGCGTACTTGAGCGGCGAGAGCTGGATCACGACCGGCCGCAGGGCGTCGGCGGGGCGCCCGCCGGAGCGCGCCGGGGAGGAGTTGGAGGTGCTGTGCATGGCGCGATTCTAGCCCGCGCCGGGCCGCGCTATCCGACGTCGACCAGCTCGAGCGAGACCGGCTCGCTGCGCAGGATCTGGCGCGCCAGGCGGCCGAAGCGCCGGGCGGCGTCGGTGACGCAGAAGTGATGCTCGGCCGGCGCGCCGGCGGGAGCCCTGAGGCCGGCCTGCTCGAGCCCGCGGGCGACGGCGTCTGCCACCGCCTCGGCCGAGTCGACGAGCTCGACCTGCGGCCCCATGACGCGCTGGAGGACCGCGGCCAGCAGCGGGTAGTGCGTGCAGCCGAGCACCAGGGTGTCGATCGCCGCGGCGCGCAGCGGCTCGAGGTAGCGCGCTGCCACCAGCTCGGCGACCGGGTCGTCACTCCACCCCTCCTCGACCAAGGGCACGAACAGTGGGCAGGCCGCGCTCAGCACCTCGAGATCGGCCCGCCGGGCGCGCAGTGCGTGGCCGTAGGCGTCGGACAGCACGGTCGCCTCGGTGGCGATGACCCCGACCCGGCCGCGGCTGCGCGCGGCGGCGCGCTCGGCGCCGGGCTCGATCACCCCCCAGGTGGGGAGCTGGGGTGCGAGGTGGGGCAGCGCCAGGGCCGAGGCGGTGTTGCAGGCGACGACCACCGCCTTGACGCCACGCGCGGCCAGGAACTCGAGGTTGCGCCGGGTGTAGGCGGTCACCGTCGCCGGCGACTTCGTGCCGTACGGCAAGCGCGCGGTGTCGCCGAGGTAGAGGATCGACTCGCCGGGCAGGCGGCGCTCGAGGGCCGCGACCACGGTGAGCCCGCCGACCCCGGAGTCGAAGACGCCGATCGGCGCCGAGCGGCCGGGCGCGGCGGCGGCGGTCATCTCAGTTCCCGGCCGCCAGGCTGCGATCGGCCGCCAGCGGATGGGTGAGGTCGAGGTGCCCGGCGAAGCTCTCGGGCTGGACGCCGTTCCACAGCAGCGCGACGCGCTCGGCTTCGGGAACGTTGAGCGCGACGCTGTCGACCACGCTGTACACGGTGGCCGTCTCCTGCGTCGACCCTGACGGCGGCGGGCCAGCTCCCGCCGCGCCGCGCAGATCGACGTACGCCACCTTGTCGGTCGTCACCAGCACGGCGCCGAGCGCGGTGCCCTCGGGCAGGGGCCGAAAGAGGGCTCCGGTGTGGGGTCCGGCGAGCAGCTCGCCGACGAGCGCCCGCACCCGCGCCACCGGGTCGGCGGCGGAGTCGACGCGGCGCGGCTCGGGATGCAGGCGACCGTCGGCGCCGGGGAAGTACAACGTCGCGGTCCAGGTCGTGGTCGAGGAGGCGGCCGACGGTGAGGCGAGGGGCATCGGTTGGGCCATCGTCGGCGTCGGTGCCGGCGCCGGTGGCTTGCCGCGGCGCGCCAGCAGCAGGAGGCCGGCGGCGGCGATCACGATCGCGGCGATCAGGATCGCCGCGGCCCGACGGCTCATCGCGGGGCGGCCTCCGTCGCGGGCGGCGGAGCGCCGTCGGCCTGGGCCTTGTAGCTCTCGACCGCGCGCACCAGCGCCTCGACCAGCTCGGCGCGATAGAGCGGGGTCTGCAGCTTCTTCTCCTCGTCGGGGTTGCTGAGGAAACCGAGCTCGACCAGCACAGCGGGCATCGCGGCCCCCATCAGGACGCGGAAAGGAGCCTGCTTCACGCCGCGGTCGCGGAGGCCGAGGGTGGCGTTGAGCTCGCCCTGGACCAGCCCGGCGAAGCGCTGGCTGGCGGCGAGATGGCTGCTCTGCGCCAAGTCCCAGAGGATGAGCTGCAGGTCGTACAGCGCGTCGCCGTCCTCGTCGCCGGTACCCGGTCGTGCGTTCTCCTGCTGGGCGGCCAGCGCGGCGCGAGCGTCGCTCGCCTGCAGCGCAAGGAAGTACGTCTCGGCGCCGTGCGCCTCGGCACCATGCGCCGAGTTGAGGTGAATCGAGATGAAGAGGTCCGCCTTGAACTGGTTGGCGAGCGCCGACCGCGCGTCGAGCGACAGCTCGGAGTCGTCGTTGCGGGTCAGCACCACGCGGACCGGAAGACGCGACTCGAGGCGGCTCTTGAGCGCCTGGGCGAGGAGCAGCGTGAGATCCTTCTCCTGGGTGCCGTCGGCGGTGATGGCCCCGGTCTCGGCGCCGCCATGGCCGGGATCGATCACGATCGTCTGCACGCCGCTCGGGTGGCGCCGTGGCGTCGCGTCGGCGGGCTGCGGCGCCTCCGCCGCGGCCTGCTTGTAGACGTCGAGCACCAGGCGGAAGGGATCGCGCAGCACGTAGCTCTGTGCCGCGGCGCCGGGCTGCAACTCGACCCGGACGCGGTCGGGCGCGGCCGTCACCTCCTTGACCAGCGTGCCGGCGAGCGCCGGCCGGCCCGCCGGCGGCCGGATGCGGTCGCCGTCGAACAGCACGTCCACGCCGCCGGCCGCCTCGGTCACGTGGTAGCGCGGCGCCTCGGTGAACTGCAGCACGACCGTGGTCACGCCCTGCGCGTGCACGACGTCGATCTGCAACGGCAGCTCACGCAGCGCGCGGCGAGTCACCACCAGGCGCGCCGTCGGCGCCTGCCAGGCGAAGTCGAAGCCGGCGAGATCGCCGAACGTGCGTTGCAGGAAATCGAGCGGCACCAGGACGCCGCCTGCCCCCGCCGCGGTGGGCTGGGAGAGAGCGATGATCTCCTTGCCGATCGTCGCCGCCGGGCTGTTCGCTCCGAGCACCACGGTCGTCGCGCCAAGCGCCAGCTCGCAGCTCTGTCCGAGCGGGTCGGTCGACAGCTTGCCGCCCAGGCGGTCGGCGAGTGGCTGCAGCGCGAACAGCGGCCCGGACGGTCCCTGCGCGTAGGGCAGCGCCGTCGCCTGGCCGTCGATCTCGAGGGTTCCGGCGCTCGTGGGCAGCGGTGGCGTCGCCTCCGGAGGGGCCTCCTGGGCCGCTCCCGGCGCCGCCAGCAGTAGCAGTAAGATCCAGGGCGAAAGCCGTCGCCGCGAACGGGCGCTCACGGGCAGGAGGATACCATCGCGGGCGGCCGCCGCCGGACGGGAGGGGCAATGGAGATTCGACAGTTTCGCGTCGTGCTGCGGGCCCGTGACTTCGAGCGCACCTGCCGCTTCTATGGCGAGGTCCTGGCGTTGCCGCGCGTGCACAGCTGGGACCGCGAGGACGGCCGCGGTGCCCGCTACCAGGCCGGCGCCGGGGTGATCGAGATCCTCGGCCGCCACCGCGGTGGCGAGCAGATGCGCGACGAGGCGTTCGACTACGAGGGGCCCCAGCACAAGCTCTCGATCGAGATGATCGTGCCCTCCGCGGAGGCGGCCTACGAGGAGCTCCAGTTCCGCGAGCACAACATCCCCGGCGGGCTGCACCTCGACATCGACGGCAACCTGGTGTTCGAGACCAGCGACCCGGACGGCGTGAAGGTGTTCTTCCGCCAGGCCGAAGCCTGAGCCGGGGCCGCCGCCGGCCGAGGAGACCGCATGGAGTTCACGGGCCGACTGGCCATCTTCCCGGTGCCCAACCTGCTGCAGTGGGCGCAGCACGAGCGCCAGACCGGTTGCCTGGTGCTGCGCGGCCGGCGCGCCGCCGAGAAGCGCATTCTGTTCAGCAGCGGTGCGATCGTCGGTTGCCGCTCGACCGAGCCCAACGAGCGCTACGGCCAGTACCTGGTCGCCTACGGCCACCTGGCGCCCGCGGTGCTCGCCGAGGCGCTGATCCAGGCCCGGCGTGGCGACCGCCGCCTGGGCGCCACCCTGCGCGAGATGGGGCTGCTGGCGCCCGAGGCGGTCCGCGACACGCTGCGCTCCTGCGTCGAGGACTCGATCTGCGACCTCTTTTTCTGGCGCAAGGGGCTGTTCTATTTCGAAGAGGAGACGGTGAGCGAAGAGGACCTGCCACCGGGGACGATCGACACCACATCGCTGACTCTGGAGGGCAGCCGCTGGCTCGACGAGGAGTCGCGCATCCGCAAGGTGCTGATCAACGACGAGGTCGTGGTGCGGCCCGGACCGGCCTGGCCGGGCGCGAGCGAAGACCCCTTGGCCCGCCGGGTGGTGGCGACGCTCGACCGGGAGATGACGCTCGACGAGCTCTACCGCGTCGCCGGCGGAGTGCGCTTCCGCTTCCTGGCGGCGGTCTACGACCTGGTGCAGGCCGGCGTCGTCGAGATCGCGCGAGTCGGTGCGGCCGATCCGCGCGAGAGCCGCGAGCTCAACCTGCGTGACCTGCTGCTGCAGCAGGCGGCCGAGAGCGACGACATCGTGATCAGCGGCGAGCGCGCCATCGTGCCGCTCGAGTTCCTGCAGCAGCTGGTGCCGGTGTGGATCCGCGCCCCGCGCGAGGAGGAGCTGCGCAACCTGGCCCGCGAGCAGCGCGGCTTTCTCGAGGCGATCGACGGACGCACGCCGCTGCGTCGCCTGCTCGCTGCCGCCGACGCGCTGCGCGGCGAGCAGGTCGAGCTGCTGCTGCTCGAGCTCAAGCGCCGCAACCTGGCGCTGTTGCCCGCCCCGCCCGAGGACGTCGAGCGCCGGCTCGACGAGTCGGCGCCGCTCAGCGCTTCCCTGCGCCGCATCCTGCGCAAGCTGCAGAGCTGAGCCGCTACCACGGCGGGCGAAGTTGTTGACTCGTGGTGCCGGCTCGACTAGGTTGCCGCCGTGAGCACGCGCCGGCCGCCGCCCTACGATCTCGAAGCCGCCGTCGAGCACCTGCGCCAGTCCGACGCCGGTCTCGGCGCGCTGATCGACCGGGTCGGGAGCTGCGGCCTCACCGTGCACCACGGGCTGACCCCGTTCGAGTCCTTGCTCCAGGCGGTTGTCTATCAGCAGCTGCACGGCAAGGCCGCTGCCGCGATCCACGCCCGCCTGCTGGCGCTCTACGGCCGGCGAGCACGGCCGCCGGCGGTGGCGGCGACCTCGCTCGAACGCCTGCGCTCGGTGGGCCTGTCGCAGGCCAAGGCGCGCGCCGTCGTCGACCTCGCCGAGAAAGCCGTCGCCGGCGTCGTGCCGGGGCGGGCGGCGCTCGTCCGACTGGCCGACGAGGCGATCATCGAACGGCTGACGGCGGTGCGCGGGGTCGGGCGATGGACGGTGGAGATGCTGCTGATGTTCACCCTCGGCCGTCCCGATGTCCTGCCGGCCGCCGACTTCGGCGTGCGCAAGGGCTTCGCGCTGGCGTACCGCAAGCGCCGGCTGCCGACACCGCAGGAGCTCCTGCGCCATGGCGAGCGCTGGCGCCCGTATCGCAGCGTCGCGAGCTGGTACCTGTGGCGCTCGGTCGAGCTCGGCCGCGCGCCGAAGAGGGGCGCGTAGCGCCGCCTCGCCGACCTTCATGAGCCGCTTCACCCTCGACATCGACGCCGATATCGCTCGGGCCGCGACTCTGCCCGGCTGGTTCTACCGCGACCCGGAGGTCCTCGCGGCCTGCCGCGAGCGGGTCTTCGCGCCGAGCTGGCAGCTCGTCGCCGACCTCGACCGGGTGAAGGTGCCGGGGCAGGTCCATCCGTTCACCCTGCTCGAGGGCACGCTCGACGAGCCGCTTCTCCTCACCCGCGACACGCACGACGAGCTGCACTGCGTTTCGAACGTCTGCACCCACCGCGGCACCCTGGTGTGCGAGGCGCCGGGCGTGGAGCCGTTCCTGCGTTGCCGGTATCACGGCCGACGGTTCGGGCTCGACGGCCGCTTCCACTCCATGCCCGAGTTCGAGGGCGTCCATGGATTTCCGAGCGAAGCCGACCATCTGCGCGCGGTGCCCTGGGGCGCGCTCGGCAAGCTCCTGTGGGTGGCGCTCGCGCCGGCGGTGCCGCTCGCCGAGCTGCTGCGACCGGTCGTGGAGCGCTGCGGCTTCCTGCCGTTCGACCGGCTGGCGCACGATGCGACCCGCTCGCGCGACTACCTGGTGAAGGCGAGCTGGGCGCTTTACTGCGACAACTACCTCGAGGGCTTCCACCTGCCGTACGTGCACGCCGGCCTCGCCGGCGCGCTCGACTACGGCGCCTATCGCACCGAGCTCTTCGCGCACTGCAACCTGCAGGTGGGGGTCGCGAGCGGGGCCGAGGACGTCTTCGAGCTGCCGCCCTCCTCGCCCGACGCCGGCCAGCGCATCGCCGCCTACTACTTCTGGATCTTTCCCAACACCATGCTGAACGTGTACCCGTGGGGTGTCTCGGTCAACGTCGTGCAGCCGCTCGCCGTCGAGCGCACCAAGGTCAGCTTCCTCACCTACGTGTGGGATCCGTCGCGTCTCGACCGCGGCGCCGGCTCGTCGCTCGATCGAGTGGAGCGCGAGGACGAGGCGGTGGTGGAGTCGGTCGCGCGCGGGGTGCGCTCACGTCTGTACCAGCGCGGCCGCTACTCGCCGAGCCGCGAGCAGGGCGTGCACCACTTCCACCGCCTGCTGGCGCAGGCGCTCGCCTGAAGCCTCTCAGTTGATCGCGACGGTCAGGTCGTACTCGTTGCGGACGTCGTCGACCAGGAAGACCCGCCAGGAGTAGACGACCGGCGCGCCGCCGCGGTTGGTGACCGCGAGCCGGGCCCCATCGACGCCGTCGGTCGAGCTCGCAATCGGCGCCGCGTCACAGCCGCCGCGGAGCTCGAGACCGAGCTGCCCGTTGGCGGAGGCAAAACCGATGCGCACGGTCAGCGTCTCTCCCGGTGCGACGCTCACGCGGTACCAGTCGGGGTCGTTCCAGCGCGCGATCCGGTTGCGCAGCGTGCCGGCGCGCACCGCGCGCGCCTGGGCGCAGGAGTCGTTGGGCTCCGATGTGTCGTCGCTGCCGGCGTTGAGGTAGCGGCGCAGGTGCTTGTAGGAGGCGGCGAAGGCGCCGTAGCAGTCCCAGGTCTCGCGCCCGCACGCCGACGGCCCGTCGTACAGAGTGCCGAACAACTGGTGGCCGTCCTGGGTGAAGATCCCCGAGCCCGAGGAGCCGGGCTCGGTCGGACCGTCGTACCAGTCGATGTGGACGAAGCTCGAGCTCGGGCAGCCGGCGAAGCCGTTCTTGGCGCCGAAGCTGATCCGCGTGTAGTCGCCGGACGGATGGTGAACGCAGGCGGCGAGCGTGCCGTTCGCAACCGGGCGCGGCGTCCATCCGTCCCAGTACAGGCCCGGCGGCAGGGTGCCCTCGAGCATCAGCAGCGAGTAGTCTGAGCTGCGGTTGGCGGCGATCAGGGTGGCGCCGAGCGAGCGCGGCACCTCGCCGAGACGCGGTGGCTCGCCGTTGCAGACCGCGGTCTGGTAGCGCCAGTAGAGCTCGGCGCTCGCCGCCGCGCCGGCGCTGTGCACGCAGTGGTTGGCGGTGAGGAAGTACGGCGTGTGGTCCTGGCGGACGTCGTTCAGCAGCTGGCCAGAGCAATAGTAGGTGTTGTGGCCCACGATGAAGTCGATGCGCGCCGAGGCGCGCGCGACGTCGGCCCACTCCGGATAGCAGCTGACGTCGTTGTGACACGGGCCGGCGGTGCCCTCGCCGGGCAGGTTGAGATCGGCGGCGAGCGGGTCGCGGTACAGGTGCTGCAGACCGTCGATCGCGAATCCCAGCCCGGGCGGGGCCGAGGCCGGGGCGAAGTACTCGATCCGCGTCCGCTCCCCGAACACGGTCGCGGTCCAGGTTGCGGTACGGAGCTCGCGGCCGCGCTGGCCGCCGCGCTGGCCGCCGCGATAGAGCACGACGTCGACCGGGTCGGGGGCCGGGTAGAGCGCCAGCTCGCTTCCCGCCGGCAACCCGGTGCCGCGCAGGTGCAGGCGCAGGCCTTTCGCCCCCGGCGACGTCAGGTCGGCGATCCACAGCCGGCCGCCGGGCACGTCGAACCACTCTCCGTCGCTCTCACCGACGCGGACCGCACGCCAGACTCCGACGCGCAGGGCTTTCGGCTCCGGCGCCGCTGCAGCCCTTGCGTCCTCGGCCAGGATCGCATCGAGGCGCAGCGCATCGAGGCGCACCTCGGGCACGGCGGCGGGACGCAGACCGAAGCGGCTGCTCGGCGCGGTGCGACGCACGGCGGGCAGGAGGAGTCGCGGGTCGTCGAGCCCTGGAACGCCGTCGGTCGACGACGCGAGAGCCGGTCCAGTCAGGCCGGCGAGCGCGAGCGCCGCGATGGCGGATGCGCGCCGCAGGCTGCGGTGGGGCAACGGAAGGATGGGCATGGGTATGTGAGTTTAGCATCCCCACGGCGCTGGCGAAGCCCCGTAGAATGCGGCGATGCCCGACAGCGAAGCGCGTTCTCCGCAGCGGTCGCCGGAGCTGGTGCGCGGCCTGGGAGTGGTGGACGGTGCGCTGCTCACCGTCGGCAGCATCATCGGCACCGGCATCTTCATCACCACCGGCGACATGGCGAAGACCGTGCCGCACGCCGGGCTCATCCTGCTGGTGTGGGTCGCCGGCGGACTGCTGACGATCGCCGGGGCGCTCAGCTACGCCGAGCTCGGGGTGATGTTCCCGCGCGCCGGCGGCATCTACCTCTTCCTCAAGGAGGCCTACGGTCCGCTGTGGGGCTTCCTGTACGGCTGGGCCTGCTTCTTCGTCATCATGTCGGGCGGCATCGCCACGCTCGGAGTCGGCTTTGGCGAGTATCTCGGCAGCTTCGTCCCCTTCTTCTCGACCCAGCACGAGTTGTGGGCGCTCGATCTCGGCGGCTTCGTCTGGCGAGTCTCGGGCGGACAGGTCGCGGCGGCGCTCGCCATCCTCTTCCTGACCGCGGTCAACTACTTCGGCCTGCGCGAGGGCGCCCTGCTGCAGAACCTGCTCACCGTGCTCAAGATCGGTTCGATCGCGCTGTTCGTCGCGATCGGCTTCCTGGTGCCGGCCAGGGCGGGCGGCGAGCTCACCGCGCCGCTGCCGGCGGGACACCTCCTCACCGGTTTCGGGGTGGCGATGATCGCCGCGCTGTGGACGTACGACGGCTGGTACGGCCTGGTCTTCTCGGCCGGTGAGGTGAAACGACCGGAGCGCAGCCTGCCGCTGGGGCTGATCCTGGGCTGCGTCGCGGTGGTGGTGCTGTACGCCCTGCTCAACCTGGTCTACTTCCGGGCCCTGCCGGTCGCGGCGATGGCCGAGACGTCGCGCATCGGCGAGACCGCCGCGCAGGCGCTGTTCGGCGGCATGGGGGGGAGGCTGGTGTCGCTGGCGGTCCTCATCTCCACCTTCGGCTGTCTGTCCTCGACCATCCTCTACAGCTCGCGCATCTACCACCCGATGGCCGAGGATGGACTGTTCTTCCGCAGCCTGGCAGCCATCCATCCGCGCTATCGCGTGCCGGCCCGCAGCCTGTGGGCGCAAAGCCTGTGGAGCGTGGTGCTGGCGCTGTCCGGCAAGTACGACCAGCTCTACACCTACGTGGTGTTCGCGGCGGTGCTCTTCCACGTCGCGACCGGCGCCGCGGTGTTCGTGCTGCGCCGCACGCGCCCCGAGGCGCCGCGCCCATACCGCACCTGGGGCTACCCCTGGGTGCCGCTCGCCTTCATCCTGGCGTCGCTGCTGCTGGTCGGCAACACCGTGCTCGAGCGGCCGGTCCAGTCGCTGATCGGTCTCGGCCTCGTCGCCCTCGGGCTGCCGGCCTACTTCTACTGGCGCCGTGCGGCACCGGCGTAGTCGATGCGGATGCGGCTGCCGGGGTGCGCGTTCTCGATTGAGATGCGCACCGGGCGGCCCGTCGCCGGTCGCCACTCGCCCGCCTCCCCGTCCCGCCAGCCGTGGGCGCGCAGCAGCGCCGGTAGCCGGGTGCGGACCGCGGCGAGCGCGTCGGGCGTCTGCAGGACCACGAACCGGCCGTCCGGGCCGCTGCCGAAATCGACCAGGGTGGAAGGTCTGTAGAGCGGCAGGTCGGCGGGGAAGTCCTCGGGGAGGACCCCGGAGAAGCCGCTCTCGCGGCGGGTCTCCTGGCGATCGCCCGCGGTCGTGAGCGTGGCATCCTCGGCCGGCTTCACCTCCACCGTGTCGAGCCTGGGCGGTGGCGGTGGGCCGTTCTCACGACGCGCGCACGCGCCGATCAGCAGGACCCCAAGCACCAACGTTCTGCGCCTGATGGTGCGCATGGCTCTCCTCTCAGAACTCGGCGGAGGCGCCGCCGCCGCCCGCTTCGCCGCCGCCGCCGCGGAATCCCGCGGCCGGAGTCGTCGGGGATGCGGCGGGCGCCAGGGTGGCCAGCGTCGCGGCGGCGGCGAGGGCGGATTCGCGGCGGGCGTCGCCGTACAGCGTCTCGGCGGTGAATCCACCGCGCTCGCCCGCCGGCCCGCCGGCGAGGTAGCGCCGTAACGCCAGCGCCGCACCGAGCAGCGCCGCGCCGCTGCCGAGGAGTACCAGCCAGAGCGGGCCGAGGTGCACGTAGACCCGCAGCGTGACGAGCGATGCGGCGCCGAGCAGGAGCCCGAGGTCGAGGAGCAGCGCGCGCCGCCGCCAGACCCCGACCGCCAGGAGCAGCGCCGGAAGCAGCGCGGTCCCGGCGATCGCCAGGCCGCGCGGCAGCAGGCTCGACGGTGTGTTCTCCCAGCCCAGGTTGAGATGCTCGACCCAGTCGTGGTCGTTCGAAGCGAGGTGGACCGCGGCGTACAGCGCGAGGAGAGCCACGACCAGCCCGGCCCGCGCGGCGTGGCGCTGCGCCGGCGCCAGGCGTGCCGACCGGCTCCAGCGCGGCAGCACGAAAGCGAGCACGGCACCGGCGAGGAGCCAGAGCACGCGACCGGCGGGAAGCTGGGCGAGGAAGCCGAAGAGCCCGGCGGCGGCGACGGCGCCGAAGACGATGCCGCCATAGCGCCACGCGGCGGCGAGGCCGAGCGCCAGGGTCGCGAGCAGCACCGGCACCATCGCGGCATCGATCGGCAGGTCGAGATTGCTGGCCGCGACGACGCCCAACCCGACCAGCAGGTGGGCGAGGGCGGCGATCTCGACCGCGTCGTCGACGCCGAATCCGGCGAGCCGCGCCGGACCGGCGAGGAGCTCGGCCGCGACCACCAGGCCAACGCCGGCGAGCAGGAGGAGCGGACCGACCGCGTCGCGCCCGGGCTCAAGGATCGCCGCCATCATGCCCTCGCCGGCCCAGATCGCCAGCCAGGTGAAGACGAAGAGCAGCGCGCGTAGCACCCAGCCCAGGCGCTGGCGGTCGTCGGGATGAGCGTCGCGGATCGCCGCCGCGCTGGCGGACGAGATCGCACCGTCCGCGGCCCACGCCACGGCGGCGAGCTGGATCTCGCGATTGCGGTCGGCCTGCGCCGTCGACCGCCTCATGCCGCGCTCCGCAACCGGCGCTGGAGGACGACCAGCAGGACGACGACCCCGAGCGCGCTCCAGAAGAACCAGGCGCAGGTGAAGAGCTCGTCGGAGATCGTCCGCACCACGAGCTCGCACAGCCCGACGTAGGCGCCCAGGACGCCGAGCGCGAGCAGGCCGAAGCGCGCCTGGCGCAGCGCCATCCAGGTGAGCCCGATGCCGACCCCGAGGAGGAGGAGCGCCCAGGCGGTGCGATAGCCGGGAACCCCGCCGAGGGTCGCCATCGCGCCCAGTGCGAGCAGCCAGCCGAGATGAACCGCGATCGGCTCGAAGTGGGCCTTGCGTCGGGTGCGGACGAGCGCCCAGCCGAGCGCCACGAACAGCAGGCCGCAGGCGAGGGCATTCCAGGCGACGTGGGTCGAGCGCGAGAAGAGGGTGGTCGCGGCGGCCGCCAGGCTGACCGCGACGCCGCGCCAGGCGGCGAAGCTGGCGAGCGAGAGAGAGAAGACGGTGCGCGAGTCGTAGCGCACGGCGAGCGCACCGGCGAGCGCGCTCATCAGCAGCAGATGCCACGGCCAGTTCGCTCCGAGCGGCGTGAACTTCCACTCGATGTACGCGAGATCGGCGCCGACGAGCAGCACCGCCAGGAGCAACAGATAGTCGAAGGCGAGATGTGGCGAGATCTGTTCGCCCCAGGTGAAGGCCGGCCCGCGCCGGGCCACCCAGAAGAAGAGCCCGGCGGCGGCGAGGGCAATCGCGGCGGCGATCGCCGCCGGTCCGATGCGGTCGAGGTTCTCGCGCACCAGCCACGACACCCCGCCGATGACCAGCAGCACGCCGCAGTACAGCGCGATCTGCAGCTCGGCCCGTACCGAGACGAGCTCGCCGCGCGCGGCGCGGGCCGGGCGCTGGGCGGCGTCGGCACGGATCAGCCCGCGCTCGACCAGGCGCGGGATGGCGTCGGCAACGTCAGGATTCATCGGGCTTGGCGGAAGCTACCACAGGCGCCGCTGGCACCGCGGCGCTAGGCGAGTCCGAGGCGGCGCGGCAGCTCGCGCAGGTCGGCGAGATCGCCCTTGCCCGAGCGCTCGAGCCACAGCGCGCCGAGGCCGGCGCCCTCGGCGCCCTCGACATCGTCGCGCCGGCTGTCGCCGACGTGCACTGTCTCCTCGGGCTCGACGCCGAGCGCGGTGGTGGCGGCGGTGAAGATCGCCGGGTGCGGCTTCTCGATGCCGATCGCGGTCGAGTGCACGATCGCGTCGAAGTAGCCGGCGAGCGCCAGACGCTCGAGCAGGCGCGGCAGCCGGTCGTCCCAGTTGCTGACCACCGCCAGGCGCAGCCCGCGGCGGCGCAGCTCGGCGAGCGCCGGCTCGACGTCGGGGTAGACCTCCCAGGAGTCGGGGTGAGCGAAGCGGTCGAAGAGCTCGGCCGCCGCGAAGCGCGACGGCGGCGGCAGCTCGGCGAGCGCGCACAGCCGTTCCAGGTACTCGCGCCAGAAGCCGCGTGGCCCTTCGGCGTGCGCCGACAGCCGGTCCTCGCCGGCGGCGTGGCGGCAGCCGAGCTCCTGCCAGACGATGCTCAGCAGCGGTGCCACCCGCTCGACGCCAATCGTGGCGCCGTGGCGCTGCAGCACCTCGGTGTAGATCTCCGCCAGGCGCGGCGCGTGGAGGAGCGTGTGCGTCGCGTCCAGGGTGACGGCGCGCACCCGGATCCGTGCGCTCACCGGGAGGTCGTTCGCTGCAGGTGATAGAAGGCGGCGATGACCAGCGCGTGGCGGATCTCGCCGCCGGCGATCAGCTGCGGAATGCGCTCGAGCGGCACGGTCTCGAGCGTGATCTCCTCCTCGCCGTCGCCGAGCGGCTCGCCGACCCGCTCGAGATCGGTGGCGAGGAAGGTCGTGCAGCGGTTGGAGAGGAACGCCGGGTTGGGCTCGACCTCGCCGAGCAGGCTCCAGTCGCGCGCCCGGTAGCCGGTCTCTTCCAGGAGCTCGCGCGCCGCCGCTTCGAGCGCCGACTCTCCTGCGTCGACCATGCCGCCGGGAATCTCCAGGGTCGGCCCCTGGATGCCGAAGCGCCACTGGCGGATGAGGAGGACGTCCTGCCCGGGCAAGAGGGCAACGACGTTGACCCAGTCCGGGGCCTGCAGCACCAGGGACTCACGGCGCTCCTCGCCGGCGGCGAGGCGGTGGCGCTCGAGGCGAAACAGCCGGTGCTCGAACAGCGCTTCGACGTGGGTCTGCTTCCAGCGCCGCATCGGGAAAACGATATCGCAAGGCCATGGACGCGGTGGTATCTTCACCGCCGATGCGCTCCCCGAACGTCCGCCTGCTCGCCGCCTGCGCCCTGTTCTCGGCCTGGCTGGTGCCGCTGCTCGCGGGGTGGGCCTTCGGCGGCGCGATCCATCTGGTGCTCGCCGCCGCGCTCGTCGCGTTTCCCTGGCGCGCTGCGCGCCAGCCGCTGTCGCCGGCGTCCGAAGACGCGGCGCGGTCCTCCGAGGAGGCTCCATGAACGCTCGCCGCCTGATCGCCGTCGCGCTGATCGTCCTCGGGGTGCTGGCCCTGGTCTATCGCGGCTTCAACTACACCCGCAGCCAGAAGGAGGCGCAGATCGGTGGCCTCTCGCTCAGCTTCAAGAAGCAGGAGCGCGTGGAGGTCCCGATGTGGGCCGGAGTAGCGGCGATCGCCGCCGGCGCCGCGCTGCTTCTGGTGCGCGGCCGCTCCTGACGCGCTAGGCGTCCTGGCGCCAAGCCTCGACCGGGTTCGACAGCACGCCGACGCCCGACACCTCGACTTCGATCCGGTCGCCGTCGGCGAGCTTGCCGACCCCGGCCGGCGTGCCGGTCAGGACGACGTCGCCGGGCTCGAGCGTCATCATTCGCGAGGTGTAGACCAGCAGGTCGAGGATCGGGTACGCCATGTCGCGGGTGTTGCCGCGCTGGCGCTCCTCGCCGTTGAGGCGGGTCACAACCTCGAGGTCCGTGAGATCGCAGTCGAGCTGGATCGCCGGGCCGAGCGGGCAGAAGGTGTCGAAGGACTTGGCGCGCGCGAAGCGGCCGTCCTTCTTCTGCAGATCGCGCGCCGTGACGTCGCAGGCGCAGGTGACGCCGAGCACCGCGGCCGCCGCCTCCTCGGCGCCGGCGCGGCGCAGCCGGCTGCGCACGACCACCGCGACCTCGCCCTCGTACTCGACCTGGGCGCTCTCCGGCGGCAGCACCACCGGAGCATTGGGCCCGAGCAGCGAGGACGTGGCCTTGAGGAAGAGAAGCGGCTCGGTCGGCATCGGGTTGCCGAGCTCCGCGGCGTGGGCGCGGTAGTTGCGGCCGATGCCGATGATCTTGCCGGGGACGACCGGCGGCAGGAGCGACAGCGTCTGCGGATCGATGCGACGGCCCCATTCGAAGCCGCCGGGTCGCACGTCGAAGGGATCCGAGAGCAGCAGGCGCAGGGGGCGCGGTGCACCGCTGCCGCCAGGCTCGTCGGGATGGTCGGGGTCGGTCGTGGCGTAGAGACCTTCGGGGCCGAGGCGATACAGGAGCATGCCGGCGATCTTATCCGTCCCGGCGCGGCGCCGATCGCGGGGGCGCGAATCCCTGCTCGGCGAGACGGGCGCGGGCGCGACTGGAGAGCGGAGTGACGATCAATGCTCCAGTCAG
>JBLMYC010000132.1:0-6583 GCA_050258075.1 Acidobacteriota bacterium
GGCGATCGTGCACGGCGAAGCGGATGCCGGCACGCACGAAACCTTCCTGGTTGCCGATCGTGGAGACGGTCTGCGCGGCTCGTGGGGGAGATTCCGCGCCCGGGGCGGTGTGCCACAGGCCGGGCGGCCGCCGGAATCGGCGCGGCGCGCCGTGACCCACGTCGAAGTGGTGGAAAGGCTGCGCGGCGCGACGCTCCTGCGCTGCCGCCTGGAGACCGGGCGCCAACACCAGATTCGAATCCATCTCGCCGAGGTCGGCCACCCGCTGGTGGGAGAGAAGGTGTATGTGCGGGACTATCGCGGCCCGCGGATCACGGCGCCGCGGCCGCTGCTCCACGCCGCCGAGCTCGGGTTCGACCACCCGCGCAGCGGGGCGCGGCTGCGGTTCACGCAGGAGCCGCCGGAAGACTTCGCGCGCGCCCTGGCCGGGCTGCGTGCCGGAGCTCTGCGCTCTAAGGGGTGACCTGGGCGCGCCCCGCGGCGACCGCGGCGTTGAGGTAGTCGAGCAGCGCCCGGCGACTGCGCTGGCCCATGGCGGTGAACTCGAGCCCGATCCGGTGCCATCTCCGTCCCGGGTCCTGGGTGTCGGGCCCCACGAAGGCGACCCGTCCGGCGGAACGAACGCGGGCGTCGGGGAGGTGGAGCTCGAACTGGACGATCGACTCGAGGCGGGGCTCGAAGCTGCTGGTGGCGAGCATGCCGCCCTGGCTCAGGCGGAGGAGGTGCAGCGGATGGCCTCCCTGCAGCAGACCCTGCAGGCCGTCGATCGCGTAGCGTGGATAGCGCCGACGTTCGGCTCCGTTCATCTTCGTCGGCAATGTAGCACAGAAGCTTCAGGCGCCGTCGGCCCAGTCGCGCGGGCGCAGGAAGTCGTCGGCCAAGCGCTCCTCGGGCGAGCCCGGCGGGGCCGCGAAGCCGTAGCGCCAGCGCACCAGCGGCGGCAGCGACATCAGGATCGACTCGGTCCGGCCGCGCGACTGCAGCCCGAAGATCGTGCCGCGGTCGTAGACCAGGTTGAACTCGACGTAGCGGCCGCGGCGGTAGAGCTGGAAGTCGCGCTCGCGCTCGCCATACGGGGTGGCGCGGCGGCGCTCCAGGATCGGGAGATACGCGGGCAGGAAGGCGTCGCCGACCGCGCGGGCCAGGGCGAAGCAACGCTGGAAGCCACCCTCGTCGAGATCGTCGAAGAACACGCCGCCGACCCCGCGGTGCTCATCGCGGTGGCGGATGTAGAAGTAGTCGTCGCACCAGCGCTTGAAGCGCGGGTAGACCTCCGCTCCGAACGGCTGCAGCGCCGCGCGGGCGGTGCGGTGCCAGGCGACCGCGTCCTCGGAGAAGCCGTAGTAGGGAGTGAGATCGAAGCCGCCGCCGAACCACCAGGCTCCGCCCTGCGGCCGGCCGACCGCGAAGAAGCGGACGTTGAGGTGGGCGGTCGGCACGTAGGGGTTGCGCGGGTGCACGATCAGCGAGACGCCGACCCCCTCGAACGGGCGCCCGGCGAGGTCGGGCCGGTGCCCGGTCGCCGAGGCCGGCAGGCTGGCGCCGCGGATGTCGGAGAAGCCGATCCCCGCCTGCTCGAACACCTCACCCTCGACCAGCACCCGGGTGCGGCCGCCGCCACCGTCGGGACGCTCCCAGCGATCCTCATGGAAGCTGCCGCCGTCGCGCTCCTCCAGCGCCGCCGCGATGCGGTCCTGGAGGTCGCGCAGATAGCCGCGAACGGCGGCGATGTCGGGGCGGTCGCTCACTCGAATGATCTTAGCCGAGCCCGGGCTGCCGGACGCGTGCGTTGACGTGGCGGCGGAGCGTTGCGTAGTCTCGCGCCCGCGTGGCGGACAGTCAGCCCGGTCTCCTGCTAGGTCGCGTCGCCGTCGAGCTCGGGCTCATCACTCCCGAGCAACTGGCGGACGCCAGCGTTGCCTACGATCGCCTCGGCGGCACCGTGCGCCTGGGCGAGGTCCTCGTCCAGAAGGGTTACCTCAGCGAGACCCAGCTCCAGCAGGTGCTCGCCCGGCAGCGCGAGGTCATGGCGAGCCAGCAGGCCGCCGTCCAGGCAGCGCCTCCGCCACCGCCGCCGGCGCCGACGCCGGTCAGCGTGCCGCTCGGCAGCCGGCAGCTCGACCGGGTGCTGGAGCAGGCCTTTCGCCGCGGCGCCAGCGACCTCCACGTGCACAGCGGGGCGGCGCTCAAGCTGCGCCAGCGCGGCGAGCTGGTCGACGCCGGCCCGGTGCTCGACCGCGCCGCCGCCGAACGCGTGATCCGCGAGATCCTGACCGCCGAGCAGCAGGCCGCGCTCGACGCGAGCGGGCAGGTCGATCTGGCGTACAGCCTGCCCGGCCTGGCTCGCTACCGGGTGAACGTGTACCGGCAGCAGAACGGCCTCGACGCGGTGTTCCGCATCGTCTCCGAGCGGCCGCCGACCTACGCCGAGCTGGGCTTGCCGAACTCGCTGGCGCGCATCGCCAACTATCACCAGGGGATGGTGCTGTTCACCGGTCCGGCCGGCTGCGGCAAGTCCTCGACCCTGGCGGCGACACTGAACATCATCAGCGAGGAGCGCCGCGACCACATCATCACGATCGAGGATCCGATCGAGTACCTGCACCCGTCGAAGCGCTGCCTGGTGAACCAGCGAGCGGTCGGCAGCCACACCGGCTCCTTCGCGCGGGCGCTGCGCGCCGCCCTGCGCGAGGATCCGGACGTCATCGCGATCGGCGAGCTGCGCGATCTGGAGACGATCTCGCTCGCCCTGACCGCGGCGGAGACCGGCCACCTGGTGCTGGCGACCCTGCATACCAACAGCGCGCTGCGCACGATCGGCCGCATGGTCGGCGTCTTCCCGGCCCAGCAGCAGGCCCAGATCCGCACCATGCTCTCCGAGTCGCTGCGCGCCGTCGTCTCGCAGCGACTGCTGCGGCGCGCCGACGGCCGCGGCCGGGTGGTGGCCTATGAGCTGCTGATCGTCAACCGCGCGGTCAGTGCCCTGATCCGCGAGGACAAGGCGTTCCAGATCAAATCGGTCCTGCAGACCGGCGCCGCACAGGGCATGTGCACGCTCGACGCCTCGCTCATCGGGCTGGTCAAGAGCGGCGTGGTGACGCGCGAGGAGGCGCTGCGCCACGCCGAGGAGCCGCAGCGCATTCCGGCGGGAGCGGGCTAGCGATGGCCAGGATCCATGACCTCTTCGAGCGGCTGCGTGAGGTGAAGGGCTCCGACCTCCATCTGGCAGCGGGCCTGGCGCCGCGCATCCGGGTGCATGGCGCGCTCGAGCCGCTTCCCGACTGGCCGGCGCTGCCGGCGGAGGATCTCCTGGCCATGCTGCGCGAGATCTCTCCGGCCCGCATCTGGGAGGAGTACGAGCGCGACGGCGACGCCGACTTCGCGTACGGGCTGGTGGGTGTGGCGCGCTTCCGCGCCAACCTGCTGCGCCAGGAGAACGGGCCGGCGGCGGTCTTCCGCCTGATCCCGGAGCGCATCGTGCCGCTCGCCGAGCTCGGACTGCCGCCGGCGGTCGGCAGCCTGGCGGAGCTGCCGCAGGGGCTGGTGCTGGTCACCGGCCCGACCGGCTCCGGCAAGTCGACGACCCTGGCGGCGATCCTCGACCAGATCAACCAGACCCAAGCCAAGCACATCGTCACGATCGAGGACCCGGTCGAGTTCGTGCACCAGAGCAAGCGCTCGACCTTCTCGCAGCGCGAGGTGGGGACCGATACCGAGAGCTTCCAGGCGGCGCTGCGCGCTGCGATCCGTCAGGACGCCGACGTGATCCTGGTTGGCGAGATGCGCGACCTGGACACCATCTCGCTCGCCATCACCGCCGCCGAGATGGGTCTGCTGGTGTTCGGCACCCTGCACTCGAACAGCGCCATCAACACGATCGACCGGCTGGTCGACGTGTTCCCGGCCGACGACCAGCCGCGGGTGCGCACCACCCTCGCCGAGTCGCTCGGCGGCGTGGTGGCCCAGATGCTGATGCCGACCGCCGACGGCACCGGCCGCTGCGCCGCGATCGAGATCCTGCTGCGCGCCGGCGGCCTCGCCAACTGCATCCGCGAGGGCAACACCGGGATGATCGTCTCGATCATCCAGTCGGGCAAGAACGCCGGCATGCAGCTGATGGACGACCACCTGCTGGCGCTGGTCGAGGCGAAGAAGATCACCCCGCGCGACGCCTATCTCAAGGCCGCGAACAAGAGCCGCTTCGAGCCCCTGGTGGGCGAAGCCGAAGGCTAGGAAATCAGCTCCGCACCAGCTCGCGCGCCGCGGCGACGACCTGCTCGGCCTTGGGCAGGAAGTCGTGCTCGAGCGGCGGCGAGTAGGGCACCGGGGTGTCGGGTGCGGTCACCCGCACGAGCGGGGCGTCGAGGAACCAGAAGACCTGTTCGGTGAGGATCGCCGCGAGCTCGCCGCCGATGCCGCCGCGGCGGGTGTCCTCGTGCAGGACAAGGACGCGCCCGGTCTTCTTCACCGAATCGAGGATCGCCGCCTCGTCGAGCGGCCACAGGGTGCGCAGCTCGACGACCTCGGCGGAGATGCCCTCGGTGGCGAGCGTCTCGGCCGCCTGCAGGGCGGTCCAGGTCATGGCGCCGTAGGTGAGGATCGTCAGGTGCTCGCCGGGGCGGCGGATCGCGGCGCGGCCGATGGGGGTCTCGTACGCGCTGCCCAGCGGCACTTCCTGGCGCAGGTCGGTGCGGAAGAAACCGTACAGACCCTTGGCCTCGAGGTAGAGCACCGGGTTCTCGTCGCGCAGCGCCGCGATCATCAACCCCTTGGCGTCCTCCGGCGTCGAGGGCGCCACGATCTTCCAGCCCGGGACCCGGAAGAACCACATCTCCGGGCACTGGCTGTGGTACGGCCCGCCGCCGAGCAGGCGCTCGCCGGTGCCGGTCGCGCCGCCGTACGGCAGGCGCACGACCAGCGGCACGGCGTGCCCCCAGCGCCAGTGGAGCTTGGCGGCGTTGTTGACCAGGGCGTTGAAGCCGCAGGCCAGGAAGTCGGCGAACTGCATCTCGACGACCGGGCGCAGGCCGGCGATCGCCGCCCCGACGCCGCAGCCGACGATCGCCGACTCGGCGAGTGGCGTGTTCAGGCAGCGCCGCGCGCCGAACTGCTTGGCCAGGCCGCGGGTGACGCCGAACGCGCCGCCGTAGCGTCCGCCGACGTCCTCGCCGAGGACGAACACGCGCTCGTCCTCGCTCATCATCTCGATCAGCGCCTGGCGCACCGCCTCGTCGTAGGACATCTTCCTGGTGGCGGCGGTCGCCGGCGGCTGCGGCACCGGCGCCCGGCGCTCGGCGTACACGCGATCGCGGTAGTGCGCCGGGGTGGGCCAGGCGGCCTGCGCGGCGCGCGCGACGGCACTCTCCACCGCGGTCTGTGCCGCCGGGCCGAGCTGGGCGGCCTCGCCCGCGCCCAGGATGCCGGCCGCGGCGAGCTTGCGCTCGTAGAGCTCGATCGGGTCGGCGGCTTCCCACAGCCGGCGCTCCTCGTCGAATTCGTAACCCTGCACGCCAACCTCGGCGTTGCCGTGGAAGCGGTCGTCATCATGGTGGGCGTGGCCGGGACGGCGATAGGTCAACAGCTCGACGATTGCCGGCCCCAGCCCGGCGCGCGCTCGCGCGATCGCCCAGGCGCAGGCGGCGGCGACCTCGTCGGGATCGTTGCCGAACACGGTCGCGCCCGGGATGCCGTAGCCGGCGGCGCGCGGCGCTAGCCGCCAGGCGGCGGTCTGCTCGCTGACGTGGGTGCCGAGCGCCCAGCGGTTGTTCTCGACCACGAACACCAGGCCGAGGCGCTGGGCGGCGGCGAAGTTCACCGCCTCGTGCCACTCGCCGAGGCTCGCGCCGCCGTCGCCGATACAGGCGAGACCCACGCGGTCCTCGCCGCGGAGCTTCCAGGCGTACGCCAGGCCGAGCATCGTCTGGGTGGCGATCGCGAGCGGCGCCGCCGCCGGCAGGACGCCCCACTCGAAGTCCCCGACGTGCAGGTCGCGGCCGTCGAACGGCGTTCCGAGCAGGCCGGCCTGGGCGAGGATCGGGTTCAGCGGGTCGGGCATGAACATCAGCATCGCCGGCAGGTCGCGGATCATCGGCGACAGCACGTCGCCGCGATAGTCCTCGCCCGGCGCCCACTCCGGCGGCCGGCGCAGGCGCAGTGCGGCGCCGACGATCGCTTCCTGGCCGAGAGATCGAAACCCTTTCTGCGGCGACGGGTGCTCGCCCCAGCGCAACGTCTTCGAGTCGAAGGCCGCTTTCAGGTGCGAGTCGACCGCCCGCGCCAGGTGCATGGTGCGCAGCATCAGGAGCTTCTCGGCGGCGGTGATGCCGGCCTTGATGCGCTGGCGGACGAAGAAGCCGCGCACCAGCTCGATCAGGGCGTCGCGCCCGCGCGCCGCCGCCTCGGCATGGGTCATGCCGGGCTGCAGCGCGCTCGCGCCGAGAGCCGGGTGGGGGCTGAACTGCTCGGCCAGCGACTGCAGCAGGGAGGACTCGATCTCGTCGAGCGAGCCCGCCGGCGGCAGGAGATGGATGAGAAATGGCGCCTCCAGGCAGAGAAAGGCGTGGAGGTCGCGCTGCAGCTCGGA
>JBLMYC010000133.1:0-11233 GCA_050258075.1 Acidobacteriota bacterium
CGACAATGTCGCCGGGCTGCGGGTCGAGGGCCGGGTTCGCGAGCAGCGGCTGGTGAAGGGTCCAGTTGGACTGGTTGTCGCGCGCCGGCGGCAGCCCGACGCCCCAGTTGTCGTGCTGGTACGTGAAGTCGATGCGGTTGAACCAGTCGCCGGAGTTGTAGCTGTTGCGGTCGAGCGACTTCGAGCGCAGCAGGTCGACGCCGGCGTGGAAGAACGGCACGCCCTGGCCGAAGGCGAGGAGGCTCACGCCCAGGTTCTGCATGCGCACCCGGTCAGCCATCGTCGTCGCGACCGGCGCCTTGAGCTGGATCGTGTCGAACAGCGTCTCGTTGTCGTGCGCCTCGACGTAGTTGATGATCTCCTGCGGATCGGCGGTGTAGCCCGCCGGTTGGCCGTTGTAGTCGATCTGGCTGGCGCTCACCAGGTTGCCGTTGCGATCGACCAGCTGGTAGTCGGCGAGGCTCCCGGCGAGGCCGACGCGGAGCCAGTCGGACTCGAGCAGCAGCCGCTGGCGCTGGGCGTCGAGCGAACCCTGGTCGGTCGCGTTGGGGTCGTACCAGAGGCCGGTGAGGAATCCCTGCTCCTGGATGCCGCTGAACGGCCCGCCGCCGCGGGCGCCATCGCGCAGGCGGTCGTTGAAGGTGCCGATCCCCGTGCCCGCCATGTTGAGCTGGCTCGCCTGCACGCCGCGGGCGTTGTTGGCCACCTCGCCGAAGTTCCAGCCCTCGCCATACAGATAGATGCGCGGGCCGTCGACGCCGTCGGCGGCGAGCGTCAGACCGTCGAGCGCCTGGCGCAGCTTCACCAGGTTGCGCTTCATGTGATGGCCCATGATGTCGAAGCGGAAGCCGTCCACCTTGTACGACCTGGCCCAGGTGAGGACCGAGTCGATCATCAGCTTCTCCATCATGTCGAACTCGGAGGCGGTGTTCTGGCAGCAGGTGCTGGTCTCGACGTTGCCGTCGGCGTTCAGCCGGTGGTAGTAGCCGGGCACCACCTTGTCGAGCACCGAGTGGTCGTTCTGGCCCGAAGCGGTAGTGTGGTTGTAGACGACGTCCATCACCAGGCGCAGGCCGATCCCCGAAAGGCCCTCGACCATCTCGCGGAACTCGAGGATGCGCTGCGGCCCATCCGGGTTGGTCGAGTAGCTACCCTCGGGGACCGTGTAGTGCCAGGGGTCGTAACCCCAGTTGAAGCCGTCCTGGTCCGCCACCGCCGCGACTGCCGCCTGCTGCTCCTCGGAATCGGGCGGATAGCTCGCGAGGTCGCCCGCCGGCTGCTGCCAGTGCGAGCGGTCCTCGTCGACCGACGAGATGTCGAAGGCCGGCAGCAGGTGGATGTGGGTGAGGCCGGCCGCCGCGAGCGACGCGAGGTGGCGCATGCCGTTCGAGCCCGTCAGGGTGAAGGCGCCATAGGTGCCGACGAGATCGGCAGGGACGCTCGGGTCGCTGGCGCTGAAGTCGCGCAGGTGGAGCTCGTAGAGCACGATGTCCTCGGGCGCCATGAGCGGCGGCTTGACGAGCGTCGCCCAGCCCGGCGGCGCCAGCGCCGGATCGGCGAGGTCGACGATCTGGCTGCGCTGGCTGTTGCGCGACAGGCTGAGCGAGTACGGATCGGTCACCAGGTTGGTCTCGACCTCTCCGGTCGAGCGCACCCAGACCTCGACCTCGTAGAGGTAGTACTGGCCGGACCAGGCCGGCACGCCGGTGATGCTCCACACGCCGGACGCCGGATCGACCGTCAGGTCGTGGACCGTCGCCGGGGTCGCGGGGTTGGAGTCGGCAAAGAGTTGCAGCCTCACCTGACGCGCCGTCGGCGCCCAGACGCGCAAGGTCGGCACACCGCCCGCGAAGCTGGGACCGAGCACCGCATCCGACGCGCTCGGAGCGTACACATCGTCGAGGACGCCCTGGATCTGGAGTGACGTGGCGTCGGCGAGCGCGCCGTCACCGCGGTGGGCCGACACCGCCAGCTGGCTCTTCAGGACCTCGGGCACCGCGGCGAGCTGGTCCGCGGGCAGCTTGAAGGCGAGTTGGCCAGCGAGGTGCGGGAACTTGGCGAGCACCGCGGCGGACAAGCCCGCCGGATCCCAGTCGAGCGGGATCGTGGTGCCGCCGTGCACGCCGTCCGTCTGCAGGTCGAGGCCGCCTTCCGGGGCGTAGTGGAGGGCCAGCGTCCAGGAGGCATCGACCAGGCCCGGCTGCCAGGCGATCGTGTCCGCGGTCACCCAGTAGGCTTTGGCGCGCCGGATGTTGCCTGCCGGAGCGCCGGCGGCGCCGATCGTCAGAACGTGGGTGGAGGCGTTGTAGGAGAAGAAGACCTCGGTGCAGGCCGCCGGCACGCTGAATGCGATATTGGCGCCGTCCCGGACGCCCCCGGCGCCATAGTTCTCCGACCAGCTCTCGTCGATCGCCACCTTGGCTTCGTAGCTGCCGGCCGGGAGCGAGCGCGTGCTGAAGCTGTAGACGCCGTCACCGTCGGGATCCTGCAGCCACGAGCGCAGGCAGTCCGGCTGCCAGTCGCCGGGGCAACCCATGAAGTGCTGGTAGCTGCCGGGCGCCACGGCGATCGTGGCGTTGCGGTTGCTCGTCACCCAGTGGGTCGCGTGCGAGTAGTAGAACTTCACCGGCGCGGCCGTCGTCAGGTTGAGCGGGATGTTGGGCCCGTTACGCTGGGCATTGAGGCCGTAGTTCTCGTCCCAGGTGTCGTTGAGCGCCGCCTTGTACTCGAAGGAGCCGGCCGGAAGGTCGAATGTGTCCTGCCAGACTTGATCGGCCGGGTCGAAATGGAGGTGGGTTAGATCGCAGGCCGGTTGCCAGTCATCGGAGCAGCCGACCTCGGACTGCAAGCTGCCGGCGATCGTGACGCTCGCCGGCTGCGGCGGCGGTGCACCCGCGGCGACCGTCAGCACATGCGTCGCGGCATCGTACGTGAAGACCGTCTCGGCGCAGTCGGCCGCGACGGTGAACGGGATGTTGGGGCCGTTCTGCACCCCGCCGGCGCCGTAGTTCTCCGACCAGCTCTCGTCGATCGCCACCTTGACCTCGTAGTTGCCGGCCGGGAGCGCGCTGGTGCTGAAGCTGTAGATGCCGTCGCCATCGGGATCCTGGAGCCACGAGCGCAGGCAGTCCGGCTGCCAGTCGCCAGGGCAGCCCAGGAAGTGCTGAAAGCTGCCGGGCGCCACGGCGATCGTGGTGTTGCGGTTGCTCGTCACCCAGTGGGTCGCGTGGGAGTAGTAGAACTTCACCGCCGCGGGCGAGGCGAGCACGAGCGGGATGTTCGCCCCGTTGCGAACCGCATGATCACCGTAGTTCTCGTCCCAGCTGTCGTTGAGCGCCGCCTTGTACTCCCAGGAGCCGGCCGGGAGGTTGAAGGTCTCCTGCCAGACCTGATCCTCGAGGTCGAACTTGAGGTGGGTCTCGCTGCAGGCCGTTTGCCAGTCGTCCGAGCATCCGACCTCGGACTGCAAGCTGCCGGCGATCGTGACGCTCGTCGGGTCCGGCGTGTCGGAGGCGGCGAGGGGTGGAATCGCGACGAAAAGCAGGGCGGAGGCGACGACGAAGACGAGGAAGGCGAGAGAGCGCGCCGCCCGGCGGCGCAAACGCTCCGGGTGCGGCAGATGGCTGGACATGGGATCCTCCCGGCAGGGGTCGAAGAAACTTCCTTCTTCAACCCTGCGCCGATCCCATGAGGTCGCACCGCCCGCAAGGGTGGGCCGCTCGGCCTCCGCGACCTTGGCCAGCGATGGCCGGGAGGGACTAGCCCGATTGGCTCTTCTCGACTGCCCGGACGAGCGCCCGGATGTGCTCCGGCGTCGTGCCGCAGCAACCGCCGAGGTAGCGCGCGCCGGCCGCGAGGAGGTCCGGGACGCGCGCCGCGACGTCGTCGGGGGTCTCGGGATAGAGCAGCATCCCGCCACGGCTCTCGGGCAGTCCGGCATTGGCCTGGATGGCGATCGGCAGGTTCGTCGAGCGCGCGAATTCCCGCGCGATCTCGACCATCGCCGCGATGCCGTTGCCGCAGTTCGAGCCGACGACGTCGGCGCCGGCCGCCGCCAGCCCGGCGGCGGCGCGCTCGACCGAGACGCCCATGACCGTGAAGTAACCGCGTGGGGTGGGCTCGAAGGTCATCGTCGCCAGGACGCCGAGCCGCGGCGCGACCTTCCTCGCCGCCCGCACCGCCAGCGTGGCCTCGTCGAGATCGCTCATCGTCTCGACGCAGACGAGGTCCGCTCCGGCGCGCGCCAGCGCTTCGATCTGGCGCGCGAACCCCGCCTCGGCCTCGGCGGGATCGAGGTCGCCGAGCGGCCGCAGCAGCCTGCCGGTAGGCCCCACCGAGCCAGCGATCGCGATCTCGTCGCCGACCGCGGCGCGCAGCGCCTCGACCGCCCCTGCGCAGATCTCCTCCAGCCGTTCCTCGAGACCGTGCAGGCGCAGGCGTGCCGGCGATGCGCCGAATGTGTTGGTGGTGAGCACTTCCGCCCCGGCATCGCGGTAGCGGCGCGCGATCTCGGTGAGGAGCTCCGGCCGCTCCAGATTCAAGCGCTCCGGCGCGCCGCGCAACGGGGCGCCGAGTTCCTCGCAGCGCGCCATCAACAGGGTGCCCCAGGCGCCGTCGCCGACCACGACCTCGCCCCGGCGCAGGCGCGCGATCACGCTGTGCATGGGTCAGGGCCTGGCGAGAAGCGTCCGCACTTCTTCGACCGCGCTCGCTGCGTCGAAGGCGTAGGCATCGGCGCCGATCGCGCGCGCGAAACCGGCGTCGACCGGCGCTCCACCGACGATGGTGCGGATCTGCCCGGCGAGGCCGCGTGCCCGTACCAGCTCGACGACGTCGCGCATTCCTGGCCGCGTGGTGGTGAGAAGTGCCGACATCCCGATCACCCGTGCTTCATGCTCGACTGCGGCGTCGACGAAGCGCTCGGTCGGCACGTCGGTGCCGAGGTCGACGACCTCGAAGCCGGCGCCGCGCAGCAGGATGCCGACCAGGTTCTTGCCGATGTCGTGGAGATCTCCCGCGACGGTGCCCAGCACGACGCGGCCGGCGCTCGCGACGCCGGCACCCTCGAGCAGCGGCTGCAGAACGGCCAGGCCGGCGTGCATGGCGCGCGCCGCGAGGAGCACGTCGGGCAAGAAGATCTCCCGTCTCCGGAAGCGCTCGCCGACGACCGCCATGCCGGCGAGCAGGCCCTGCTTCAGCACCTCCTCGGCCGCCAGGCCCGCCGCCAGCGCCTCGCCGGTCGTCGCGCGCGCCAGGTCGGCCTCGCCCGCCTCGAGCTCGCGCGCCAGGCGGGTCAGGATCTCCATGCGTCGCCTCCTCCGCCGACCGAGCGCATGCGGTCGAGACACTCCCGCGTCGCGCAGCGGGCGCAGAACGGGAAGTCGGGCCGGAAGCGGTGGGTCTGCGCCGTGCCCTCGACCAGCACGCCGGAGACCGACTTGATCGGCGCCATCAGGCAACTGGCGTTGAGGGTGACGCCGATCTCCGCCGGCTGCAGGCGCGCGAACAGGGCGCGCTGGCCACTGGTGTGCCAGCCGCAGTAGCCCGGGCTGTACGGCAGGACGCGGGCCGGCTCGCCGTCGCGCCCTCGACCGCCGTCGGGATGCCAGACGTCGCGCTCCGCGAAGCGCTCCGCCAGCCGATCGGCGAGCCGCGCCGTCACCTCGGAGGCGACGGCGTCGAGGAAGAAGCCCGCCGGGGCCTCGGGACCGGCCACCAGGTGGCGGATGTGCGCGCACACCGGCTCGCCCACCGTGGCCGCGAACAGCGCCAGCCGATCGGCGCGCGGCAGCACCCGGTCGAGGACGGTCTGCGGCTCGTTCTGGCCATGCCCGGGGAGGATGCGCTCGATCTCCTCGCGGCTGACCTCCTCCAGCATCCCGATCGGCGACGCCTGCTCGGCGAACGCCTCGAGCGCCGCGTCGAGCAGCCGCAGCACTCGCTCGGAGGGCTCGCGGTCCTCGGGCAGGCCGAGACGACGCAGCACGGCGTCGCTGTCGGCGCGGCTCTCCTCGACCGGGAAGACGATCACGCGGCGCATGGCTCTCTGGCCGGTAACGACTCCATCCCCGCCTGGCGCGCCGTGCTCTCCATCAGACGCTCGAGCTCGCGAATCGTCGCGCCGGGCAGCCGCGAAGGTGTCCACTCGCTGACCCGCCGCTCGACCTCGTGCGCGGCGCGGGAGAGCAGGCTCGGTGAGCCGTCCTCACGCCAGCGCGCCTCGCTGCTGCGATCGATGACCGGCCCGGGGAACGCGATCTCGGCGCGCAGCCGGCGCCGCGTGTGGTCGGCGATCAGCAGGTGCTTCTCGCGCAGCAGCTCGGCAAACAGCGCGCGCGCCGGGAAGTCGTCCTCCATCGCGATGCCGCGCCGCAATCGCTGCGCCATACCGCACCCCTCGTCGTCGAGCACCAGCTTCTCGAGGCTGAAGCCGTTGTCGAGCGCGAGCAGGCCCGGCCCCGACACGCTGTCGATGCCCGACAGCGCGGCAAGCGTGGCGCCCACGGCGCTCTCCGCTCCGGCCTGTGCGTCGAGCGCCTTGGCGTCGGAGAGCGCGATGTAGGCCTGGGTCGGGAGTCCGAGACAGTGCCCGATCTCGCTCGCGCCGCAGGCCAGCATCATGGTTTCCATGGCACCCATCGCCGGGGTCTCGCCGCGGATGTCGAAGATCGCCGCCGAGCTGCCCCACAGCACCGGCGCGCCCGGCGCCGCCAGCTGGTGAATCGCAAGCCCGCTCCAGTTCTCCGCGGTGTGCTGCACCAGAGTGCCGGCGAGGGTCACCGGCGAGAGGAAGCCGGCGAGCGGCACCGCGACGATCTCGACCGGCACGCCGGCGCGCGCGCAGTCGATGAGGTTCTGGCTGGTGGCTGCGCTCCAGGCGAGCGGTGAGGTCGGGCAGCAAGTGAAGAGCGTGAGCGGCTGCGCGCGCAGCGCGCTCTCACTGCCGCGCACGGCGACCTGCATGGCGTGCATCGGCGCGAACGCCTCGGCGGTGAACGCGCCGGTCACCACCGGCTTCTCGCCGTACAGCAGGCTCAGGAACAGCCGGTAGCCGTCGGAGACCGCCGGCGGCACGTCGGCTGGAATGAACGCCGTCGCCTGCGCCGCGAGGTGCGGCAGGCCGGCGACGAGCTTTGCGTAGCGCACGTAGTCGGCGCTCGTCGGCGGCCGCAGCTCGCCGCTCTGGGGATCGAGAAGCCGGATCGCCGAGGAGCCCGGCGCGAAATGGACCGCGCCGGAGCCGAAATCGTGGGTGCGCTCGCCGCGGACGTCGTACAGCGCGAACGGACCCGGCGCCGTCTCTCGCGCCCACTCGAGAACGTCCGCTCCGAAACGCGCCCGCCGCGTGGCACGGTCCACCGCCACGCCGCGGTCGGCGAGCAGCGCCAGCACCTCCGGGTTGTGGATCTCGACGCCCGAGATCGCGAGGACGTCCCGCGCTTCGTCGAGGATGCGCTCGACCAGCGCCTCGTCGAGGAGGCGCAGCACCGGTTGCATGATGGCTGAGTCTAGCGGCGCGGCGGCTCCGTCCACCCGCCCGCGCGGGCGGCACGGCGCCGCCGGCCCAAGGGAGCTCGGGCCGGGCCGCCGCCTCTTCGGCAGCCGGATCAGGGGCTGATCGAACGCTCGGCGGCGCAAGTCGCGGACGAGCTTGGCGAGGCAAGGCAACCCACCCAAGGGAGTGGCAACGACCCCGCCCCGGGAAGTGGCGACTTCCTCACCAAAAGGCTCAGCTTGATTCTCATCATTTCACCCGACTTGGGAGCGACGGCGCTCGTCGCGCATTCGTGGCGAAGCCGCGTTCCCGGTCTTTCCCGGGAGGGGAGATCGCCATGAAGAGAGTCTTCGTCCTGCTTGCTTTGTCCTTCTTAGCCGGGCCGTTCGGTGCCGGGGCCGCGGCGGATCAGTCCGCCTGCGACCTCACGGGGACCTGGTACGGCGGCCCCAATGGTGTCAACTGGATGTACACGATGGTCATCACTCCGGTCGCCCTCAACAGATACTCGGTGACTTTCTTTCAGTCCATCGATCCCAAGCCATTTGGCTACGATTCGTGCAACCCGTACACCGGTGAGATCTACCGCCACCATGGGAAGTTCACCGTGCGCGTGATGTCGAGCTGCGCCCTGCCGCGTGCGCCGGGCGAGGACCCAACCCAAAGCTCCCCACAGTTCGAGGTGGATGCGCTGGAAAGCAGCCTGCGCTTCAGCGGCGGGTGCGACACGCTCGTGCACACCCTCTACCACTTCGGCGGGTATGCGCCCTTCAGTCTCGACAAAGTCCCCTTCGTGACTCCCTACGACGTCGACTTCCTGGGTGGCGAGACGGGCCACGAGACCTACCACCGACTGCACACCGACCCCCGCTAGGTGTCAGCCGGTCCGACAAGCCGGTCCAGGGGGCCACTCCTCGCGAGAGCGGTGGCCCTCAGCGCTTCCGGGGCCGCGTCCCGACCCGCGCCCGGGAGAGCGGCCCGATCCGGCGGCCGGCGGCGCAGTCGCGGATCAGGGTTGCGAGCCGCCGCAGCCGGGTCTCCTCGCGCTGGGCGCTCATCACCCAGAAGGCCGCAGTCCGCCGGTACCACGGCGGCTGCGCGGAGAAGTACTCCCAGGCCCGACGGTTGGCGCGCAGCTCCTTCTCGAGGCCCTCGTCGAGCTTCTGGGGACGGCTCTCATAGGAGTAGAGGCCCGAGCGCTTGAGGTCGCGCTCCTCGAGGGCACGCAGCCCGGCCGGCCGCAGGCGCCCGAGCCGGCGCAACTCCTCGATCCGTCGCAGGTTCACGGCGCTCCACACGCTGCGTGCCCGGCGCGGCGTGAAGCGGATCATGTAGCTCTCCTCGCCGAGGCTCTTCCTCACCCCGTCGATCCACCCAAAGCACAGCGCCTCGTCCACCGCCTCCGGCCAGGTGACGCTCGGCTTGCCCGTAGCGCGCTTGTGGAAGCCCACCCAGAGCTCGGGCGTGTCCTCGTGGTGCGCCTCGAACCAGGCGCGCAGATCGGCGGGGGTGGCGAAGAAGGTGGGCAAGGGCATCGGGCCGGGAGGCGCGCGACGGTGCGCACACCGCGATTCTGCCACCGCGCGGGCGTTCGAGCGTGCTCGATCCCTTCCCTCTCGAAGCCCCTGGGAGTACCCTGAACTTGCGGGCACTGGCCCGCGGGAGGTCACATGAGGAACTTCCTGGTCGTGACCGAGCATCCGGTCGAACGCGTCGTCCGCGTCCTCGTCGGTCTCGTTCTGCTCAGCCTGGTCTTCGTCGGGCCGAAGACGCCGTGGGGATGGATCGGCATCCTTCCCCTGGTGACCGGCCTGACCGGTCTCTGCCCCCTCTACACGCTGCTCGGGATCTCGACCTGTTCGAGGAAGCCCGCGGGCTAGGACCGCGGGCTCCTCTCGCGCCTATCGGGACTCTCCCCCGGTGGACTTGCCGACCGCCCGGATCGCCATCGCCTCGCGGAGCGCGGGCCCGTCACCGTCGCGCCTCGAGGTCAGGGTGGTGACCCAGTCCTCGCCGTCCTCGGTCCGGGCAAAGGTACGGGTGCCGCTGCCGCTTTCGCGCAAGGCCCAGCCCTTGGCGGTGATCTGCCTCGTCGCGTAGTCGAGGAAGCCGTCGGCCGACATCGCCGTCGCCCACTGCAGCCGGCCGGACATCTCCCACTGCCGGGTGTCGCCGCGGCTGACGAGCATCTCCCACTTCGCATCCGACGGCAGCTTGATGTCGGGCATGCGGACGTCCGCCAGCGCCGACCGCACCCACTTGCCTTCCGGATCCCAGCGGTATTCGATGCCGCGCGCGATCGTCTCGGCCCGCGTCCGGCCGTACTCGCGATCGATCACGTGCAGCGCTCCGTCGATGCCGGCTGACAGGCCGCCGGTGGTGATCACCTTGCCGTTGTCGACCAGTCGCTCGCGCACCACCTTGGTCCTCGGCGCGGCTGCGGCCAGCTCCTCGATGCGGCCGGCGGTCGTCGTGGCCCGCAGCCCGTCGAGCAGGCCCGCTTTGGCCAGGACGAAGGCGCCGTTGCAGACCGACATCACGTACCGCGACTCCGCGGCGCGCTGCCGAACCCACGCCATGACCTGGTCGTTGCCGAGGGCGTTCGCCACGCCGCCGCCGGGGATGAGGATCAGGTCCGCGGCCGGCGCGTGCGCCATGTCGTAGTCGGGCCGCAGGTGAAGGCCGAAGACGGTGTTGATTGGATCAGTCGTGGCGGCGACGGTGAAGACTTGCGCCCCCGCCTGTCCGAAGACCTCGATCGGAGCGGTGAAGTCGATGTCCTCCGCGTAGTTGAACACCAGCACCGCGACCCGGAAGCGGGAGTCCTTTTCGACCAGCGTCATGCCGCACAGCGGGCAGGTGCCGGGCCTGTCGTATTCCTTCGTGTGCTCCGCCATCGGGCAAACGTACACCTTGCCGTGCGGCGCCTCCGCCGCGAGCGCGGACGTCGCCGGCAACATGAGCGCCAGCAGCAGCAGCAATCCTGAGACGAGTCGCATCGGGGATTCTCCCTTTCGGCCGCCGAGCCGGATCTCCCACCGGGGAGCAGGCCGCGCCGTCGGCGATGAAGCTATGCCGCGCCGCGGCGCCGGTCAGCCGCCGAGCAGCCGGCCGGACCGCAAGTGCAGCGAGCCGGAATCAGCGGCGGCCGACGGTGAAGAGGCGCTCGAAGGGCTCGCGGTGGGTGCGGCTCAGCCGTACGCGGGTACCGTCGGCGAGCAGCAGCGCGCAGTCGCCGCGCAGCAGCGGATGGATCTCGCGCACCCGCTCGACGTTGACGATCGCCGAGCGGTGCACGCGCACGAAACGCGCCGGATCGAGACGCCGCTCGAGGTCGGTCAACGTCTGGCGCAGCAGGTGGGTCCGAGCGCCGACGTGCAGCTTTGAGTAGTAGTCGCTCGCCTCGATCCAGTCGATGTCGTCGGCGTCGACCACCAGGATCCGGTCGCGGGCGGGCACCAGCAGGCGGCGCTGGTATGGCGCGCGCTCGAGAAGGAGCGCGGCGATCTTCTGGTCCGGCCGGCCGGAGCGCACCCGCTCCTTGGCGCGGGCCACCGCCAGCGCGAACCGCGCGTCGTCGAACGGCTTCAGCAGGTAATCGATCGCATGCACGTCGAAAGCGCGCAGCGCGTACTCGTCGTAGGCGGTGACGAAGACAATCGCCGGCACCTTGTCGGCGCCCACCGCCTCGAGAACGTCGAACCCGTCCACTTCCGGCATCTGCACGTCGAGGAACAG
>JBLMYC010000134.1:0-17343 GCA_050258075.1 Acidobacteriota bacterium
CGCCCTGCTGCTCGATCGGCAGGCGGAGCCCGCGCATCGCCTCGGCGAGCGGCCGTCCGACGCTGCCGCTGCCGAAGGCACCGAGCACCGCGAGCTCGTTGCGTTGCACGAGCAGCAGCACGGCGCGCTCGAAGGCTTCGGACACGACCTGCATCAGGTGCAGCGCGACGGTCGCCGAGATCAACCCGGAGCGCAGCTCGCCGAACAGGCGCTGCAGCCGCTTCACCGGGTCGTGCGCGACCGGCGCTGCGGCGGCCTGAACCAGGGCGCGCCGGCTGGCGAGCACGCTGCGAATGCAGGTGACGACCGAGCCGAGGTCCTCGGCCGGCAGAGCGGCGAGGGCGCCGGCGCCGTACACCGCGCCGAGCGGCGCGTCGCCGCTGGTGAGCGCGATCAGCGGCACGCTCGGGTGGCGGGCGTGAAATCCGTGCGCTGCCTCGAGCGACGGCCCTTCGCCGCGCAGGTCGACGAGCACGACCGGCGGCATCTCGTGTGGCGCGTGCTCGCCCGCCTGGGAGAGCCGCACGCGCGACAGGGAGATCTGCTCGGGGACGAGCGCCACCTCGAGCTCGAGCGCCAGCGCGTGGTCGTGCGAGACCAGCTCGAGGCGGGGCGCCACCGGACCGGTCGGCCGCCGGCGCCGCTGCGGCGGGCGCTCCGGATGCTCCTCGAAGAGCGCGGCGAGATCCTGGTCCGGCTCGGACTCGGCCGGAGCGGGCGCCGCGAGCAGGGGCGAGGGCGTTGGCGCCTGGGTCGCGACCCCTTCGTCGGCGCCGTGGCGATCGCGCTCGTCGAACAGCCGCGCGGCCTCGAGCAGGGCGAGTTGGGTGTCGATCTCGGCTTCCGGCAGGAGGTCGGTGGGCTGCAGTCCCAGATCGTCGGGAGGCTCCGTGTCGTCGGCGGTGAAATCGAAGGTGCCGGCGTCCCACGCCACCACCTCGGTCACCGCCTGCGAGATCTGAAGCGAGATCAGTCGGCGCAGCTCTTCGCCGTCGATGGTGTTGGATTCGACCAGGATCTGGCCGAGCGAGCGGCTCCTGCCGGCGGCAAGCTGGGCTTCGACCGCGGCGCGCAGCGCCTCGGAGGTCACCCGGCCGCTCGACACCAGCAGATCGCCGAGGCGCTGCATCTGGGGCGAGCGGGCGGAGATCAGGCGGCCGCGGTGAAAGCGCAACGCAGCGCGGCGCTCGCCGTGCTCGAGCGTGAGCACGCCACTGCGGTGGCCGAGATGGATGAACTGCATCACGTCGGCCGCCGAGACGTCTTTGAGACTTCCCGAGATCGTCACCGCGACTCCGCCTGCGCGGCGACCGGCCGTGGCCAGGACTGCCGCAGCAAGACTCTAGCAGGCCGGCGGCCCCGGAAAACGAATCGGCCCGGAGCGCCACGCGCCCCGGGCCGCCCTCGGGATGCCGGAGGTCGCCGGGCCTCTAGGTCACGGCGATCTGCTTCGGCTCCGGTCGCTTGCCGACCGGAATCGGGACCTTCACTTCCAGCACGCCGTCGACGAACTTGGCCACGATCAGCTTGGGATCGGGCTCGAAGCCGAGCGGCAGCCGGCGGTAGAAGGACCCGTAGTTGCACTCCATGCGTACGTAGTCTTCCTCCTTGACCTGCTTCTCCTCCTTTCTCTCCCCGCGCAGGACCAGGTCACCCTCGAGAACGGTGACCTCGACATCCTCCTTGCGGAGTCCGGGAAGATCGGCCTTGACGATCAACTCACCCTCCTTCTCGTACACGTCGAGGGTCGGCGTCCACAGCCTCTTGCCCAGGTGGCGCGCGGCGCTGCGCCCGAACGGCTGGAAGAACAGCGGGAACGGGCGGTCCCACAACTGGCCCAGGTCCTCGCGCAGTTCGTCGAGCACGGCGAGCGGCCCTCTGTGCTCCGGCGGAGCGGTCAACTTGGTGGTCATCGGACGGGCTCCTTTTCGGCACCGGAGAAACCTCGAATGGCTCCCACTACTAAGAGCGCCACGGCGCGCTGAGAAGGGGGACGTCCCTTGGGGCAGTGCCCCTTCACCCGCCCGGGTGGGTGGTCCAACCATCCCTCCCCGTCCGGGTGGGCTTCTTGCAGACCCGGCGGGGGTTGGCGCGCCTTTTGGACGGTTCCTAGACTGGCTACGAATCAGTCGGGAACCGGGTCAGTCTGCGCGGAGGATGGCGATGCGACCGTTGACGGCGAAGGACATCATGAACGCTCGCGTGCTGAGCGTCCGCGACGACATGGCGGTCAGCGACCTCGCGGCGTTCCTCCTCGACAACGAGCTGTCGGGCGCTCCGGTGCGCGACGTGGGAGGCAAGCTGGTCGGCGTGGTCTCGGTCACCGACCTCGCCCGCTCGGCGGCAGAGGGCGGTGAAGCCCTGGCTCGCGACCAGTCGGACCCCGGCTTCTACGTGCGCGGCTGGGACGAGAAGTGGAACCCGGAGGAGGCGCAGGCGCTGCGCGTGCGCGGCAGCGAGAGCGAGCTGACCGTCGCGGACATCATGACGCCGGCGGTGTACACGGTGCCCGAGGACACGCCGGTTTCCGATCTCGCGGAGATCATGATCGACAGCCACATCCATCGCCTGTTGGTGACCCGCGAGGGCGACGTGGTCGGGATCGTGAGCTCGACCGACCTGCTCGGCCTGCTGGTCGAGAAGGGCTGAGCGCGGCGCTCAGCGCAGCGTCGCGACCCGCGCGCCGTCGCGGACTTGGTCGCTGGGGTAGATGACAACGGCCTGGCCCGGCTCCAGGCCCTTCAGGATCTCGACCTCCTCGGCGTTGCGATGGCCGACCGTTGCGGCGCGCAACCGGGCCCGGCCGCCTTCGACCACGAACGCCGCCCAGCCGTCGTCGGAGCGGAACATCGCGCCCGACGGCGCCTTGACCACGTCCGGCGCGCTCCACAGCTCGATCTTCGCCATCACCCGGAAGCGGTCGCCGATGCCCGCCGGCGCTTCGTCGAAAGTACCGATGACGTGCACGCGCTGCTCCTCGACGCCGAGCGGCGAGACCTTGGTGAAAGCCGCCGGCTCGATCTGGCGCACGCGACCGGACACGACGCGCCGGCCGAGATCGACCCGCATCGCGGCGCCAGGGGCGACCGCCAGAGCGTCGCCGGTCAGCACGTCGACCACGATCTCGAGGTCGCGCGGGCTGCCGATCTCGAGCACCGGCGTCCCGGCGAGGACGGTGCGTTCCGACTCCTCGAACAGGCGCAGCACCAGACCGTCGGCCGGAGCCTGCAGGAGCAGCGCCGAGCCGCTGCCGGCGTCGAGCAGCGCGGCGCGTGCGTTGTCGGCCGTGTAGCGCGCCGCACTGGCGCGGAAGCGCGCCGCGGCAAGCGCCTTCTCCAGCGTAACGACGACGGTGCGCGCCTGCTCGAGGTCGGCGGGAGCGATCTGTCCGGCGGCCGCCAGGCGCTCGGCGCGGTCGCGGTCGCGGCGCGCCTGCGCGAGCGCGGTCGCCACCTGGGCGACCTGGGCGTCGGCCTCGGCGCGGCTGGCCGCGGCGGCGCGCAAGCTGGCCTCGGCCTGCTCGCGGGCGCGGGCGTCGAGGGGCGCCGGGTACAGGGTGGCGACCGCCTGCCCGGCGCGCACCGCGTCGCCGGCGTCGAGGGTAACCAGCGCCAAGCGTCCGGCGGCCGGCGCCGCGACCACGTAGCGGGGATGGATGCGCGTCATGCCCTCCTCCTCGATCGCGGTCTGCATGGCACCGCGTTTGACCGGCGCGACGTCGACCGGCACCGGCGTCGGCCGCAGGAACACCGCGACCAGCGCGACGAGAGCGAGCGCGACGAGCGGCCAGGCGAAGCGGCGGGTCTTGGTCATGGCATCACTCCCGGGTTTTGAGTACCGCCACCAGGTCGAGGCGGTGAGTGCGGCGGCGCACCGCCAGAGCCGACAGCGCCGCGGCGACGAGCACCACGACGAGCGCGAACGCGATCGTCGCGCCCGACACGATGACCGGAATGCGAAACAGCTCGGACTCGAACCGCCGCACGGTCAGCACGCAGAGCCCGATGCCGAGCAGCACACCGGCCGGCAGCGCGGCAAGAGTGAGCACTGCCTGCTCGCCGAGCAGCATGTTGGCGACCTCGCGGCGCGAGAAGCCGAGCACCCGCAGGCTGGCGAGCTCGCGCGCCCGCTCCGAGAGCGCCACCCGCGCGCCGTTGTAGACCATCCCGGCAGCGACCAGACAGGCGAAGCCGAGGATGACCGCGATCGAGATGTAGAAGCTCTCGGCGATCGTGCGCCGGAAGCCGGCGAGCATCGCGGCGCGGATCGCCATGCCGCTCACCGCCGGCAGCCGCTTCAAGCGGTCGTAGAGCGCCGCCTCGCCGGCCGGATCCGCCAGGACCAGCGCCCCGGACACGACGTCGCCCTCGCCGAGCAACCGGTTCACGGCGTCGCGCGTCATGTAGGCGTTGAGCCCCAGGAGCTCGTCAACCCAGCCCACCACCCGCACCAGGCGGATCGGGCGGCGCGCCTCGAGCACCTCGACCTGGGCCAGGCTGCCGGGCGGCAGCTCCAGACGCCGGCCGAGCGCGGCGCTGAGGAGAAGGCCCTCGGGCGGCACCGGGTGAGCGCGCAACTCGCCGTCGACGATCTGGCGCAGCTCGCCGCCCGGAGCGAGTCCGAAGAGCCCGATGCGGTGCTCGAGATAGCCGCGCTCGGGATTGCGCAGCCGCACCGCCACCGCGCGCCACGGCTCGGCGCGCAAGACGCCGGGCAGGTGCGCGACCGCACGCAGTGCGGCGGCGGAGAGCGGCTCGTGAAAGCTCACGCTCACGGTTTCGCGCTGCACGTGCTCGAACTGCAGCCGCTGCATGTAGTCGAGGGCATCGAACAGGAACCCCCCGGTGACGATGATGCCCACCGCGATCGCGATGCCGAGCACGCTCAGCGCCGAGCGCAGCGGACGGCGCACCAGGTGGCGAGCGACGATCCGCGCCGGCACCCGCAGGCGAGCGAGCAGGCCGCTGCGCTCGAGCCAGCCGGTGCGGAAGCGCTCGGGGGCCTCGGGGCGCATCGCTTCCGCCGGCGGCAGCGCGACCGCGCGACGCACCGCGGCGAGCGCGCCGAGCGCGGCGGCGCCGCAGGCGATGAGGGCGCCGGCGAGGAGGATCACGAGGTCGGGCCGGTACACCGCGCTCGGGAACTGGAAGAAGCGGGCGTACACGCCGGCGAGCTCGAGCGCCAGCCAGAGGCCCACTGCGACCCCGGCGGCCGCGCCGGCGCCGACCGGCACCAGCGCCAGCGCCAGGTAGTGCGCCGCCACCGCGCCGTCGGAGTAGCCGAAAGCCTTGAGCACCGCGATCTGATCGCGTTCGAGCGCCACCAGACGGGACATCACGAGGTGGAGCAGGAAGGCGGTGACGCCGAGCAGCAGCGAGGGGAGGAAGATGCTCGTGACTTGCGTCTCGAGGATCTCGTCGGAGACGAAGCGGTGCGAGACCTGATCCTCGCGGTCGTACGCGCCGGTGCCGCCGTACGGCTCGAGCAGCTCGTCGAGGCGGCGCACGACGTCCCGGGCCGAGGCGCCCGGGGCAAGCCCGAGCGCCAGATCGTTGAACGCGCCGCGCAGGCCGAAAGCCCACTGCAGCTCCTCCTCGGGCAGCCAGAGCACGCCGAAGCGGCGGTTGTCGGGGAAGATGTCGGCGCCGCCGCGAATCTCGTAGATGAACTCCGGCGAGGAGGCGGTGCCGACGATGCGCAGCCGCTGCCAGCGACCGCGCAGCAGCACGCCGAGCGAGTCGCCGGGCTGGAGGCCGTTGGCGCGGCAGAAGGCGTCGCTCACAAGTGCCACGCCGGATTCGCCCGGCACGAAGCGGCGACCGCGGCGCAGCACCACCCGGTTGAGCGAAGGCTCGCGATCCGCGGGCAGCGACACCAGGCGGCCGACCGCCGGCTCGCGGAGCCCGGCGACCTCGACCAGGGCGTCGGTCACGATGCGCGCCTCGACCGTCGCGACGCCGGGCAACGCAGCGACGCGATCGGCCGCATGGAGCGGCGCGCGGCGCATGTGGGCGAAGACTTGCGCGAAGCGCTCGCTGCGGTAGTAGTCGGACTGGGCGCTCGTCAGGTAGCCGTGCATGCTGCGCAGGCTGATGAACAGCACCACGCCCGCGGCCGCGACCAGGGCCACGGCCAGGAACGGCCCGCGCTGGTGCCAGAGGTCGCGCCCCAGCTTGCGCCGCAGCGGATGTGTGCGGTGCCTCACCACTCGAGCTCCTCGGGGGCGCGGCGCGCGGCGTTGCGGTGCTCCTCGACGATGCGCCCGCTGCGCAGCCGGATCACCCGGTCGCCCATCGCCGCGATGCCGGCGTTGTGGGTGATGATCGCGGTGGTCGTCCCCAGCTCGCGGTTGGCACGCTCCAGCGCCTGCAGCACCAGCTTCCCGGTTTCGAAGTCGAGGGCGCCGGTGGGCTCGTCGCAGAGCAGCACGTCAGGGCGCTTGGCGACCGCACGGGCGATCGC
Organism: Acidobacteriota bacterium; assembly: GCA_050258075.1. Classification (GTDB taxonomy): domain Bacteria; phylum Acidobacteriota; class Thermoanaerobaculia; order Multivoradales; family JAGPDF01; genus JBLMYC01. The sequence goes on from JBLMYC010000134.1 coordinate 6,463, forward strand.
CACGCGCTGCTGCTCGCCGCCCGAGAGCTGGGCCGGGAAGTGATGCAGGCGCTCGCCGAGGCCGACCAGGCGGAGCGCCTCGGCGGGGTCCATGGGCGAGGTCGCGATGTCGGTCACCACCTCGACGTTCTCGAGCGCGGTCAGGCTGGGGATCAGGTTGTAGAACTGGAACACGAAGCCGACGTGCTCGCGGCGATAGCGGGTGAGCTCGTCGGGCCCCGAGCCGGTCAGGTCGTGCTCGAGAAAGCGCACCGAGCCGGCGCTGGGCGCGTCGAGGCCGCCGAGGATGTTGAGCAGGGTCGACTTGCCGCTGCCCGAGGGTCCGAGCAGTACCACCAGCTCGCCGCGGTAGAGGTCGAGGTCGAGGCCGTCGAGGGCGGTGACCTCGACCTCACCCATGCGATAGCGCTTGACCAGACCGCGGGCGCGGAAGACCGCCGCGGCGGCGAGCGCGACGATCTCGCTCATCGCGCCCCCCGCCCGGGTCTAGAAGCGGAAGAAGCCGACCGCCGGGACACCGGAGGGAAGCCCCGGCGCGGCCACGGTCAGGACTCGCCCGCGATGGCGCAGCGTCCAGGTCGCCGCCGCGTCCAGCAGGTCGTCGTCGCCCGGCGCCGGGGCCGGGTGGCGCCGGACCTCGCCGTGGGCGGTGTCGAACACGCCCCAGACGTGGCTGTCGGCGTCGAGCAGCAGCGTCTCGACCCGACCCGCGCGCGCCGCGGCGAGCACGGTCGGCAGGTCGCCTGAGGCCCGCCCGCGCCGGTGCAGGGTGTCGAAGCGCGCCACCGCGTGCGCCGCGGCTTCGCGCTGCGGCGCCAGGGCGAGCGGCGCGGCGAGGTCGCGCAGGGTGACCGCGGGAGTGTCGTCGAAGTTGCCGCGCAGCGCTTCCGGTGCGATGTGCGGATAGCGAGCGACGTGGCGATAGGCCGCTACCATGTGCTCGACGCCGGCCAGCACCAGCGACGACGTGTGGCTCGCCAGGTGGCGATCGACCACCGCCGCCACGCGCAGCAGGTACTGCGTCCCCTCGCTCTTCGCCGACTGCTTGCCGACTCCGCTGCCGTGCACGATCGCCGGCATGCGACCGACGCCGGCGCCGGCCCGCGAGCCGCTATGGCGCCCCAGGTTCTGCGGCTCCTTCTGGGCACCGAGGGTCAGCTCGAGGCTGGCGGCATCGCCGAGCTCGACCTTGCGCACGGTGCCGTGCGCGCAGTCGAACAGACGGGCCCCGGTCTGGCTCAGGGTCAGGACGTGGAAGGGGTCGAGCTGCAGGCCGAGCAGCGGGCGCAGGTAGAAGCGTGGGCCGACGTGCAGATGCTCCTCGCCGCTGTGCGGCACGATGACTCCGCGTGCCTCGCCAACGCGCAGAAACAGCGCCAGGCCGTCCTCCGGGTGCTCCTGCAGGTTGCCGTTCGCGGTCAGCGGCAGGGCGGGAGCGAGACAGCGCTCGGCGTCGTCTGAGGCGAGGCCGGCGCGCGCGAGCAGACGAGCGGCGTCGCGCAGCAACTGGGCGAGACGGCGCGCCCGGTTGGCGGTCGGTACGTCGCCGCGCAGGGGTGCGAGGTACAGGGAGACGCTCGGGGCCTCGGGAGCTTCGGCGAGATGGCGAACCAGCTTGAGGTCGGGAAACGCGAAGCGAATTTCCATGGCGGACCTCCAGGATTCACGCTAGGCCCGCGGTCGTCCGCGGGTCGCCACCCGCGCGGGTGGCGGCCCTGGTGTTAGCATGCCGACAGAGGTTTCCGACCAGCGGCGAGCCCTGCGATCGTGGAAAAGATCGGCAAGTACGAAGTCTTGAGGCCCATCGGCACCGGCGGCTTCGGCGAGGTGTACGAGGGTCGCGATCCGTTCATCCAGCGCCGGGTGGCGATCAAGACTTGCGCCTCCGGCGACAGCAGCCTGCGCCAGCGCTTCCTGCGCGAGGCGCAGATCGCCGGCAATCTCGAGCATCGCAACGTCGTCACGATCTACGACTTCGGTCTCCAGGACGAGGTCCCCTACATCGTGCAGGAGTACCTGCCGGGGGAGGACCTCGATCACGTGATCGCGCGCCGCGATCCGCTGTCGCTGCAGCGCCGCCTCGACATCCTGACGCAGGTCGCCGAGGGCCTCGAGTACGCCCATGCGCAGGGCGTCGTGCACCGCGACGTGAAGCCAGCCAACATCCGCCTGCTCGGCGATGGGCGGGTGAAGATCATGGACTTCGGCATCGCCAAGCTGGCGCAGACCGAGAGCCAGCTGACCAAGACCGGCATCACCCTGGGCACTGCGGCGTACCTGCCGCCGGAGCAGATCCGCGGCGAGCCGGTCGACGGGCGGGCGGATCAGTTCTCCTTCGGCGTCACCGCTTACGAGCTGCTGTCGGGCGAGCCGCCCTTCGACGGCGAGCGGCTCGACGATCTGATGGCGCAGATCCTCAACGCCGAGCCCCGGCCGCTCGATGAGGTCGCCCCGCAGTGTCCGGCGGCGCTCACCGCCGTGGTGCGCCGCTGCCTGGAGAAGGACCCCGAGCGTCGTTATGCGAGCTTCTCCGACGTGCTGGCAGCGCTGCGCGCGGTGCGCGCTGGTCTTGCGCCGGGGGCACCCTCGCCGGTGGTGGAGGTCGAGCACCAGCCGACGGTGGCGCTGGGTGCCGAGGCGCTGCGTCCGGCGCCGGAGCAGGCGACGCGGGTCCGCATCGAAGACCTGCTGCGGCAAGGACAGCTCGCCGCCGCCGAGGCCGAACTGCGCGTGGCGGAGCGCGGTCCCGGCGGGCCGGCGGCATTCGCCGAGCTGCGCCAGCGGGTCGCGGCCGAGCGCGAGCGGGTGCGCGGCGAGCAGCTGCGCGAGCACCTGGACGCGGCGCGCCGTGCTCTGCTCAGCGAGGACGCGACGCAGGCGCAGCGCGAGTGCGCCGCGGCGTTGACCCTCGATCCGATGAACGCGGAGGCGCACGCGATCCTGGGCGAGACGCGGTCGCTCGAGGATCGCCATCGCACTGTCGGAGATCCCGGCTTGGCAGCCATCGCCGCCGCGACTCTGCTCGGCGCGGAGGAGGAAGAGCCGGCCGCGCCGCTGCCCGCCGCGTCCCCGCCCTCCGTCTCGCCGCCGGCCCCTGCCGTTGCGCCCCCGCCGCTGGTGGCGGCCCCGCCCCTGCCGGCGCTGGCGGCGGAGCCGACGCCGGAGCTGCCGCTCGCCGTCGAGCTCGGCGAGGTGGAGGGGCTGATCGCCGCCGGTCGCCTGCCGGAGGCGCGGGCGGCGCTCGACCGGCTGCGGCCCCGCGTCCAGGGCGACGAGATCCTGCGCCGCCAGCACGGGAGCCTCGGCGCCGCCCTGATGCAGGCCTACGCCGCCAGCAAGCTGCCATCGTCCGCGTCGATGCCCACGGTGTCGATGTCCGCCGCCCCGCCCGCGGTGACCGCGCCGGCGCAGCCACCGGCGGTCCCCGGCCGGGCCGCGACTCCGGCAGGGCCGCCCGCGGCGGCCGCTGCCGCACCGGCGAGCGGCGAGGCGCTGCGTTTCGACCTCGAAGAGCTGCCGGAGCTGCCGTCGTCCCCGGCTCCTGCAGCCGCGCCCGCGGTGACCGCTGCTCCGACGCCGAAGGCCGCCGCGGCCCGCAAGCCCTGGATCGTCTGGGCGGCGGGTGGCGCCGCGCTGATGGTGGTGCTGGCGATCGCGGGTCTCTGGCTCGCCAGCCGCGGCGGCTCGCCGCCCCCGCTCGCCATTCCGGCCCCGAGCCTGGCGCCGAGCCCGGTCGCGGCGCCGCCGGCGGCGACCGCCCTGATCGTGCCCTCGGCCCCGGGGTCGGGCCTGACCGTCGCGCTCGACGATGCGCCGCCGCTCCCGCTCGACGCCGCGCTCGAGCGCCAGGTGCCTGCCGGGGAGCACGTCCTGCGCTTCGCCCTGCCGGGCAAGGGCGAGCGCGAGGTGCGGGTCAGCGTGCAGGCGGGCGAACGGCGATTGGTCGACCTGCCAGCGCTCGACAGCTTCTCGGCGGCGCCGGTGCCGCGCGAGGCCGAAGCGCCGCGCAAGCCGCGACCGCCGCGTCGCAAGCCCACACCGGCGCCGACCGTGCCGGCCCTGGCACCGCCGCCCGCTCCTCCGCCACCCGCCCCGTCGCCCAAGCCGGTCGAGCGCGGCGATCTGGTGGAAGCGGGCCCCGGCGTCGTGCCGCCCAAGCCCTTGCGCCTCGCCGCGGCGCGCTACCCGGAGATGGGGCGCCGCCAGGGCAAGGAGGCGTCGATCGAGGTCCTGGTGCTGGTCGACGAGAACGGCAAGGTGATCGACGCCAGGATCCAGCAGGGCGATCCGCACCACCTCGGGTTCGACGCCGCGGCGCTCGAGGCGGCGCGGGCGAGCACCTTCCAGCCCGCCACCAAGGATGGTGTGGCGGTGAAGATGTGGCGCCCGCTGCGCATCGGTTTCCGGCTGAAATAGCCCCGTTGGCTTTCCCCGCAGGAAGGCGTATGTTTCGGCTATCGTGTGCTCTCCGGCGCCCGCCATGCGGTGCCCGCCGGAACTTGCTGGGCTTTGTTCCATTGTCGGACTGTCGTCAATCGGCGAAGTTTCAGGACCGCCGAGCCTGCGGTCAACGGGGGGATGAGAATGCGCAGATCTTTTCGCTGGTGCGTGGCGTTGGTCGCGCCCCTGTTGATGCTGGCTCCCGCGGCGGTCGCGGCGAAGCCCAAGCCGCACCGCGCCGCGCCGACCGTGGCAGCGCCTCCCGGAACCGATTACTTCACGCTCACTCCGTGCCGTGTCTTCGATAGCCGCTCCGCCCAGGACGGCGCCGCACCGCTGACCAGTGGCAGCGCGGTCTCGATCAGCGCCGCCACGCTGCAGAGCCGCTGTGGGGTCCCGTCGGGGACCGCCGCCGTGTCGCTCAACGTGACCGTCGTCTCGCCGTCCGGCTTGGGCATGCTCTTCGCGTATGCCGCTGGCACGACGCCGGCCCTGCCGATCGTCAACTTCAGCGCCGGCGCAGTGCGGGCCAACAACGCGGTCGTGGCGCTGTCGGCGACCGGCGACATGTCGGTCCAGCCCTACATCCCGCCGAGCGGCACCGTCCACGTGATCGTCGACGTGAACGGCTACTTCGACCTGCCACCGGCGGTGACCACGACCTCGCCCACCGACGGCGCGACCGCGGTCAACGTCACGAGCGCGATCACCATCAACTTCAGTGAGCCGGTGAACCTCACCGGCACCGCGTTCACGGTCGAGTGCCCGACGGGCACACCGCAGGCGTTCACCGTCAGCCCGGCCTCGCCGGCCGCGAGCTTCACGCTGACGCCGACCGCCAGCCTGCCGCAGAGCACGACCTGCACGGTGACCGCGGTGGCGGCGCAGATCAGCGACGTCGACGCCGGACAGAACCTGCCCGCCGACTACGTGTTCACGTTTACCACGGCGGGGCCGCCGACCGTCGTCTCGACGACGCCCGCCAACGGTGCCAGCGGAGTGGCGGTGAGCTCGACCGTGACCGTCGACTTCAGCGAGTCGGTGAACGTGACCGGCACCGCTTTCGGGCTGGAGTGTCCGAGTGGCACGCCGGTCGCCTTCAGCGTCAGCCCGGCGTCGCCGGCGTCGAGCTTCACGCTCACCCCGAGCGCCAGCCTGCCGGTCGGCACCGCCTGCCAGGTGAAGGTGATGGCGGCGCAGGTCACCGGGACGGTGAGCGGGCTGCACCCGACCGCGGACTACAACGGGTCCTTCACCACCGATTCGCCACCCAGCGTGACGACCACCCTGCCGACAAACGGCGCGACCGGGGTGAACCCGACGGCGACGGTCACGGTCGACTTCAGCGAGTCGGTCAACGTCACCGGCACGGCGTTCAAGCTCGAGTGCCCGAGCGGCACGCCGACCGCGTTCACGGTGACGCCGGCCTCTCCGGCGACGAGCTTCGTGCTCCATCCGAGCGCCAGCCTGCCGCTGGGGGTGGTATGCACCGTGACGGTCGTCGCCACCGAGGTGCACGACGTCGACACCGGCCTCCAGCTCCCGGCCGACGACATCTTCTCGTTCACTGTCGATGTCGCCCCCACGGTTGCGAGCACCGTGCCGACCAACGGCGCGACCGGCGTCGCTCCGAGCTCGACCGTGACCATCAACTTCAGCGAGCCGGTGAACGTCACCGGCACCGCGTTCACGCTCGAGTGCCCGAGCGGCACGCCGATCTCGTTCACCGTGACCCCGGCCTCGCCGGCCACGAGCTTCGTCCTTCACCCGGTCTCCCCGCTGCCGACCAGCGCCCTGGCGCCGGCCGGCCTGCGGCGAGTCGGCGCGGCGGCGTCGACCGGGCCGGTCGCCGGTCGCACGGCGATCGGTGGCACGACCTGCGCGGTGACCGTTCACGCCAGCGAGGTGACCGACGTCGACAGTGGTCTGCACCTGGCGGCCGACTACCCGTTCAGCTTCACGACCGACGCGCCGCCGGCGGTGACCGCGACGACGCCGACCAGCGGGGCGACGGCGGTGGCGACCAACGCGGCGATCACGATCGACTTCAGCGAGTCGGTCAACGTCACCGGCACGGCATTCAAGCTCGAGTGCCCGAGCGGTACGCCGCAGGCTTTCTCGGTCAGCCCCGCCTCGCCGGCCGCGAGCTTCACGCTGACGCCGAGCTCCGTTCTGCCGGCCGGCGTGGTCTGCACGGCGACCGTGGCGGCGGCGCAGGTGACCGATGTCGACGCGGGGCAGAACCTGCCGGCCGACTACGTCTTCAGCTTCACGGTCAACACCCTGCCGACCGTGACCTCGACGGTGCCGACCAACGGCGCCACCGGGGTCGACCCGGCGACCACGATCACGATCAACTTCAGCGAGTCGGTGAACGCGAGCACCAGCTCGTTCACGATCGAGTGCCCGACGGGCACGCCGATCGCGTTCACGCTTGCGCCGGCCTCGCCGGCCGCGAGCTTCGTGCTCACTCCAACCACGCCACTGCCGGCGAGCGCGCTCGCCGGCGGTTTGCGTGTGCGCACCGCGCCATCCTCGACGCGGCCCGCGCCGCGCCTGTTGCCGGCGGCAGGGACGGTCTGCACGGTGACCGTGGTGGCGGCGCAGGTGACCGACGCCGACGCCGGAGAGCATCTGGCGGCGGACGACGTCTTCTCGTTCACGCTCGACTCGCCGCCGGCGGTGAGCGGGACGACGCCGACGAACGGCGCCACGGTGCTGCCGGACGCGACGGTGACCTTCAATTTCAGCGAGTCGGTGAACGTGAACGGAAGCTCGTTCAAGCTGGAGTGCCCGAGCGGCACCCCGGCGGTCTTCACGGTCTCCCCGGCCTCGCCCGCCACCGCTTTCACGCTGACGCCGAGCTCGCCCCTGCCGGGCGGCGTGACCTGCACGGCGACCGCGGTCGCGGCGCAGATCACCGACACCGACGTCGGCCAGCACATGAGCGGCGACTACGCCTTCAGCTTCACCGTCGACGCGCCGCCCTCGGTCACGACGACCGTGCCGACGGACGGCGCCACGGGCGTGGCGGGCACCTCGACGATCACCATCAACTTCAGCGAGCAGGTCAACGCCACGACCTCGTCGTTCACCATCAACTGTGGAGGGGCGCGCGCTTTCTCGCTGTCGGCTTCGCCAGCGACGAGCTTCACCCTGACGCCGAGCGCGACGCTGCCCGGAAACGCCTCCTGCACGGTCACGGCGCTCGCCGCTCAGATCACCGACGTCGACTTCGGTCAGCACCCGACCGGCGATGCGTCGTTCTCGTTCACGGTCGCCAACAACCCGCCGGTGCCGGGTGCCGACACCTACGACACGGTCGGCAACACCCTCCTCCAGGTGGCGGGCAGCGACACGGCGAGCGGCGCGCACGTTTACGTGAGCGGCAATGTGCTCGCCAACGACTCCGATGCCGACGGACCGAGCCCGATCGTGATCAGCGGCATCGTCGGTTGCGCCGACCTGACGGCGCCGTTCGACTGCGCGACCGTCGACCTCGGCTCGGTGAGCCTCAACGCCGATGGTTCGTTCGTCTTCACGCCCAAGGCCGGCGACACCAATGCCAGCGACAGCTTCCAGTACACGATCTCGGATGGCGCGAGTACAGCCAACGGCTTGGTGACGATCAACCTCAAGCAGCGGGTCTGGTACGTGAAGAACGACGCCGTGGCGAGTAGTGTGGGGCTGTCCAGCAACCCGTTCCACACACTCGTCGAGGCGCAGACGGCATCGCTGGCGGGTGACTACATCTTCGTGTACTCCGGTGACGGCACGACGACCGGACAGGATCAGGGGATCACGCTCAAGGCCAACCAGCACCTCGTGGGCGAGGGCGCCGGCCTCAACGTGAACGTCGGCGTGAACGGCAATCCGGCGCCGACCAGTCTCGTCGCGGCGGGGTCCAAGCCGCTCCTCGACAACACCACGGCGAACAGCAACTGCGTGACGGCTCCGGGCACGGCGGTCCCGGCCGAGATCGTCGGTCTGTCGCTCGCCGCGACGCGCAATGCGATCGACCTCACCTCGACTGCGGCGCTCGCCGGCTCGTCGAGCCTGACGATCGACGGCAACACCTTCCGCGGCGAGGGCGGCAAGGGCACGAGCCTCGCGCTCAACGCCGGCACCACGGGCACCCTGAGCGTGAGCTTCACGAACAACACCTGGAACGCCGCCGGAACGCACGCTGGAAACGCCTTCGATGCGCGCACCGCAGCGGCCGGAGCGGTGCTGCGGCTCGCGGTGAGCAACAACACCGGGATCCTCTCGAATGTCAACGGCATCGTCATCGACGGCTCGGGTGGCGGCTCGATCACGGTCACCGGTCTGGCCAGCAACACCGTGCACCAGAACACGGTCGGCAGCGGCATCTCGGTCACCAGCGCCACGTTCGACTCCGACCTCGGGACGAGCGGCTTCCAGACGGTCAACGGCGGCGACACGGTGATCGGCGCCTCGGGCAATGGGGTCGGCGCCTCGGGGATCGTGCTCAGCAACGTGGCCGGCGCTCTCAACTTCACCGCCCTTGCGATCTATGCCGATGGGGGCGCCGGCCTGCGGGTGAGTGGCACCGGCGCCTTCACCGGTAGCGTCGGCACGAGCGTCTCGGCGGGCCTCAACACCGGTCCGATCGAGGCGATCGGCGGGCCGGCGGTGGACATCTCCAGCGCCTCGATCAACCTGCAGCTCTCGAGTATCAAGAGCACCAACAGCGTGACCACCGGTGTGTCGCTCGTGAGCGTGAGCGATTACATCCCTAGCTCGCCGGCGATCTTCACCGCCGGACTCGGTAGCTCGATCACGAACGCCACCGGCACCGCCTTCAACATCGACGGCGGCAATGCCACCGTCAGTTATGCCGGCACGATCACCAACTCGGCGGGCCGCTCGATCTCGGTGACCAACCGCACCACGGATACGGCGTCTTTCACCGGGGCGATCACCGACACGGGAACGGGCATCCTGCTCAACAGCAACTCCGGCTCTACGATCAGCTTCTCGGGCCCCATTTCGCTCACCACCGGCAGCAACGACGCGTTCACCGCGACCGGCGGCGGTACGGTGACCTCAACCGACACGACGAGCACGATTGCGACCACGACTGGCGTGGCGCTGAACGTGGCGAACACGACGATCGGGGCGGGCAACCTGACGTTCGCGAGCGTCTCGGCGGGCACCGCCGCATCCGGCCCGACGAGCAGCGGCATCGTGCTCAACAACACGGGTTCGACCGGCAAGCTCGTGGTCAACGGCGGCACGATTCAGAAGACGGGCAGCCACGGAATCTCGCTCACCTCGACGCTGAGTCCGACGTTCAGCAACGTGACGATCAAGAACACGGTCGGCAGCGGCGTCTACGGAACCGGGGTGACCAACTTCAGCTTTACCAACGGCACGATCGACAACTCGGGCACCGGCCTGGGCGTCGACACCTCGAACATCGCCTTCAACTCGTCGTCGGCGGGCACCGAGAACAACGTTTCCGGGACGGTGACGATCACCGGCAACACGCTGACCAACGCCTACTACCACGGCGTCGACCTGCAGAACTTCAACGGCACGCTCGCCAACGTCACGATTTCGGGCAACACGATCACCAGCAGCACGTCCTCCTCCTCGTCGCAGGGATCTGGAATCCGGCTGATCGCCGGCGGCTCGGCGTCGACCGTCGCCAACGTGACCAAGGCGACGCTCGCCAACAACGTGATCAGCAACTTCCCGAGCGGCTCCGCCATCCGCGTCCAGTGCGGCAACGGCAACGCCTCCGGCTCGCCGGGTATCTGTGGGACGACTGGCAGCGGCACCGACATCATCAGCGTCACCGGCAACCGTGCCGCCGGCGCGAGCGCCTTGAACGAGATCGGGCTCGAGGGGATCCTGGCCACGGTCAGCGGCAAGGGTCAGGGCAACTTCGACATCTCCAGCAACGGGACCGTGGCGAATCCGCTGGCCAACATCGTCGGCAGCGCGATCTCGGTCAACGCGCTGGGCGCCGCGACGGTGACCGCGACGGTCAACAACAACGTCATCGCACCCAGCAATACGTTCGCGGCGAATGGCGTCGCGGCGGGCGTGAACAGCGTCTTCGCCATCACCGATGCGCCGTTGATGACGATCACGATCTCCAACAACACCATCAGCGCCGTCGACGGCAACGGCATCCTGGCGGTGGCGCGGAACTCGAACGGCACCCTCAACGCGAAGATCCAGAACAACAACGTGACGGCGCCGCTGACGGGGGTGCGCCCGGGGATTCGCATCGACTCGGGAACCTCGAGCGGCAACACCAGCGTCTGCCTGAACATCTCGGGCAACAGCAGCGCCGGCAGCGGCGGCTCGCAGGGCATTGGCCTGCGCAAGCAGGGGACGGTGACGACCACCAACGCCTTTGCCGTGAACGGCATGGGGGCGACGGCCTCGCCCGGCGTCGAGTCGTATGTC
>JBLMYC010000135.1:0-12915 GCA_050258075.1 Acidobacteriota bacterium
GAGCTCTGCGGCGGCTGCCACGTGCGCAACACCGGCGAGATCGGTCCGTTCGTCATCACCTCCGAGAAGAGCATCGCCTCCGGCGTGCGGCGGATCGAAGCGCGCACCGGTGAGGGCGCGCTGCAATGGTTCCGCGAGCACCAGCGACTGCTCGACGCGGTGGAAGCAGCGGTCGGCGCTCCCGCCGAGCGCGCCGCGGCCGAGGTGGCGGCGCTGAAGGACAAGCTCAGGCAGACCGAGCGCGAGCTCGGCAGCCTGCGCGTGAAGCTCGTCTCCGGCGAGGCCGCGGGCGGCGGCGGCGAGGTCGTGGTCGACGGCGTGAAGGTGCTGGCCCGCGAGGTCCCGGCGGCGCCCGCCAGCGAGCTGCGCAACATGGCCGACGTCCTGCGCTCGAAGCTGGGCTCGGGGGTGGTCGTGCTCGGCACCCGCGCCGACGGCAAGGTCAGCCTGATCGCCGCCGTGACGCCCGACCTGGTGGGCAAGGTCAAGGCCGGTGAGGTGGTGAAGCGGGTGGCGCCGGTGGTCGGCGGCAGCGGCGGCGGGCGCCCCGATTTCGCGCAGGCTGGCGGCAAGGACCCCGACCGGCTGCCCGACGCCCTGGCGGCGGTCACCGGGGTGGTGCGCGACCTGCTTGCCGGCTGAGCTACACTGTACCCGGACGATCTCACCCATGACGCGCGTCGCAGCGGCCTCCCTCGCCCTGGCGCTCGCGGCATCCGCCGCCGCGGCGTCGAGCGTGCGCATCGACATCCGCCCGGACGGCCACAAGGTCATCGTCAACGAGAGCGCGGCGCAGCGCGCCGTGCGCTACGCCGCTCGCTTGATGTCGGTGCCGGGAAACCGTCTCGCCGGGCTGATCGAGAGCCACGCCAGCCGGGTCGGCCTCGATCCCAAGCTGGTGCAGGCGGTCGTCCAGGTGGAGTCGGGCTACAACCCGCGCGCCCTCTCGAACAAGGGGGCGATGGGCCTGATGCAGCTCATGCCGGACACCGCGCAGGAGCTGGCAGTCAGCGATCCCTACGACGTCGACCAGAACCTGGGCGGCGGCACCCGCTACCTGCGCCAGCTGCTCGACCTCTTCGACGGCAAGGTCGAGCTGGCGCTCGCCGGCTACGACGCGGGGCCCGGCGCGGTGCAGCGCTACGGCGGCATACCGCCCTACGACGAGACCGTCGACTACGTGCGCTCGGTGCTCGGCCTGTACCGCGGCGTCGATGTATCCGCCGAACTCGAAAGCGCCGTTCGCCGCGCTCCCGTCTTCCTGGCGCGCGACGCCAAGAACCGCATCCTGATCACCAACGCCCGGCCCCACTGAAGCCGCGGCGCGGCGGCCGCTGATATCCTCGGGCAGACGATGAACCTGCCGAACCTGTTGTCGCTGAGCCGCATCCTGCTCGTCCCGCTGCTGGTGGTGGTCCTGCTCACCAAGCCGCGCTTCGAATACCAGGAGTTCGTCGGCCTGGGCGTCTTCCTGCTCGCCGCGCTGACCGACCTGCTCGACGGTTTCATCGCCCGCCGTCGGCGCCAGATCACCCGGCTCGGCAAGCTCCTCGACCCGGCGGCCGACAAGATCCTGACCGCGGCGGCGTTCATCTCGCTGGTCGAGCTCGGCCAGGCGCCGTCGTGGATGGTGACGGTCATCATCTCGCGCGAGTTCGCAGTCTCCGCTCTGCGCGGCTTCGCCGCCAGCGAAGGCGTGGTGGTCGCCGCCAGCTTCTCGGGCAAGCTGAAGACCACGGTGCAGATCGTGGCGATCGCGCTGCTCATCATCCACAACCAGCTCGGCGCGTTCCGCCTGCTGTCGCTCGTTTCGCTGTGGGTGGCGATGGCGGCGTCGGTGTACTCGGGGATCGAGTACTTCGCGCGCTTCGGCCGCCTGGTGCTCACGCCCGAGCGCGCGACCGGCGCCGACGCCGGCGAATGAGCCGCCTGCTCGAACGGCTGGCGCTCTTCGCGCGCCGGCGCTACGGCCTGGTCTTCACGCTGGCCGCCCTGGCGGTCTTCGCGTCCGGCCTGCTGGCGAGCCGCCTCGCCCTCGACACCGACGTCCTCCATCTGCTGCCGCAGAAGGACCCGGCGGTGCGGACGTTCGTCGAGACGGTGGAGCAGTTCGAGAGCCTCGACAACCTGCTGATCGTCGTGCGGGTGCCGGAGGGCGCGCCGCTCGATCCCTACGAGAGCCTGGTCGACCGCCTGGGCGAGCGCCTGGGCAAGCTGCCCGAGCTCGGCCAGCTCACCTACAAGCTGGCGCCGCCGGAGGAGATGCTGGAGCGCTTCTTCCCGAAAGCGCTCCTCTTCCTCGGCGAGAAGGCTAGGCCGGCGCTCGAGCGCCGCCTGAGCGACGAGGGCATCCGCCGCCACACCGAGGAGCTGCGGCGCCAGCTCGGCATGCCGCAGGCCATGGCGCTCAAGCAGTTCGCGCGTCTCGACCCGCTCGGCCTGGCAGAGATCTTCCTCGAGCAGATGGGCGCCGGGCGCGGCGGCCTGCAGGCCGACTGGACGAGCGGCTACCTGCTCTCCGCGGACCATCGCGTCCTGCTGCTGGTCGGCAAGCCGGACCGGCCGCCGCAGGACATCGACTTCACCCGGCGCCTGGTCGCGAGGGTGAACAAAGAGATCGCGGCGACGCGCGCCGAGTGGAGCGAGATCGCCGAGGAAGGCGCCGGCCAGGGAGCGCCGCCGGTGCCCGACATCGCGCTGGGCGGCGGCTACATGATTGCGCTGTCCGACGCCACCACGATCCAGAACGAGATGGTGCTGAACATGGGCGGCTCGCTGGTGGCGGTGCTGCTGCTGTTCTTCTTCGCCTTCCGCCGGCCGACCGCGCTCACCTATGCGATCGTGCCGCTGGGCTGCGGGCTGTTGCTCGCGTTCGCTTTCGCGCGCCTGGCCTTCGGCAGCATCAGCTCGGCGACCAGCGGCGTCGCGGCGCTGCTGATCGGCATGGGGATCGACTTCGTGATCGTTTCCTACGGGCGCTACATCGAGGCGCGCCGCGGCGGCGCCACCGTCGAGGGGGCGCTCTCCGAGATGTCGAGCAAGGCGTTTCTCGCCGTGGTGCTCGGCGCGCTGACCACCGCCGGCACGTTCTTCGCGTTCTGCATCTCGGATTTCCGCGGGCTGCGCGAGATGGGGCTGCTGACCGGCGTCGGCATCCTGTTCTGCGCCACCGCGGTGCTCACCCTGCTGCCCGCGATGCTGGCCTGGACGGAGGACCGCCGCGCCCGCAGGTCGCGCGAGCCGGCGCTCCACCTGCACGCCTTCGGGAGCGGCCAGCTGATCCGCTTCTCGCAGGGCCACCCCAAGGCGGTGATCCTGGCGGCCGGCGCGCTCACCGTTGCGGCGCTGGCGGTGAGCCCGACCATTCGCTTCGAGGACAGCATGCAACGCCTGCGCCCGGCCGGGAATCCCGGCATCCTGGTCCAGGAGGAGGTCGGACGGCACTTCGGCTCGGGGTTCGAGGAGATGATGCTGCTGGTCAAGGGGCGCACCGCCGAGGAGGTGCTCGACTTGACCGAGCGCGCGACGCGCGGCGCCGAGGTGCTGGTCCGGAGGGGCATCCTCAAGGGCGTCGAGGGCGCGACCTCGCTCCTGCCGCCGCGCGACCGGCAGGAAGAGGCGCTGCGCTGGCTCGCCGCTGGACGCAAGAGCGGCGCCCTCGACCCGCGGCGCATCGACGCGACGTTCAGCGCCGCGGCGCGCGCCGAGGGCCTGCGGGTCGAGGCCTTCGAGCACGGCCTGCACCTGCTCGACGAGGCGCTGAGCCCGCGGGAGCCGATCACCCTCGCCGACTTCCAGGCCTCCGATCAGACCCGACGCCTGCTGGATCGCTTCCTGCGCCAGACGCCGCAGGGCTGGAGCGGGGTGGTGTACCTGTATCCGCCGCCGCTGATCTACAAGCGCCGCGCCCCGGTCGAGGCCGTCGCCCTGGCGCAAGCGCTCGGTCCCCAGGTCGCCCTCACCGGGGTCAACGTGATGAGCTCGAGCCTGCGCCGCCGGGTCGGCGGCGAAGCGTGGCTGGCCGGCATCCTCGGTCTGGTCTTCGTCTTCCTGCTGGTGTGGTGGGACTTCCGCAACCTGCGCTCGGCGGCGCTCTGCCTGCTGCCGCTCGGCATGGGCGGTGCCTGGATGCTGGGATCGATGGCGGTGCTCGATCTCGACATGAACTTCATGAACATCTTCGTCACCACCATGATCATCGGCATCGGCACCGACTACGCGATCTACGTGCTGCAGCGTCACGCGGAGATCGAGGCGGCGCCCGAGCCGGAGGCCGCCGGCGCCATCGCCGAGACCGGCAAGAGCGTGGTGCTGGCGGCACTGACGACCATGGTGGGCTTCGGCTCGCTCGCCACCTCGCATTACCCGGGGCTCGCCTCGATGGGCTACGTGGCCGGGCTCGGCGCCCTGTACACCTGTGTCGCCAGCATCACCGTGCTGCCGGCGGTGCTCACCCTGCTGCGCCGCCGCGCCGGCCGGCGTGCCGCTGCGCCGCCCGCCGCGTAGCTTCTCCTAGCGCCGCCGCGGGCGCAGCAGCAAGAGCAGGAGCGGGCCAGCGACGAAGCCGCCGATATGGGCGAACCAGGCGGTGCCGCCGGCGCTGGCGTGCGCGGTGTTGACCGTCGCCACTCCCGACGCGAGCTGCAGCAGAAACCACAGCGGCAGGTAGACGAACGCCGGCACCTCGACGATGCGGATGAAGATGAAGAGGATGAACGCGGTGACGATGCGGGCCCGCGGGTAGAGGAAGACGTACGCCCCCAGGACCCCCGAGATCGCACCGCTCGCCCCGATCGCCGGCAGCGTCGAGGTCGGCGAGGAGAGGGCGTGGGCGAGGGTCGCCGCGAGGCCCGACGCGAAGTAGAACACGACGTAGCGCAGGTGACCGAGAGTGTCCTCGACGTTGTCGCCGAAGATCCACAGGAACAGCATGTTGCCGCCGATGTGCGCCCAGCCGGCGTGCAGGAACATCGAGATGAGAGCGGTCAGCAGCGCGTTGCCGAGGCTCGCCCCGGGCGCGAAGAGGCGCACCGGCGCGAACGCGAACGTGGACAGGAAGCGGCCGAACTGCGACCCCAGGCTGAGCTCGTAGCCGAACGCGACGACGTTGAGCACGATCAGCGCGATGTTCACGACCGGCAGGCGGCGCGTCGGGTTGAGATCGCGAAGCGGCAGCACGGGCGCGCAGTCTAGCGCGGCAAACGTGCCGGGAGTGGCACCGCTGGAGTCTGCTACGATTCCACTTTCGCTCCGGGTCCTGCCGGGGCCGCTTCGGAGTCTCCCCATGTTCGACGGTCTGCAAGGCAAGCTCTCGGAGGTCTTCCGCCATCTGCGCGGCGAGGGCCGGGTGTCGGAGGAAGCGCTGCGCGCCGCGCTGCGCCAGATTCGCCTCGCCTTGCTCGAGGCCGACGTCAACTTCAAGGTGGTGAAGGCGTTCCTCGATCGCGTCGAGCAGCGCGCGCTGGGCGCCGAGGTGCTGCAGAGCCTCACCCCCGACCAGCAGGTCCTGAAGATCGTGCGCGACGAGCTGGTCGCGATCCTTGGCGGCGAAGAGGCGGGCGAGTTGCGCCTCGACGGCCGCCCAGCGGTGCTCCTGCTGTGCGGGCTGCAGGGCTCCGGCAAGACGACCACGGCGGGCAAGCTCGCCAAGCGGCTGGAGAAGCGCGGCAAGCACCCGCTGCTCGTCGCCGGGGACCTGCAGCGCGCCGCGGCGGTCGAGCAGCTGGTGCAGGTCGGTGCCGCGGTGGGCGTGCCGGTGCTGGAGCCGGAACCGGGCGAGAAGGTCGTCGCGCTCGCCAGCCGCGCCCTCGCCGTCGCCCGCGACCGCGGTCACGACGTGGTGATCATGGACACCGCCGGACGCCTGCACGTCGACGCGGAGCTGATGGCGGAGCTGCAGGCGGTCGCGGAGCGCCTGGCGGCGCAGGAGACACTGTTCGTCGCCGACGCCATGACCGGGCAGGACGCGGTCCGGAGCGCCCAGGAGTTCGGCCGCGCCCTGAAGCTGACCGGCGTCGTCCTCACCAAGCTCGACGGCGACTCGCGAGGTGGCGCCGCGATCTCGATCCGCGCCGTGACCGACGTGCCGATCCGCTTCGCCGGCGTCGGCGAGAAGGCCGACGACCTCGAGCTGTTCTCGCCCGGGCGCATGGCGTCGCGCATTCTCGGCATGGGCGACGTGCTGGGGCTGATCGAGAAGGCCCAGCAGGGCATCGAGCGCGAGGAGGCCGAGCGCCTGGCCGAACGCATCGCCCGGCGCGAGTTCACGCTCGACGACCTGCGCGATCAGCTGCGCCAGCTCAAGAAGATGGGGCCGCTCTCCTCGGTGCTCGACATGCTGCCCAAGGTCGGACCGCTGCGCGGCATGCAGAACCTCGACGTCGACGAGAGCAAGTTCAAGCGGGTCGAGGCCATCCTGTCCTCGATGACGCCCGGCGAGCGCCGCAACCCGACCCTGCTCAACGGCGCGCGCAAGCGCCGCATCGCCCGCGGTTCCGGCACCACGGTGCAGGAAATCAACCAGCTCCTCAAGCAGTACCTGGGCATGAAGAAGATGATGAAGAGCATGAAGGGGAGCTGGATGCGGCGGGCGATGGGGCGGTAGGGCCGGCGAGCTCACGCGCGGACGGCGATCACCTCCAGGTACTCGGCGTCGACGACCGTTCGATCGGCGGACGTCGCTCGATTGTGGGAGCCCCACAGCTTCACCAGGTCCTCGCGCAGCGCCGTGCGGTCGCCCTCGCCGAGCGCGGCGAAGGCGCGCGTCGCCGGTCCGTAGTAGCGGCGGAAGAACTCGACGACGCCGGCCGGCGAGAACGAGTAGTCGAACCGGTACGCGACTCGGTTGAGGCGCAGGGTCGAGACGGCGGAGCCGAATCTCTCGCGCACCACCTGCTCGTCTCCCCACAGCACCGGTGACGGCATCCCCGCCGGCGCGATGAACCGGGCGAAGGTCTTGAACATCTCGCCGACGAAGCCCTCGCGCGTCCAGTTACCCATGGCGATCATGCCGCCCGGCCGGCACACCCGGACGAGCTCGGCGGCGACCCGCTCCGGGCGCGGCGCGAACATGGCGCCGTAGATGCTCGCCACCACGTCGAAGCTCGAGTCGGGGTAGGGCAGGTCCTCGGCGTCACCCTCGTCGAAGCGCGCGTCGAGGCCCTCGGCGGAGGCGCGGCCGCGCGCCGCCAGGATGGAGTTGGTGGCGATGTCGATGCCGGTGACGCGCGCGCCGCGGCGCGCGGCGATCAGCGCGAGCTGGCCCGAGCCGCAGGCGACGTCGAGCAGGGAGGTCCCCGGCGCGACCTGCAGCCGGTCCAGGAACTGGACGGCGCTCGATTCCATGAAGCGCGAGAAGTAGTCGTAGTTGCCGTCCATCCAGGTCGCCTTGAGGCGCGCCTTGAGGGCGGCGATGTCGGTGGTCGGAGCGGCGGTGCTGGGGCTCATGGTCCTCCTCCTCTGGGCTGGTCGGTGCTCGGGAGCCGAGCTTGAGACGGCTGCGACTCTGCGCGCGGCGGCGGTGGAAGTCATTGGCCCAAGCGCCGGATCTCTTGCCTGAGCGTCCGCGGCCCGCGAATCGGTTGATCGATCGTTCCGGATCGATTGCCTAGGCACCGGAGACCGGGTGCTAGAGTGCCGGAGGTCGATGGACGCGCTCTCGGAGATCCTCCGGGCGATCCGGCTCGACTCGGCCATCTACTTCAACGCCGAGTTCTCCGAGCCCTGGTGCTTGACCTCGCCCGCGGCCGGCGAGCTCGCCCCGTTGCTGACTCGAGGGCAAGGGCACGTCATCATCTACCACCTGCTCTGTGACGGAAGGGCGTACGTCGGGCTGCCGGGCGGGGAGCGCATCGCGCTCGCGGCCGGCGACATCGTGACCTTCCCCCACGGTCATGGGCACGTGCTCGGCAGCGGACGACAGGTACCGCCGATCGATGCCGCCGCGACGTTGCCCGGAGTTCTCGAGCGCGGGCTCGATCTCGTGCACGGCGGCGGAGGCGGAGCGTCGTCCCGGTTCATTTGCGGCTTCCTCGCGTGCGACCCGCAGCTCGGCCGCTCGTTTCTCGGCGGCCTGCCGCCGCTCGTCAAGGTCAGCATCCGCGACGACCCGTCCGGGCAATGGCTGGAGAACTCCCTGCGGTTCTCGGTGACCGACGCCGCCCGGCAGGGCGCCGGGGCTGGCGCCCTGCTCGCCAGGCTGTCGGAGGTTGTCTTCGCCGAGACGCTGCGCCGTTACGTCCGCGGGCTTCCCGAGGGGCAGACGGGCTGGTTGGCCGGCGCCCGCGATCCGGAGGTGGGCCGGGCGCTCACATTCCTGCACCAGCGACACGCCCATCCGTGGACGGTCGCCGAGCTGGCGCGTGAGGTCGGTCTGTCGCGCACCGTGCTCGCGGAGCGCTTTCGACACTTCCTAGGGGAGTCGCCGATGGCGTACCTGACGCGCTGGCGGCTGCAGCTCGCGGCACGCGCCCTCGCCACCACCCGCCGTGGCGTGGCGCAGATCGCCGCCGAGGTCGGGTACGAGTCCGAGGCCGCCTTCAACCGAGCGTTCAAGCGCGAGCATGGCCTTCCCCCGGCGCGATATCGCAAGCAGAAGGCGCGCGGACAGAATCGCTAGGCCGATACACAGGATGGGGAGCCCGAGTTGCGCCACGAGCGCGGCTTGGTGTAGATTCCAACGTTCAGGCGTCCACGCGCGTCGCGCGGGGGGCTTCCGCAACCCTAGCTTTGGAGGTTCAAGGCGCATGTTGATGATTCGGCTCCGCCGGATGGGGGCTCGCAACCAGGCCTACTACCGCGTGGTCGTGTCCGACTCGCAGCGCACGCCGAAGGGCGCCGCGCTCGAGGAGATCGGCCACTACAACCCGCACCAGAATCCGCCGCGCCTCCAGGTCGACCAGGCGCGCGTGGATCACTGGGTGAAGGCCGGCGCGCACCTGTCGCCGACGGTCAAGAAGCTGCTCGCCGCCGGCGCTCCGCCGGCGGTTGCCGCCGCCCCGGCTGCGGCTACGAAGTAAGCCCCTTGTCCAGCCGTTCCGCCGTTGCCGGCGATCTGGTTCTGGTGCTTCGTCTGCTGGTGGATCACCCGCAGCAGGTCCAGGTGTCCGAGGTCGAAGGGGACGGCGAGACGCTGTTCGAGGTGCACCTGGCGCCCGATGATCAGGGCAAGGTGATCGGACGGCGCGGGCGCACCGTCGGTGCCCTCCGCTCCCTCCTGCGGGCCCGCGGCCAGCGCGAGGGCAAGCGGTATGGGCTCGAAATCCTCTCGGACTGAAACGCGCCGCTCCGGCAAACGGCCGCGGCCGGCCCGCCGGGAGACGGCCCAGGCTTCACCGGAGACGGTGGTCGTCGCGCGGGTGCTTCGTGCGCACGGCCTGCGCGGCGAGGTGGTCGTCGCGGCGCTGACCGACGTTCCGGAACGCCTCGCGTCGGGCAGCGAGTGCCTGCTGGTCGCGACCGGTCGGCCGCGGAGAACGGTGCGGATTCTGCAGAGCCGGCGGCTGGGCGAGGCACTCGGGCTTCTGCTGGAAGGTTGCGCCGACCGCGACGCCGCCGAGCAGCTGCGCGGCGCCTCGCTCGAGATCGAGACCGCGCGGGTGCCACCGGCGCCGCGCGGCAGCTACTGGCAGCACGAGCTGCTGGGCTGCCGGGTGAGCGACGAGCGGGAGGGCGAGCTGGGCGTGGTGGTCGAGCTGGTCGATGCGGGCGGCGGCTTGCTGCTCGCGATCGAGCGGCCGGCGGGCGATCGGGAGGCCGGATCCGGGCGCGCGGCGCGCCTTCTCGTCCCGTTCGCCGAGGCCTACCTGCGGCGGGTGGACGTGGCGGCGCGCCGAATCGACATGGCGTTGCCGGAGGGACTGGTCGAAGCATGCGGATCGCGGTGATCACGATTTTCCCCGAGCTGTTCGGCGAGTTCTTGCGCTCGAGCCTGGTCGGCCGGGCGATCGAGAAGGGGCTGCTCCAGGTGGACGTTCACGACCTGCGCGATTTCACCTCCGATCGCCATCGCAGCGTCGACGACGAGCCGTACGGCGGCGGTGGCGGAATGGTGATGATGGCGCCGCCGTGGCTGCGTGCGGTGCGCGAGGTGGGCGAAGGCTGGAAGGCGTGGCGAGTGCTGCTCTCGCCGCAAGGCGCCCGGCTGACCGACGCCAAGGTGCGCGAGTTGGGGGAGCGCCCGGGGCTGCTGCTCCTGTGCGGTCGCTACGAGGGAATCGACGAGCGCGTGATCGCAAGCCAGGTGGACGAGGAGGTCTCGATCGGCGACTACGTGCTGTCGGGAGGGGAGCTGCCGGCCATGGTCCTCATCGAGGCGGTGTCGCGCCAGGTACCGGGGGTCGTGAAGCTCGCCGAGTCGGTCGAGCGGGACAGCTTCCGCTCCGCCCTCCTCGACCACCCGCACTTCACGCGGCCGCCGGTCGTCGAGGGGATGGCGGTGCCCGAGGTGCTGCTCTCCGGGGACCACGCCCGGATCGAGGAGTGGCGGGAGATCGAGGCGCTACGCGCCACCTGGCGCAAGCGGCCCGACCTGCTGCCCCAGGCCAGCCTCAGTCCGCGCCAGCGCCGGGAGCTCGATCGGCTGCGCCAGGAGGCCGTGCAAAGTCAACATTCGGCGGGGCTTGCCTCGAAGGGCGAGGACCCGCATAATTAACCACTCGCGCCGCAGTTCGTTTCAACGCCAGCGTCCGGCGCACGAAAGGGTCGTCGTATGAACGCTTTGCAGCACATCGAGAAGTCGTATCTGAAGTCCGACCTGCCCGACTTCCGGCCCGGCGACACCGTGGCCGTGCACGTGCGCGTCGTCGAAGGCGACAAGGAGCGCATCCAGGTCTTCCAGGGTGTGGTGATCTCGCGGCGCGGCGGCGGGACTCGCGAGAGCTTCACGGTGCGCAAGATCTCGGGCGGCGTGGGCGTCGAGCGCATGTTCCCGTTGCATTCGCCTTCGATCGACAAGGTCGAGGTGGTGCGTCGGGGCCGGGTGCGGCGCGCCAAGCTGTACTACCTGCGCAGCCTGCGCGGCAAGGCGGCGCGCATCGACGCCCGCCGCGACGAGCAGGGGCGCGGCGAGACCGCTTAGTAACGTTCGGCCTTCCCCGGGGGCCACGATCCCCGGGCGGATACGAGGTGGGATGGCCACGTTGGCGCAGGTCATCGCCGAGGCGTGCCGGTTGAGCCTGATGCGCGGCTTGGAGGAGATCCTGGCCGGTGCCGGCTACGCCCGGGTGGCGGGCGTGGACGAGGCGGGACGCGGCGCCCTGGCCGGACCGGTGGTTGCCGCCGCGGTCATCCCCGATCCTTCCCGCGTCGTGCCCGCCGTCGACGACAGCAAGTGCCTGTGTGCGGCGGAGCGCGAGCGCCTGGCTGGTTCGGTGCGCGGCACTGCGCTCGCTTTCTCGGTCGCCGCCGTCTCGCCGGCGACGATTGACCGCGTGAACATCCTCGAGGCTTCCCGTCTCGCCATGCGTCAGGCGCTGGCGGGCCTGCGCCCGCGTCCCGACTGCGTGGTGATCGATGCGGTCGCGCTCGCTGGCCTCGGAGTGCCCTCGCTGCCGGTCGTGCGCGGCGACCAGATCAGCTACGCGGTCGCCTGCGCTTCGATCCTGGCCAAGGTCGAGCGCG
Organism: Acidobacteriota bacterium; assembly: GCA_050258075.1. Lineage (GTDB taxonomy): Bacteria > Acidobacteriota > Thermoanaerobaculia > Multivoradales > JAGPDF01 > JBLMYC01. The sequence continues at coordinate 11,620 of JBLMYC010000135.1, forward strand.
ATCGCCTGATGGTCGAGCTCGACCGCCGGCTGCCCCAGTACGGATTCGCCGCGCACAAGGGCTATGGCGCGCCCGAGCACCTCCTGGCGCTGCGCGAGTATGGGCCGAGCCCGGTCCATCGCCTGACCTTCCGGCCGGTCGTGCCGCGCATTGGCGACGTCCGCGAGGTCGCCTGCTGATGCCGATCAACCGCGACCAGGTCATCCAGGCGGCCGAGAAGTTCGTCGCCCGCGGCAAGATCGAGGCGGCGATCAAGGAGTACCGCAAGGTTCTCGAAGAGGCGCCGAGCGACACCAACACCCTGAACCGGGTCGGCGACCTGTGGGTGCGCCTCAACAAGAACGACGAGGCGATCAAGCTCTATCAGCAGACCGCCGCGTTCTACGGCCAGGACGGGTTCTACGTCCGCGCCATCGCGATCTACAAGAAGATCATCAAGCTCGACCCGACGCGGCTCGAGATCTACGAGAAGCTCGCCGAGCTTTACCACGCGCAGGGGTTGGTGAACGAGGCGCGCGGCCAGTACCAGGTGCTGGCCGATTACTACGTGAAGCACAACAACGCCGCCTCGGCGATCTCCATCCTGCAGAAAATGTCGCTGCTGGAGCCGGAGAACCCTACCCATCACGTCAAGCTGGCTGAGATCTACCGGCAGCAGAAGCTGCTCGACCGGGCGCTCGCCGAGTACCGGATCATCGCCGACATGATGATGGGCAAGGGGCATGCCGAGGAGGCGGCCCAGGTCTACATTCGCGCTCTCGACGTCAGCGCGCAGGACATCGGCTTCATCACCGAGGCGGTGCTCGGCCTCAAGGACGCTGGCCATCTCGGCCTGGCGGCGAAGCTGCTGGCGGCGGCGGTGGAGAAGAACCCGCAGGCTGCGAAGATCGCCAGCCTCACCGGCCTCGAGCGCGGCGCGCGCGCCCAGACGGCGGTCTACGAGCCGGCTGCGCCCGCCCCGCCCACCACGTCTCCGCCGCGGCCCGTGGCGGTGGCGCCGCCAGCGCCGCCCGTGCCGCAGCCACCACCAGCGGCGCCCCGGCCCGCGCCACCAGCGCCGGTTCCACCTCCGGCTGAGGAGGCGGAGGCGACGCTCGAGGATTCCCGCTCCGGAGTGCGCGAGGTCTGGACGAAGCCCACCGCCGCGCCCGAGCCGCGGCCCGCGGCGTCGCTGCCGCCGGCGCTCGAAGAGGAATTCGTCCTCGACCTGGACTCCGACGAGCCGTTGCCCACCGAGTTCCGACCGCGTGAGTACCCGCCGCCGGCCGCTGCCGTGCCGCCGCCGGCGATTCCGCT
>JBLMYC010000136.1:0-15709 GCA_050258075.1 Acidobacteriota bacterium
CCCTCGGTGCCCGGCGGCACGGCGCGAAACGTCGTGACCAGGAAAGTCCGTCGCCCCCACAGCTTGCCGATCTCGCTCGAGGCGGTGTCCGCGGCGGCGGTCGCCAGGGCGGCCGCGAACGCCATCGTGAAGACGACCGGATACGGCGTCGTCGCCGCGAACAGGGCGCACGCCGCCGGCACCGCGGTCTTGGCGAGCGCGTGGCGGGCGCCGCGGCGCCCGCCCTCCTCCTGGGCGATCCCGCGCGCCGCCTTGCGCGCGTACCCGAGCTTGGTGCAGAAGGTGCCGATGACTAAAAACGCCAGCAACAGGAGGTAGCCGCGCCAGTCGAGTGCGGCGTAGATGACCGTGCCGACCACCCAGCCGGCGAGGAGACCCGAGCGGTTCACGCTCTTCGCACCGTAGCCGGCGAGCGCCAGGACCAGGTTGACGCCTGCCCCGATCAGCAGCCGCGTCGGCAGCGCCGGATCGTGGAGGAACGGCCGCCAGTGCCCACCGGTCAGCAGCAGGCAGTAGAGCGCCAGGGCGGCGACCAACGGCACGCCGAGGTTGTCGTCGAGGCCCTGCGGCATCGACTCGAGGACCGCCGAGACCAGCGCCGCGCCGGCGCAGGCGCCGAGCGCGAACAGGTTGCTGTAGTGGTCGGGGGCGGTCCACTGCAGGAGGATGGTCGCCGCCAAGGTGCCGAACAGCCAGTGCGCCAGGCTTCCCGCCCAGCTCTTGCCCGGGTTCCACGGCAGCTTGGCGCGCCCCAGCGTCATACCCACGACCGACGCCATGCCGTCGCCGAACGCCAGGATTCCCCAGATCGCCGCCGCGACTTCGAGGCGCCGCCAGAACAGCAGGACGAGGAGCAGCACCGCCAGCGGGTAGAGCACGATGCCGAGCGCCCGGCCGCGCTGCGCCTCGTGCTCGCGCCACAGCCGGCGTCCGCCAATCCGCGGCAGTAGCAGCAGGTTGAAGAGCAGCGCGCCGAGCGCGCAGAGCGCCGCCAGCTCCGGCCCCAGCGGGCGCAGCGCGAAGGCGATCAGCCCCACCGCCATGTGGACCAGCTTGCGCAGAATCTCGCCGCGGCTCAGGCCCATGCGCCGACCTCCCGCAGCCAGGAGAGGGTTGCCGCCATGCCGTCGCGCAGGCGCCGCGGCCGGTAGCCGAGGTCGCGCTCGGCGGCGGCCGAGCTGTACGCCCAGTCGTGGCGGTAGATCTCAACCAGGTCCGGGGTCAGCTTCGGCGTCGTGTGGCGCAGCCGCGCCACCCCGCGATCGACCGCGCCGAGCAGCTTGGCGAGGCCGTCGGGCAGGCGCCGGGCCGGCATCCGGCGGCCGGCGAGCTCACCGATCAGCCGGTAGAACTCCGCCTGGGTTACGTTCTCGCCGCCCAGCACGTAGCGCTTCCCCGGCGCGCCCCGTTCGAGGGCGCACGCGACACCGGCGGCGACGTCCTCGACGAACGCGTAGTTCCACACCCGTTCCGGCCTGCCGAGCAGAGCCGGGACCTTGCCGCGCAGCAGATCGAGCACGTGGCGCACGACGATGTTGCCCTCGGTGAGCTCACCCGGTCCGTAGATCACTCCCGGATAGACGACCGAGAGCGGCACGCCCTCGGCGATCGCCTGCCGGGCGCGGCGGTCGGCGAGCGTCTTCGTGCGCTCGTAGGGATTGATCCATTCTCGATCGGTGGGCTCGGCGCTCTCGTCGAGCACTCCGCCGGGGCCGCGCTCGCTCGGCCCGAGGGCGATGAAGCTCGAGACGTACACCAGCCGCTCCGTCCCCGCCGCCCGCGCCGCGGCGAGGACGTTCTCGAGGCCGCCGACGTTGATGCGGTCGAACTCCGCCTCGGGAGCGAGGATCTTGACCAGCGCGGCGGCGTGCACGATCGCCGCACAGCCGTCCACGGTGCGCTCCAGGCTGGCGCGGTCGGTGACGTCGCCGACCGCGAACTCCATCCCCGCCGGAAAGCGCTCGCGCGACGCGGTGGGCCGCACCAGCAAGCGCAGCTGGTGACGCGCGGCAAGCTCGCCGACGATCGCGCGGCCGAGGAATCCCGTCCCGCCGGTGACGAGGATCCTCACGCCAGTGACTCCCAGAGATCGCGCAGGGCATCCTCGGGCGTGCGCCGTGGCCGCCAGCCGAGCGCGCCCAGCCGGCGGGCGTCGCCGCACGAGAGCGGCAGATCGACCGGCCGGAAACGGGCCGGATCGGTCTCGACGCGGACCGTCCGCCCGGCGACCGCGATCAGCCGTTCGAGCATCCCGCCGATCGACAGGGCGTGGCCGCTCGCCAGGTTGTAGACCCCGCCCGCCGTGCCACTCTCGATCACCAGCCGGTACGCCTCGGCGCCGTCCAGGACGTGGACGAAATCGCGCCGCGCCGCGAGATTGCCGACCCGTAGCACCGGCTCCTGCTCGCCGCGCTCGATGGAGCGCAGCTGGCGGGCGAAAGCCGGCAAGGCGAAGTTCGGCGCCTGCCCGGGGCCGACCAGGTTGAAGGTGCGCACCACGCTGGCGCCGGCACGGAGCGCCAGGCGCTCCGCGGCGGCCTTGCTCAGCGCGTAGGGCGTGCGCGGGTCGAGCTCGCGGTCCTCGCTGATCGGCTGCTCGGTCTCCGGCACCATGCCATAGACCTCGGCGCTGGAAGCGAACACTACCCGCGCCCCGCCCGCGGCGGTGGCCGCGTCCACCACGTGCTCGGTGCCGAGCACGTTGACCCGGAAGCTCTCCGGCACGCGCTGCCAGGACTCGCCGACGTGGGAAAGACCGGCCAGGTGAACGACGACGTCGGGGCGCGCGGCGGCGATCGCCCGCGCGGTCGCCGCGCGGTCGCAGACGTCGAGCTCGACGAGCGCGACGTCCGTCAACTGCGGCGGATGGCCGAGGTAGGACGCCGTCACTCGCGCGCCGCGCTCGACGAGCACCCGGCTCAGATGCTGGCCGAGGAAGCCCCCGGCGCCGGTGACGAAGACGTGCATCTACCTGCGCACTCGCTCGCGCCAGTATTCGAGCAGGTCGGCGAGCGTGCGGTCGAACGGGATACGCGGCTCCCAGCCGGTGTCGGCGCGGAACTTCGAGCAGTCGCCGATCAGGGTGACGACGTCCGACGGCCGCAGGCGGGCCGGGTCGACCTCGACCTTGACCGCGATCTTCGACAGCGCGAGGAGCTTGTCGAGCAGGGCGCGGATGGTGATGCCGCTGCCGGACGCGATGTTGTAGACCTCGCCCGGGCGGCCCTTGGTCGCCGCCAGCCAGTAGGCGCGCACCATGTCGCGCACGTCGGTGAAGTCACGCACCGAGTCGAGGTTGCCGACCCGAATGACCGGTTCCTGGAGGCCGGCCTCGATGCGCGCCACCTGGCGGGCGAAGTTCGAGGTCACGAACACCTCGCCGCGCCGCGGACCGGTGTGGTTGAAGCCGCGGGTGCGGATCGCCTTGATGCCGTAGCTCTGGAAGTACTGGTACGCGAGGTAGTCCTGTCCGACCTTGGACACCGCGTACGGCGACAGCGGCCGCAGCGGGTTCGACTCCTTGATCGGCACCTCGTCGGGCAGCACCAGGCCGTACTCCTCGCTCGAGCAGGCGATCTGGATCACCGGGTCGAGCGCCAGCTCGCGGACCGCCTCGAAGATGTTGGTCTGGCCGAGGATGTTGGTCGACAGGGTCTCGGCCGGCGCCGACCAGCTGGTCGGCACGAAGCTCTGCGCCGCGAGATGGAAGACGACGTCCGGCCGCGACTGCTCGAGCATGCGGTACACGGAGGTTGCATCGCGCAGGTCACACTCGAGCAGGCGCACCTTGCCCTCGATCTGGGCGATGTTGTCCATGCGGCTGCGCCAGCGCAGGATGCCGGACACCTCGACGTCGGGGTGCTCGGCGAGCAGGTACTCCGCCAGGTGAGAGCCGGCGAAGCCCGTGATACCGGTGATCAATGCACGCATCTAGTTCCTCCGTGTGCGAATCCGTTCCAAGTAGTCCTCGACACCTGCGCTCCATGCCTCGACCCGTCGTCCGCAAAGCGCTTCGAACCGTCCAACGTCCAGCACCGAGTAGGCCGGCCGGCGAGCCGGGCGCGGGAAGTCGGCGGTCGAGATCGCCTCGACGAACCCGGGACCGAAGCCGCCGGCGAGCGCGATCTCCGCCGCGAAGCCGTGCCACGACACCGGCTCGCGGTTGCGGTAGTGGACGAGCCCGCTCGCCCCGCGCTGCGCCAATTCCCAAAGGGCGCGCGCCAGGTATGGCGTGTAGGTGGGACAACCGATCTGGTCATCGACCACCCGCACCGGCGTACCGTCGCGACGCCGGCGCTCGAACAGGCCGAGCATGGTGTGCACGAAGTTTGGCCCGCCGGGACCGAACAGCCAGCTCGCCCGCACCACCAGCGAGCGCGGATCCGCCAGCGCTTCAGCCTCCCCGGCGAGCTTGCTCTCGCCGTACACCGAGAGCGGACCGGTCGCCGCATCCTCGGCGTAAGGCGCGCTCGCCCGCCCATCGAACACGTAGTCGCTCGACACATGGACCAGGCGGGCACCCACCTCCCGCGCCGCGGCGAGCGCCTTGCCCACCCCGGCCGTGTTGGTCGCGAAAGCGACCTCGCGGCGGGTCTCGCAGTCATCGACCCTGGTGAATGCCGCGCAGTTGAACACCACCTCGGGCCGGAACTGGCGCGTCCAGTAACGCAGCCGTTCGCCATCGCCGAGATCGGCCTCGGCGTGCGACAGCGCGAGCAGCGCCTGGTCGCGGCGCCGCCCTTCCGCCGCCAGCGCCCGGCCGAGCATGCCGGTGCCGCCGAAGATCACGGCCCGCATCGGCAGGCTCAGGTGATCCCGACTTCGGAGTTGTCGCCCAGCATGAAGCGGTAGGCCTTGGGCTTGAAGTCGGTCTTGGTGATCTTGACGTTGCGCCCGACCAGCGAGCCCTCGACCCGCAGCGGGATGTCGCGCAGCTCGCTGTCGGCGAGGATGATCGAGTTCTCGATCTCGCAACCGGCCAGGCGGCAGCGGTCGCCGATCGAGGTGTAGGGCCCGACGAAGGCGCGCTCCAGGCGGACCCCGTCGCCGATCACCGCTGGCCCGCGGACCAGCGAGTCGACGAGCTCGACGCCCTCGCCGAGCACCACCCGACCTTCGATCGCGCTGTCGCCGGAGAGCGTCGCCGAGCCGCGCTCCTCGATCGTGTCGAGGACGATGCGATTCGCCTCCAGCATGTCGGCCAGCTTGCCGGTGTCCTTCCACCAGCCGCGCACGACGTGCGGGTGCACCGCGAAGCCATGGTCGAGCAGGTCCTGGATCGCATCGGTGATCTCGAGCTCGCCGCGCCAGCTCGGCTTGATCCGGCGCACCGCCTCGAACACGTGGTGGTCGAACATGTACACGCCGACCAGCGCCAGGTTGCTCTTGGGCTCGGGCGGCTTCTCGACCAGGCGCACGACCTGCCCCTGCGGCGACAGCTCGGCGACCCCGAACTGTTGCGGGTTGGGAACCTCGGCGAGCAGGATCTCGCAGTTGCAGCCCGACGAGCGGTATTCCTCGACCAGGCTGGTGATGCCGCGTGCGATCAGGTTGTCGCCCAGGTACATGACGAACGGGTCGCGCTGCAGGAAGGGCTCGGCGATCAGCACCGCGTGCGCCAGTCCGCGCGGCGCGTCCTGCTCGATGTAGGTGACCCGTGCGCCGAAGCGCGCGCCGTCGCCGACCGCGGCGCGGATCTCGTCGCGGGTGTCGCCGACCACGATGCCGATCTCGGTGATGCCGGCCGCGACGATCGCCTCGATGCCGTAGAAAAGCACCGGCTTGTTGGCCACCGGGACGAGCTGCTTCGCGGAGGTGTAGGTCAGCGGGCGCAGGCGGGTGCCCTTGCCGCCGGACAGGATCAGTCCCTTCATCGTACCTGTTGGTCTCCGCCGCCGATGTCGAGGAAGGTGCCGACGTTCTTCAGGGTCAGCGCGAAGCGCCAGTCCCGCTGGTCGTTGCCGGTCGCATTGAACTGCCGGTACTCCATGCGGAAGCCCCAGCACTGGCCGGTGTAGTTGACCACCAGGCGATCCTGCTGCAGGGCACGATTCTGCACGTCGTAGGCCACCAGAGCGTCGACGCGCAGACGGTTGGGGACGATCTGCAGGCCGCCGTACACGCCCGCCTGGTTGCTCACCGTCTGGCCGGTCGCGGTGTTCTTGTTGCTGAACCAGGTCAGCCCGGCGGTGCTCGCCCCGAAGTGCAGATCGCTCGACAGCTGGGTCGAGGAGATGGCCTTGAACACCGTGTCGTAGTTGACCTGGGCGCGCATGCTCAGCGCCTGGCCGGGAGAAAAGCGGAGACGGCCGATCAGCGGGCCACGCTGGACGGGATGACCGGCGGCGTCGGTCTGCAGCGGCTGGTTCGCGTCGAAGCTGTAGCTCTCGAGCAGATCGAGCGCCAGGATCTCCTCCGCACTCGTGTCCTTGCTGGGATCCTTCGACTTGGCGAGCAGTCGATTGGTCAGCGTGAAGGTGCCGGTGTTCAGGGCGCCCACTCCCCGGCTGGTGAGCGTATTCGAGCCGGTGTTCGTCGGGCCGATCTGGTCCAACTGGTCGAAGATCGGGATCGCCGCCACGTCACGGTCGCTGACGCTGCCGCTGTAGGTGTACGTCCAGCGTGGCTCGATCACGTGCTTGAACTTGTGGGCGCTGGTGTCGAAGATGCGCGAGAACGACGGGCCGACGATCTGCGCTCCGCCGGTCGGATACTTCAGAGTCAGGTTGCCGCCGGTCAGCTCCGGCGTGAAGGTGGTCGGGTTGATCGCGACCGAGCTGCCGTAGGAGGTCACCCGGCCACCGCCGCTGACCGACAGCGACAGCCAGGGAATGGTCGACAGCGGCAGCGACACCTCGGGCTGCAGGTCGACGCGCGTGTACTTGCCCTGGTAGCCGCCGCCGCGGTCGACCGACATGTAGTCGGCCGAGCTCAGCATGTCGAAATACAACGGAGACTTCCACAGCTTCAGCGGCTGCACCCGGTACTGCACCTCCGGCAGCTTGCGCAGGTCGATGATCGAGGTGCCGGACAGCAACGTCTGGCGGTCGTCGACCAACAGGTTCAGCGACTGCACGCCCCAGTTGCCGGTCAGGAAGGCATTCGAGTACAGGGTGCGCAGCGTGCTCTGCTGCAGCCCGCGCTCGAAATCGCGCATGAAATTGAAGTCGGAATAGTCGAGGTAGTTCACCACCGCCCGCATGTTGCCGAACAGGTTGTTGGTCTCGTGCTCCCAGGAGACCTTCCAACGCCGCTTGTCGAGCTCGGGGTCGCGGATGACGAACGCCTTGGCCTGGCCGTGGGTGTCGGCGCTCGGGGCGTAGCGGAACTCGTCGCCGACACCGTAGTAGCCCTTGCTGTAGGTGTCGGCGAAGATCGTGGTGTCGTAGCTGCGGCCGAGGACCTGGTAGTAGGACAGCCCGAGGTAGGCGCCGCGCACCTTCGAGTAGCCGATCCCCGGCACCAGCAGGCCGCTGGCGCGGTCGCGCAGCGCCGGCCACACGATGTACGGCCAGTACAGGATCGGCACCCGCTTCACCCGCATGGTGGTGTGGTAGATGTGGGCGTAGCCGTCGAGCTCGACCCGCGCCCGCTTCATCTTGAAGCTCCAGGCTGGCGAGGCGCCGCTGCATGAGGTGAAGGTGCCGTCCGCCACCGTGTAGGTGTTCTCGCCGACCTTGTCGATCTCCTTGCCGGCGAAGTAGTAGTCGGGGTCCATGTACGCGGTGGCGTTGGTGACCTTGCCGGTCTTCGCCGCGAGGTCGAAGTCGGCGCTGTCGCCCGCCAGGCGGCGCGGCCCCTGGTCGATCACCACGCGGCCCTGCGCGTGGATCAGCTTGCGCGCCACGTCCACCGTCACCAGATCGGCCTTGATGTCGTAGTCCTGATACTTGATCTCGACGCCGCCGGAGGCGACCGCGAAGTCCTCGCGCTGGTACTCGATCGACCCGGCGCTGCCGGAGGCCTTGCCGCCACCGCGCTCGGCGGGAAACAGGAGCTCGAAGCTGATGCGGTCGGCCGGTGGCGCCGGCGACGGGGTTGGCGTGGGCGTCGCGGCAGGAGTCGGCGCCGCCGCGGGCGAGGCGGCGGAAGTCGGCGTCGCCGCGGGCGCAGGAGTCGCGGCCGGGGAGGCGGCGGGAGCCGGTGCCGGCGACGGAGTCGGCGCTGCCGCCACCGGCGACGGGCTGGGCGCGGCGCTCGGTGACGGGCTCGGCGCAACCTCAGCCGAGGCCACCGCGCAGAACCAGACTCCTCCGAGCAGCGCGGCGACCGCCGCTCGCCTCACGGGATGCGCTCCACGATCATCGCCACCGCCTCGCCACCGCCGAGGCAGATCGCCGCGCAGCCGCGGCGATTGCCGCGTTCGGCGAGGGCAGCGAGAAGCGTCACCAGGATCCGCGCTCCGGAGGCGCCGATCGGATGACCGAGCGCCACCGCGCCACCGCGCACGTTCAGCTTGTCGGCGGAAATCGAGAGGTCGCGCGCACAGGCCATGGCGACGACCGCGAACGCCTCGTTGATCTCGTAGAGATCGATGTCACCGATCCCGAGACCGGCGCGCTCGAGCACCTTGCGGATCGCCAGCACGGGAGCGGTCGTGAACCACTCCGGCTTCTGCGCCGCGGTGGCATGCGCGACGATGCGCGCCAGCGGCTTGCGCCCCAGGGCCTTGGCGCGCTCGGCGGTCGTCAGCACCAGCGCGGCCGCGCCGTCGTTGATCTTGCTGGAGTTGGCGGCGGTGATCGTGCCGTCCTTCTCGAAGGCGGGCTTCAGCGCGGCCATCTTGGCGAGATCGGCCTTGAACGGCTCCTCGTCGCGCTCGACACGCAGCGGGTCGCCCTTGCGCTGCGGGATCTCGACCGCCACGATCTCGCTCGCCGTGACGCCGCTCTCGGCGGCGGCGCGGGCGCGACGATAGCTCTCGACGGAGTAGGCGTCCTGGGCGGCGCGATCGAACTTGTACTCGCGCGCGCAGAGCTCGCCGCAGCTTCCCATGTGGACGTTGCCGTAGGGGTCCCACAGCCCGTCGTGGATCATCGAATCGAGCAGCTTGCCGTGCCCGAGGCGCAGGCCGTCGCGCACGTTGGCCGCCAGGTACGGCGCCTGGCTCATGCTCTCCATGCCGCCCGCCACCACCAGCTCGGCGTCGCCGCAGCGCAGGTCGTTGGCGGCGATCATCACCGCCTTCATGCCCGAGCCGCAGACCTTGCCGACGGTCAGGGCGCTGGTCGTCTCCGGGCAGCCGGCGGCAAGAGTTGCCTGGCGGGCCGGAGCCTGGCCGATGCCGGCGGTCAGCACACAGCCCATGTTGACCTGCTCGATGTCGCTCGGTTCGAGGCCGGCACGCTCGATCGCGCCACGGATGGCGCGCGCCCCGAGTTGGGGCGAGGGGAGGTCCTTGAAGGCGCCCTGGAACGACCCGATGGGCGTCCGCGCGGCGCTCAGGATGACGATCTCGCTCATCTCGCTAACCTCTTGATTCAAAACCGCCTTCCGGCGGCGTTGGAGGCTGATGAAACGGCTGCGTACAGCAGCGGGATCCTAGCACATTGACACCCCTCGGCCGGCGGGCCAGAGTACCGGCTCCATGCGCGCTCTCGGGGTGGATTTCGGCGAGCGGCGGATCGGTCTCGCGATCTCCGACGAAGACGGGCGGGTCGCCGTTCCCCTCACCGCGGTCGCCCGCCGCTCCGATCCCCAGGCGATCGCCGAGATCGCCGCACTCGCTCGGCGCGAGTCCGTCGGTCGCCTGGTGGTCGGCGAGCCCCGCGGCCGCGACGGCAGCCGGGGCCCGGCGGCGGCTCGCGCCGCCCGCTTCGCCGCCCGCCTCGCCGCCGCCTGCGGCCTGCCCTACGAACTGGTCGACGAGACGCTGACCTCGAGCGAGGCGGCCGCCCGACTGCGCGCTGCCGGCATCGACCCGCGCCGCGACCCTGGGCGCCTGGACGTCGTGGCGGCCCAGATCCTGCTCCAGGAAACACTCGACCGGAGCCACCGCCCGTGACCGCGCGCCGCCTGCTGGGCCGCCTACTGGTCGTCGTCGTCTCGCTGGCCCTGCTCGCCCTCGCCGGTGCCGGGGCAGCGATCTACGTCCTCTCCCGACCGTACCAGGGCTACCCGGGCGCCGAGGCGACCGTCGTGATCGCTCCGGGCGCCGGAGTGCAGCACATCCTGAACCAGCTGCAGGGCGCGGGTGTGCTGCGCGATGCGCGCTTCGCCCGCCTCGTTCTCGACTACCGCCTCGGCCGCCCGACCCTGCGCGCCGGTGAGTACCACTTCCAGGGCCCGCTCGCGCCGGCCGAGGTCCTCGCCAAGCTGGTGCGCGGTGACGTCGTCCTCCATCCGGTCACCCTCCCCGAGGGCCTCGACATGGAGGCGATCGCCGATCGCCTCGTCCAGGCGGGTCTGGGCGAGCGCAGCCGCCTGCTGGTCGCAATGCGCGACCCGGGCCCGATTCGCGACCTCGATCCGCAGGCCCCCGACCTCGAGGGCTACCTCTTCCCCGAGACCTACGCCTTCGCGCGCGGCACGCCAGAGGCCGAGATCGTCGCCACGCTGGTGCGGACCTTCCGCCGGCGCTTCGACGCCGAGATCCGTCCGCTGCTCGACCCGGGAGCGCCGCTCGCGGTGCGCCGGATCGTGACGCTCGCCAGCATCGTCGAGCAGGAGGCCCGCCGCGACGAGGAGCGCCCGGTGATCGCCGGCGTCTATGCCAACCGCCTGCGGCTCGGCATGGGTCTGTACGCCGATCCGACCGTGGTCTTCGCGCTGCGCCGCCACGGACGCTACGACGGAACGATCCACAAGGCCGATCTCTCGATCGACGATCCCTACAACACCTACCGCGTCGCCGGCCTGCCGCCCGGGCCGATCTGCTCGCCCGGCGCCAAGAGCCTCGAGGCCGCGGCGCGGCCGGCCGACGTGCCCTACCTCTACTTCGTCGCCCGCAACGACGGCACGCATGCCTTCGCCGCGACGCTGGCCGAGCACAATCGCAACGTCGAGATCTTCCAGAAGCGCTACTGGCGCGAACGACGGGAGCGACGATAGGACGCCGCGCGGGCGCGGGGTCGGTACCGGGGTCATGGCCCGACGCCCTGCATTGACAGGCTCGAGGGGCTGGTGTACTAAGGGTGTCTCACGGGAGGGACTATGGCCACGCGTGAATTGTTTGGCAGCTATGTGCTGCTCAAGAAAGTGAGCGAGGACCCGCTCGGCGAGACCTTCCGCGCCGGGAAGGTCGGCAAGCAGGGGCTCGAGCGCGTGGTCCTGCTGCGGGTGTTCAACGGCCCCGGCATCGAGGGCGAGCAGCTCTGGCAGAAGGTGTCGGGGCGCGCCGCCCTCCAGCAGGCTCTCAAGAACCCCAACATCGGCGACGGCGTCGACATGGGACAGGTGCGCGGCACGCCGTACGTCGCCTACGACTACATCTCGGGCAAGAACCTCGGCGTGCTGCTCGACCAGTCGTCGAAGAAGGGCTCGCCGGTGCCGCTCGACCACGCCCTGCTGATCACCGAGCGCATCGCTCTCGCGCTGGCCGTCGCCTGCGAGACGCGCTTCGGCGACGAGCGCGTCCTGCACGGCTTCCTGGTGCCCCACCTGGTCATGCTGTCGAACGAGGGCGAGACCCGTCTGCTCGGCTTCGAGGTTTCGCCGGCGCTGCGGCCCTACGCCTCGACCACCGGCGGACGCGAGCAGTTTGCGCGCTTCCTGGCGCCCGAAGCGCTGGCCGGGGGCGCGGTGCACAAGGCCGACGACGTGTACTCGCTGGGCGGCATCCTGTTCGAGCTCCTGACCGGCGAGCCGCTGCCGCTGCCGACCGCGGCGGGCTACGGCCCGATCATCGATCAGGCGATGCTCGCCAACGAGGGCACCGCGATCCCGGCCGACATCTCGAACCTGCTCAAGCGCAGCCTGGTGCCTCGCGACCAGCGCGTCCCTGACGTGGTGACCTGGCACAAGGGGCTGAGCCGGCTGATGATGGACGGCCACTACAACCCGACCACCTTCAACCTCGCGTTCTTCATGCACAACCTCTTCCGCGATGAGATCGAGCGCGAGACCCAGGAGATGGCAGCGGAGAAGCGAATGCCGCTACCGACCGCCGCAGCTCCGGCCGCGACGGCACCGCCGCCGGCCGCCCCGCGCTTCGGCCTCAAGGAGGAGACCTCGGTGCGCGAGGAGCCCGCGATGTCGGCGGCGGTCGCCAAGTCGGGCCCCAACAAGACGGTGATGATCGCGGCCGCGGTCGGCGCCGTGGTGCTCGGGGGCATCATCTTCCTGATGATGAACCGGGGCGGCTCGAGCCCGGCGCCGGCGCCCGAACCGACGCCCGCCGCCACTCCCGCGGCTCCCGCGGGTCCCAGCGCCGAGCAGCTCCAGGCGCAGATCGACAAGATGATCCAGGAGCGCCTGCAGGCCAACGAGTCGAACCTCAAGAAGAAGTACGACGACCAGCTCGCGACCCTGCAAAAGCAGCTCGACGACGCTCGGCGCGCTCCTGCGCCGGTGGCCCGACCGGTGATCCCGAGCCCACCGCCCTCGCCCAAGCCAAGCGTTGCAGTCCCGGCCCCCAGCCCGGTGGCACCGTCGCCCGCCCCAGTGTCGAGCCCGCCAGCCACCCCGACGCCCGTTCCGTCCCCGGCGGCGAGCATTCCAGCACCCACCCCCGCCGCGCCGCCGCCGGTCCAGGAGGTCCACGTCGGCGACCTCGTGCTTCCCGGACCGGGAGTCATCCCGCCGCGGCGGGTCAACGACATCCAGACTCGCTTCCCGGAGATGGCGCGGCGCGCCAATCGCATGCAGGCGACGGTGGTGGTCAGGCTGCTGGTCGACGAGAACGGCCAGGTGAGCCAGGTCGAGTTGCGGGACCGCAAGGTCGGCTTCGGCTTCGACGAGGCGGCGGTCGACGCAGCGCGGCGACTGAGCTTCAGCCCGGCCACCAAGAACGGAGTGCGGGTGAAGATGTGGGTGGACCTGGCAATCAGCTTCTCGCGCGGCGGCTGAGCCGCGACCGATTCCCAGAAACGACGAACGGGCCGGGGAAAATCCCCGGCCCGTTTTCTTTTCCGGCGCGGCGAACCGCCCGAACGTCGATCGACTTCGCCTAGATGTCGGCGGCCTTCATGCTCGCCACCAGCTTCTGGATGATGGGCTTGAGCACCTTGTCGAACATCCGCGAGTCATCGACGCCGCCACCGACGCCGAACACGCTGACCTTGACCGAAGACTCCTCGCCGCGGCCTTCGTCGGCCCAGACGATCTCACCGGTCGTGGTGTTGATCAGGCGGGCGTTCATGGCCGCCACGAACTTCTTCTTGCCGGCGCTGATCCCGAACCCACCGCCGCCGACGTCGGTCTCGCCGTACTCGGTCACCGCCCCGGTCAGCAGGTAGTTCAGGCCGAGCAGCTTACCGGCCTTGATCGCCGTCGACGGATCGATGTCCCCCGACAGCGACAGCCCCTTCTCCCGCATCAACGCGTCGAGCTGCTCGCGCTCGATGACCCGGAACTTGCCGCTCTTGACGAGCTCGGTGACGAACACGTCCTGCGCGGCAGTCGCGCCCCCGTGGTACCACCACTGGTTGTCCGCCTTGTTCTTGAATTCCAGCACCGCGATGCGCGGCTTGTCCCCGGCACCTGCCGCCGCGGCGACCAGCGCCAAGGCGAGCAGCGCGCCACTGAGTACGATCCCCAGCAAACGCTTCATAAATCGAGCCTCCTGTCGGTTAAGCGAGTCAACCGGATTGTAGTCCAGACCCCGGGCCCTCTCAAGCGACGGGAACTTCTACCCGCCCGGCTGGACCCTCCACGCCGGCCGCGGCCCGTCGGCGCCGAGCCTCGAGCTCCTGCGCGTCGACCACCGCGATCGCGGCGACATTCACGATGTCGCTCACCTCGACTCCGCGCTGCAGCACGTGCACAGGCCGTGCCGGGCCGAGCAGGATGGGCCCGATGGCCTCGGCATCGGCCAGCCGCCAGATCAACTTGTAGGCGATGTTGGCCGAATTGAGCTCGGGGAAGATCAGCACGTTGGCCGGCGCCTGCAGCCGGCTCCACGGATAGTCCTCCTCGAGGACACTTTCGAGGACGGCGGTGTCCGCCTGCATCTCGCCGTCGATCTCCAGGCCGGGCGCCAGGCGCTGGGCGATCTCGGTGGCCCGCCTGACCTTCTCGCTCGAGGCGTGGCGCGTCGACCCGAAGTTCGAGAACGACAGCATCGCCACCCGCGGCTTGACCCGGAAGCGCTCGGCGAACTCGGCGGTCAGCACCGCGATCTCCGCCAGCTCCTCGGGTGTCGGGTCGATGTTCACCGTGGTGTCGGCGAGGAAGAACAGGCGGTCGCGCAGCACCAGGATGTAGCAGCCGGACACCCGCCGCACGCCGGGCCGGGTGTGGATCACCTGCAGGGCCGGGCGGATCGTGTCGGGGTAGTACATCGTCAAGCCGGAGACCAGCCCGTCGGCGTCGCCCTGCTGCAGCATCATGGCGCCGAAGTAGTTGCGCTCCTGCACCGCCTTGCGGGCATCCTCCAGCGTCACTCCGTGCCGGCGGCGCAGCTCGTGGAACGCGGTGGCGTAGGCCTCGAGCTTCGGCGACTCGGCGTTGTGGATGATCGTGATCTTCTCCTCCGGCAGCTCGAGCTCGCGCAGCATCGGCGCGATCGCCTCGCGCCGGGCGAGGAGGATCGGGTGCGCGATGCCCTCTTCGACCAGGATCTTCGCGGCGCGCACGATCTTCTCGTGCTCGCCTTCCGGGAAGACGATGCGCTTGGGCTCGCGCCGCGCCCGCTCCACCACGTGGCGCATCAGCTCCAGGCGGCGCGAGATCATGGTCTCGAGGTGCGCCACGTAGTCGCGCTCGTCCTTGATCGGAGTGCGGGCGACGCCGGTCTCCGCCGCCGCCCGGGCGACCGCCGGCGGCACCCGCAGCAGCACCCGGTAGTCGAACGGCTTGGGGATCAGGTACTCGCGGCCAAAGTGCATGTGCTCGACGCCGTAGGCCTTGAGCACCGAGTCGGGCACGTCCTCGCGCGCCAGCTCGGCGAGCGCGCGGCAAGCGGCGAGCTGCATCTCGTCGTTGATGTCGGTCGCCCGCGCGTCGAGCGCCCCGCGGAAGATGAACGGGAAGCCGAGCACGTTGTTGACCTGGTTCGGGTAGTCGCTGCGGCCGGTGGCCATGATCACGTCGCGTCGCGCCGCCACCGCCTCGTCGTAGCCGATCTCGGGCGTCGGGTTCGCCATCGCGAAAACGATCGGGTCGCGCGCCATCCCGCGCAGCATCTCGGGGGTCACCATCTTGGCGACCGACAGGCCGATGAAGACATCGGCGCCGACCATCGCCTCGGCGAGGGTGCGCGCCTTGGTGTCTGCGGCGTACTCCAACTTCAGCGCGTCGACGTGCTCGGTGCGTCCCTTGTAGATCGGGCCCTTGCGGTCGCAGAGGATGATGTTTTCCTTGCGCACGCCGAGCTGCAGCCACAGCCACAGGCAGCCGAAGGCCGCCGCTCCGGCGCCCGAGAACACCACCTTCACGTCGCCGATCTTCTTGTTGGCGACCTCCAGCGCGTTGAGCAGCGCGGCACCGGCGATGATCGCGGTGCCGTGCTGGTCGTCGTGGAAGACCGGGATCGACATCGTGGCCTTGAGCCGCTTCTCGATCTCGAAGCACTCCGGCGCCTTGATGTCCTCGAGGTTGATGCCACCGAAGG
>JBLMYC010000137.1:0-5161 GCA_050258075.1 Acidobacteriota bacterium
GCGCTTCGGCGGGCCTTCCCGCCGGGCCGCGCGGCTTGTAGTAGGTGACCCGCAGGATCGCCCACGAGCTGGCGGTGGCGATCTGCGCCGCGAAGGTGCTCTTGCCCTCCTTGCCCTTGCGGACGTCGACGTAGGCGGTGAACGCCATGAAGTCGGGGTGAGCGACGTCCACCCGCCATTCGCCTTCGGCGAGGCCCGAGAACGCGGCCTGGCCCTCGCTATCGGTGAGCAGAGGCGGCGGACCCTGGGCGGGTTGCAGGCTCTCGCGCAGGAGCGTGACGCGCGCCCCCTGCACCGGTTGCCCGTCGCGGCTCTTCACTTCGACGCCGAGGTTGGCGGCGCCTTCCCATCCCGCCATGGCAGCGGCGCCGGCAGCCGCGGGAAGCGAGCCGCAGACGCTGGCGACGGCGAGGGCGACGAGAACGGAGAGGCGGCGCATGGCGGGGCTCCTCACGGGGCCGGCTGAGCGAGACGCCCGTCGAGGTCGAGGTCGGCGGCGCGTTCCTGCATCGCGGCGAGGACGTTCTGCACGTGGTCCCAGAGCGCGAGCCCGCCGCCGAAGCAGGCGTGGCTGAAGTCGGCGGTCGCCTGCTCGACGTGCGGGCGGTCGACCCCGGCGGCGAAGGCCTTCTCCTTCCAGCGCTTCTGCAGGCTCTTGAGCTCGACGTCGCGGACGTCCTTGGACGGGCGCACCAGGGCGGCGGCGATCACCAGGCCGGTGACCTCGTCGCAGGCGAGCAGGGCGAAGTCGATCGGGCGCTCGCGCTCGACCCCGGTGCCCTCGGTGTTGTGCGCGGCGATCGCCCGCAGGACGTTCTCGTCGACGCCGCGCTGGCGCAGGATGGGGATGCCCTCCTTCGGATGCGCCTCGAGGGTCGGGTGGATCTCCCAGTCGAAGTCGTGCAGCAGGCCGGTGAGCCCCCAGACCTCCTCGTCGGCGCCGAGCTGGCGCGCGTAGAAGCGCATCGCGGCCTCGACCGCCAGCATGTGGCGGCGCAGTCCCACGGCTTGCACGTGCTCGGTGACGGTCTGCCAAGCCTGGACGCGATTCATGACGGGCATCCTATCGCCTCCGGGTCGCGGACCGGTCGGGGCGCGACCGGCACACCCGCCGGCGGTCTCGGGTAGCATCGGAACAGTGACGTTGCTCAAGAACTCCCAGGCCGCCCAGCGCTTCGCGGCGCTCGCCGCCCGCGAGGACGAGGCGCTGCCCCTCGCCGAGGCCGCGCTGCTGGTCGCCGCCGAGGAATACCCGGGGCTCGACATCCCGGCGTACCTGCGGCGCCTGGAGGAGCTCGCCGGGACCGCCCGGCACCGGGTGGAGGCGGCGAGCGGCGACCTCGAGCGGCTCGAGGCGCTGACCGGATTCCTGTACGGGGAGCTCGGCCTGCGCGGCAACACCGAGGACTACTACGACCCGCGCAACAGCTTCCTCAACGACGTGCTGGATCGGCGCCTCGGCATCCCGATCTCGCTCGCCATCGTCGGCATCGAGGTCGGGAGGGGGGCTGGCGTGCCCCTGCTGGGAGTCGGCTTCCCGGGCCATTTCCTGCTCCGTCACGCGCTGCAGCCGGCGGTGTTTCTCGACCCCTACGAGGGCGGTCGCATCCTCGCCGAGCAGGACTGCCGCGAGCTGCTCGAGCGGCTGAGCGCCGGCCGCGTGGTGTTCGAGCCCGAGCACCTGCAGCCGGTCGGCGCGCGCTCGATCCTCGCCCGCATGCTGAACAACCTGCGCGGCATCTACCTGCAGCGCGGCGATCTGGAGCGGGCGATCGGTGCGATCGAGCGGGTGCTCACCCTGTTCCCGGAGAGCGCCGCGCTGCGTCGCGACCGCGGCGTGCTGTGCGCCCGCCTGGGCTGGTACGGACAGGCCGTCGAGGACTTCGAGCGCTACCTGGTCGAGGCCCCCGAGGCGGCGGACCACGCGGCGGTGCGCGCGGCGCTCGCCGATGCGCGGGAGAAGCAGCGCAGCATCAACTGAGGCCGGAGCCGTGGCATAATTCAATAGATCGGGCACAACGCCCCGGCGGGTTGCCGGGGTCGCCACGGCGCGAGGACGGAGATCGAACGGTTGGCCGAGCGAGTACAGGGGAAGGATCGCGCCGCGCTGCGGCGACCGCGGCGCGGCGTTGCCGTCGTCTTCCTGGCTCTCGCGCTGGTCGCCACGCTGGTCTCCGCCAAGTCGAGTCCGAAGGCGTCGGGCGGTGGGTCGCTGCGCGCCGCGCGCCCCACGACGCTGCCGCCGACCACCGCCAGCGCCTCGCGCCTCGAAGCCGCGGTCGCGGCGGCGCGGCGGGTGGCGCGTGACGTCGGGGTGAACATCATCGACGTCGACACCGGCGCCACGGTCTACGCCCTCGATCCCGACCGTCCGCGGGTGGTCGCCTCGAACACCAAGCTGTTCACGACCGCCGCGGCGCTGGATGCGCTCGGCCCGGGGTATCTGCTCGAGACGCGGGTGCTGGCCAACGGTTCGATCGAGAACGGCGAGCTGCAGGGTGACCTGGCGATCGTCGGCGGCGGCGATCCCAACATCTCCGGCCGCCAGTTCGGCGGCGACGAGTACGCGGTGTTCCGCCGCTGGGCCGCGGACCTACACCGTCGCGGCATCACACGCGTGCGCGGCCGCCTGTTCCTGGTCAGCGGCTTCTTCGACGGCCAGGAGATCCACCCCGACTGGCCGCGCGATCAGCGCGAGCGCTGGTACGAGGCGCCGGTCGCCGACCTCTCGTTCAACGACAACACGATCACCGTGCGGGTGGTGCCGGGCGCCGGCGTCGGCGCGCCGGCGACCGTCGTGCTCGAACCGCCGGTGGATCTCTACCGCATCGCCAACAGCGCCGTGACGGTGGCCTCGCCGCGCCAGCAGGCGGTCTACGTCGGCCGCTCGGCCGACGGCCAGGAGATCCAGGTCGGGGGGCGGGTCGCGCTGCGCTCGGCGGGCGAGGAGGCGGTGCTGACGGTGCCCGACCCGGTCGCCTTTTTCGGTGCCGCGCTGCGCGACGCGCTGCGCGAAGAGGGAATCAAGATCGAGGGCACGACCGAGCGCGTCTGGCGGGTGCCGCCCGGTGGCTGGGAAGAGGTCACCGAGCACACTTCGGACCTGCAGTCCTCGATCGAGACGACCAACAAGCTGAGCCAGAACTTCTACGCCGAGAGCCTGTTCAAGCTGCTCGGCCGGGTGCGCTGCGGTGAAGGGAGCTGGCAGGCGGGAGCGCGGGCGATGCACGAGTTCCTGGCCCGGGTCGGCATCACCGCCGGGACCTACAGCCAGGTCGACGGTTCCGGCATGAGCCGCAACGACCGCTACGCGCCCAGCCAGATCACCCGGCTGCTGCGCTACATGTACCAGAGCCCGCACGGACGCGAGTTCATGCGCTCGCTGGCATACAGCGGCGAGGACGGCCTCAGCTGGCGTCACCGGCTCGCCTCGCGCCCCTACGCCGGCAACGTGCTGGCCAAGACCGGCACGCTCGACGGTGTCTCATCGCTGTCGGGCTACGCCCGGGCGCGCTCCGGCAAGCTGTACGCGTTCTCGATCCTGTGCAACGGAGTGCGCGGCTGGGCGCACGGCGCGCAGGACTCGATCGTGCGCGCCCTGATCGACAACCACTGAAGAACGAGGAGGTCGTTTGACGGTCGCCAAGGAGGCGCGGGCGGTGAACTACCGCGAGCTGATGCGCCAGGTGGAGCAACTCGCCGAGTCGATCGAGACCTCGGCCGAGCTGGGGTCCTCGGTCCAGGCCGTGGCCGAGGCGATCCTCGACCGCTTCCGCGAGCAGCTCGGGCTGTCCGGCGCGCGCCTGTATCACCGCGAAGGCCCGGCGTACGTCCTGCAGGCCTCGATCGGCACGACGCGGCCGGGGCCGATCGGCTTCAGCATCCCGGCCACGTACGCCCCGATCGAGGCGGTGATCGAGAACGGCACGGTGTTCATGGGAACGAACGACCCGCGCATCGACCTCGGCATCGAGGAGATGCTCGGCGTGCAGCAGTTCGCCGCGGTCGAGGTCGGCGACGAGGACTACATTCTGGCCTTCGACGTGCCGCCCGGCACGCCGGGGGAGGACGTGGTCTTCTCGCTCGGCATCCTGCGCCAGGTGATCAACCAGCGCATCCGCCGCGAGCGCTTCGAGGACATCTTCCGCCAGGCGCGGCGCATCCAGGCCTCGATCCTGCCGCGCCGGGTGCCGACGTACGGCAACTACGACCTCGCCGGGCGCAGCGAGGCGATGGACTCGGTGGGCGGCGACTTCTACGACTACATCCCGTTGACCGAAAAGATCCTCGGACTGGCGATCGCCGACGTCTCGGGCCATGGACTGCCGGCGGCGCTGCAGGTGCGCGACATCTACATGGGTCTGCGCATGGGCCTGGGCCGCGACTTCAAGATTGTGCGCACGGTCGAGCGGTTGAACAACATCATCCACCGTTCGACCCTGACCAGCCGCTTCGTGTCGATGTTCTACGGCGAGCTCGAGCTGAACGGCGTGTTCATCTACGTCAACGCCGGCCATCCGCCGCCGTTCCACCTCGCCGCCGACGGCCGCGTGAGAATGCTCGAGGAGGGCGGCGCCGTGCTCGGCCCGCTCGCCGACGCCACGTACGAGCGCGGCTTCGTGCGCCTGCAGCCCGGCGACATGCTGGTGCTGTACACCGATGGCATCGTCGAGACCACGCGCTCGACCGCCGGCGGTCGCGAGGAGTACGGCGTCGAGCGCCTGATCGAGGCCGCCCGCGCGCACCGCGGCAAGGGCGCCGCCGAAGTGATCGCGGCGCTGTTCGCCGAGGTCGAGACCTTCGGCGGCCACGCCCCGCCGGCCGACGACCGTACCCTGGTCGTGGTGCGCTATCCGGAAGTGGCGCCGGCCTGAGCCGGACCGCCGGTCCGCTTCTCGACGACCTCCAGCTCCTGACGCAGCTTGACGATGCTCGCCGCGGGATAGACGCCGGGGCGCAGCTGCGCCCCGGGGTAGATCTCGGTCTCGCGGCCGACGATCGTGCCGGGGTGAAGCACCGCGTTGCAGCCGGTCAGCACCGAGTCACCGAGGATTGCGCCAAGCTTGCGCCGGCCGGTTGGGAGGCGGGTGCCGTCAGCGAGGGGGATGCGGATCTCCGCGGCGTCATGGCGGAAGTTGGAGAGGATGGTGCCGGCGCCGAG
>JBLMYC010000138.1:0-12716 GCA_050258075.1 Acidobacteriota bacterium
GGCGACCATGCCGCCGCGCTTCATCACTTTCGAGGGGCTCGACGGGAGCGGCAAGTCGACCCACGTCGGGCGCGCCGCGCGCTGGCTCGAGGAGCACGGCGCGCGGGTGCGGACGACGTACGAGCCCGGCGGCACCCGGCTCGGCCAGGCGGTGCGCGAGCTGTTCCTCGATCCGCAGCACGCCGGCATGGACGGAACGGTGGAGACCCTGCTGCTGTTCGCCAGCCGGCGCCAGCACCTGCGCGAGGTGATCGAGCCCGCGCTCGCCGCCGGCGAGCACGTGCTGTGCGACCGCTTCACCGATTCGACGCTGGCGTACCAGGGCTGCGGGCGAGGCGTGCCGCTGGCGGTGATCCGCGCCGCCGACGAGCTCGCAACCGGCGGGCGGCGGCCCGACATCACCCTGCTTTTCGACGTGCCGGCGGAGCTGGCGCACCGGCGCCGCGGCGCCTCGACCGGCGACCGACTGGACGCCGAGACGCTGGCCTTCTACGAGCGCGTGCGCCGCGGCTACCTCGACCTCGCCGAACAGGAGCCGGCACGCTTCCGGGTGATCCGCGCCGCCGGCGAGCTGGCAGCGACCGACGCGCAGGTGCGCGCGGCGCTCGCGGGTCTGGCCGGACCGGGGGACGGCGGATGAGCCTGGCGGCGGCGGAGAGCGCGGCGCGCGAGGGTCGCCTGTATCCGGCGGTGATCCTGCACGGCGGCAGCGTCGAAGCGCGGCGCGCGGCGGCGCTCGGTCTCGCCCGGTTGCTGCTCTGCGAGGCGGTGGCCGCGGCGCGCCCTTGCGGCGTCTGCCGTCACTGTCGGCGCATCGCTTGGCCGGGTGAGGGCGGCGAGGTCTTCCACCCCGATTTCACCGTCGTCCAGCGTGACCTCAAGACCTCGACTTCGGTCGAGGCGGCGCGCGGCCTGGTGCAGGCGGCGCAGTCGATGCCCTTCGAGGCGCGCGGCCAGGTGTTCGTGATCGCCGAGGCCGACACCCTGTCGGGCGAGGCGGCGAACGCGCTCCTCAAATTGCTCGAGGAGCCGCCGAGCCATGCGCCGCGGCACTTCCTGCTGCTCTGCCCGTCACGGCTCGACCTGCTGCCGACGCTGCGCAGCCGCTCGCTCGCCATCTATCTCGGTCCCGCCGAAGCGGTCGACCCGGAGGCGGTCGAGCGCGCCGCGGCGCGGCTCGGCGGAGCGGTGGATGCCTACGTCGGCTCGGGCGCGGCGGTCTACATCCTGGCCGCCGCCGGTGCGCTGGCCCAGGCGGCCGACTTCGCCGACCCGCGCGCCGGCCGGCCCTGGGCGGTGGCGGCGGCCGCGGCGCTGCGAGCGAGCGAGCGTCCGGGCCTGGCGCCGGCCTGGCGCCGGGCCCTCCTCGCCCTGGCCGAGGATCTGCTCGGTGGCGGCGACCTGCGGCTGCGCGGCATCGGTGCGGAGCGCATCCTGGAAGGCCTCCTGGCGCGCCGTCTGGCGGCGGCCGAGATCTCCTGAACCGGCCTCGATCCGCGGAACACCATCCCGCCTCGGGTAGTGGCTCAGTTTGGGTCTCGGAGCGAAGGCGGAAGGCCCACGGACCTTGATTGGCTCCGATGAGTCGGGGTGTACTGCGTCCGCCCGCGAGCGGAGAGACCCAAACCGAGCCACCACACCCGGCTCGACGGCGGTTGCGACGGGGGTTGGGCCGCGCTAACATGCTGGGTTCCGGGCCGGTCCCAACCGGCGCCTCGAAAAACCCGCAGACAAGGAGCCGTCGAAGCCCCATGAACCTCTCGCGCAAGTCCCCCGTCGCGCTCGGTCTCGCTCTGGCCGGTGCCGCCCTGCTCGGTGCCTGGCTGACCGCGCCGCTCGCCGCCGCCGAACCCGCAGCTAAGGCGGCCCCCGCGCCGTCGCCGGCGCCCGCGAGCGCCAAGGTGCTCGCCACCGTCGACAACACCACGATCACCCAGCAGGACGTCGAGGCGGTGATCATCAAGCAGATCCTGGCCAGCCAGCCCAACGTCATCGACCAGGTCCTGGAGCAGGCGATCCGCGACCGGCTGCTCGACCTCGAGGCGGCGAAGCAGAAGCTGACCAAGGAGGAGCTGCTCAACCAGGAAGCGCGCTCCAAGGTCGCCAAGGTCACCGATGCGGACATCGACAAGTTCTACGAAGAGAAGAAGGCGCAGATCCGCGTTCCCAAGGAGCAGGTGACCGATCGCATCCGCCAGTACCTCGAGAACCAGCGCCAGCAGGCCGCGATCGACGAGTACCTGGCCAAGCTCGAGAAGCAGCACGCGGTGAAGAACATGCTGCAGGAGCAGCGCGACGCCGAGGAGATCCAGAAGGCGGCCGAGCGTCGCGCCCTGATCGATGATCCCTCGGCCCCGTCGTTCGGACCGAAGGACGCGCCGGTGGTGCTGGTCGAGTTCTCCGACTTCCAGTGCCCGTTCTGCTCGCGCGTCGTGCCGTCGATCGAGCAGGTGCGCAAGAACTACCCGAACAACGTGCGGGTGGTGTACCGCCAGTTCCCGCTCACCTCGATCCATCCCAACGCGCAGAAGGCCGCCGAGGCCTCGCTGTGCGCCCAGGAGCAGGGCAAGTTCTGGGAGATGTACGACGCGATGTTCAAGGAGCAGGACAAGCTCGACGTCCCGTCGCTGAAGGAGAAGGCGCAGAAGATCGGGCTCAAGACCGACCAGTTCAATGCCTGCCTGGACAACGGCAAGTACGCTCCCAAGGTGCAGGCCGAGGTCGAGCTGGGCAGCAAGATCGGTGTCAACGGCACGCCGGCGCTGTTCGTGAACGGCCGCCAGGTGCCGGGTGGCGCGGCGCCGTATGAGTCGATCGCGCGGCTGATCGACGACGAGCTGCAGCGGGCGAAGGCCAAGGGCGGCAAGTAGAGAACCCGCTCGCCCGGTTTTTCCCGTGGCCCCGGTGCGCGATGACGCGCGTCGGGGCCGCGCTGTTTCGCGGCGCTGCCCGCTGCGGCGGGTCGGTCACGGCTGGCCGTAAGATTCCTCCATGACCAGCGCATCCTCATCGCCGCCGCCGCTCGATCTCGCGGCCGAGCGCCGCGCGAGCGCCGACCTGCCGAACGCCGATCTGCGCGCCGCCATGCACCGGGTCGCCGACCTGGTGGCCGATTACCTCGAGCATGTCGGCGAGCGCCCGGTGCTGCCGCCGATCGGGCCGGGCGCGGTGCGCGCCCAGCTCCCGCCGGCGCCGCCCGAGCAGGGCGAGCCGCTCGACGCGATCCTCGCCGACTGGGAGCGCATCGTCCTGCCGGCGACCACGCACTGGAACCATCCCGGCTTCCTGGCCTACTTCGGCATCACCGGCTCGGCGCCCGGGATCGTCGCCGAGGCGCTGACCGCGGCGCTCAACGTGAACGCCATGCTGTGGCGCACCGGTCCGGCGGCGACCGAGCTCGAGGAGCTGGCGTGCGACTGGCTGCGTCAGATGCTCGCGCTGCCCGCCGAGTTCCGCGGCCACATCAACGACACCGCCTCGATCTCGACTTTCCTCGCCCTCGCCGCGGCGCGCCAGCGCGTCCCGTTCGCGGTGCGCGAGCGCGGTCTCGCGGGACGAGCCGAAGTGCCGCCGCTCGTCGTCTACGCCAGCGACCAGGCCCACTCCTCGGTCGACAAGGGCGCCCTGGCGCTCGGCCTCGGGCTCGACAACGTGCGCCGGGTCGAGAGCGACGACGCCTTCCGCCTCGACCCGCGGGCGCTCGAACGGGCGATCGCCGAGGACCGCCGCGCCGGGCGCCATCCGCTGGCGCTGGTGGCGACCGCCGGCACCACCTCGACGACCAGCGTCGATCCGCTCGCCGCGCTGGCGTCAATCGCCGAGCGCGAGCGCCTGTGGCTGCACGTCGACGCGGCGTACGGCGGGGCGGCGGCGATCTGTCCCGAGATGCGTCCGTGGTTCGCCGGCCTCGAGCGCGCCGACTCGATCGTGATCAATCCGCACAAGTGGATGTTCGTGCCGGTCGACTGCTCGGTGCTGCTGCTGCGCGACCCGCGCCTGCTGCGCGAGGCCTTCACCCTCGTCCCCGACTACTTGCAGACCAGCGAGGGCGCCACCAACCTGATGGACTACGGCATCCAGCTCGGCCGGCGTTTCCGCGCCCTCAAGCTGTGGATGGTGGTGCGCGCCTTCGGGGTCGAGGGCCTGCGCCTGCGCATCCGCGCCCACTGCGCAATGGCGCGCCGCTTCGCCGAATGGGTGGCGGCCGATCCGCGCTTCGAGGTCGCGGCGCCGGTGCCGTTCAGCACGGTCTGCTTCCGGCTGCGCGACGCGGGGTGCGGTGCGGCGGAGTCCGACGGACGCAACGAGCGGCTGCTCGCTGCGGTCAACGCCAGCGGGCTGGCGCTCCTGTCCCAGACCCGCTTGCGCGGCCGCTTCGTGCTGCGCCTGGCAATCGGCAACCTGCGCACCGGCGAGGAGCGGTTGCGGGCGGTGTGGTCGCTGGTGCGGGAGAGTGCCGACCGCGTCTAGCCGGCCGTCGCGGGCGTTGCACGCCGCCTCAGTAGAAGTCGGCGCAGGAGAGGTAGAAGCCGCAGCCCGGACGCGGGCAGTACAGCTTGCACTTGCGCTCGAGGAGCTCGGCGCCGCAGTTCGGGCAGGTGCGCATGACGGTCTCCGGCGTCGGCGTCGGCGTCGACGCCGCGGCGGGCTCGGCCGGCGGGCTCGGCTTCGGCGGCTGCGGCGGCACGCGGCGAGCTTAGCAGCCCTGGAGCGCTTCCGAGGCCGCCGCTATACTCCCGCCGTGAAACCCAAGCGCTCTTCGCCGGCCGCGCCGCCGCAGGCCCTGATCCTCGCCGGCGGCAGCGGCACCCGTTTCTGGCCGCTCTCCCGGCGCCGTCGCCCGAAGCAGTTCCTCGCTCTCGACGGCGAGGCGACGCTGCTGCAGGCGACACTCCAGCGGCTCCGGCCGCTGGTCGAGCCGAGCGCGATCTGGGTCTGCACCACGGCGGCGCTTTGCCGCGAGGTCGCCCGCCAGCTCCCGGAGGTGCCGCGGCGCCAGATCCTGGCCGAGCCCGAGGGGCGCAACACCGCTGCCGCGATCTCCTGGTCGCTTTCTCGCATGCCGGCGCGCGTGCACGACGCCCCGATCGTGGCCCTGCCGGCCGATCATCGGGTGGCCGATCCGGCGGCGTTCCGCTCCCGGCTGGGGCAGGCGATCGAAGCGGTGCGCGAACGCGACCTGGTGCTGACCCTCGGCGTCGTGCCGCGCTGGCCGGAGACCGGCTACGGCTACCTGCGGCTGGGGCGCACGCTCGACGAGCGCAGCGGCCTGCGCCGCGTGTCCCGCTTCACCGAGAAGCCGGACCTGGCGAGCGCCCGCCGCTTCGTGCGCTCCGGCGAGTACCTGTGGAACGCCGGCATCTTCGTGTTTCGCGCCGCCAGCCTGCTGCGCGAGGTCGAGCGCCACCTGCCGGAGCTCCACGCCGGCCTGCGCAAGATGGGCCGCGACCGGCGCCGGGTCGCGCGCCTGTACCGCACGCTGCCGGCGGTGTCGATCGACGTCGGGCTGATGGAGAAGCTGTCGATCGTCGCCACCCTGCCGCTCGACTGCGGCTGGAGCGACCTCGGCTCGTGGGCGGCGCTGCAGGAGGTGCGACGCCAGGACGACCGCGGCAACGCCATCGTTGGCGAGGTGATCGCGCTCGACGCGGCACGGAACCTGCTGTTCGCCGACTCCGGGCTGGTGGCGGTGCTCGGGGTCGAGGGCCTGGCGGTGGTGCGCTCGCGCGATGCCGTGCTGGTCGTGCCGCTCGAGCGTTCGCAGGAGGTGCGGCGCATCCTGGCCGAGCTCGAGGCGCGCGGCCATGCGGCGCTGCTCTAGAGGATGGCCACCAACCACCTGATCGCGCTCGGTCTCGACGGCGCCGCGTTCGCCGAGCTCGAGCGGCTGCTGCGGCGGGCGGCGCCCGGAGTCGCGGCCGACGCCGCCAGCTCGGCGGCCGGTCTGAGCGAGCTCGCCCTCGCCGATCCGGGCACCGTCCTGCTGCTGCGGCTCGGGGATGGCGACGCCGGTCGGCGCGAGCTCGAGCGGCTGCGCGAGCGCGGCGTGGCGACGCCGGCGCTCCTGCTCGTTCCGGCGGCGGCGCTCGGGGGCGGCCTGGAGATCGAGGGCCTGGGCGCGGTCGACCTGCTGCCCGAGGAGGGCTACACCGCGTTCGATCTGCAGCGTGCTCTGCAGGCGCTCGGCGCGGCGCGGCGCAAGGAGCAGCGGTCGATCGAGCTCGAGCAGCGGGCCGGCGAGGCGGAGCGCGAGCGCGACGTCCTCGCCCGTCGGGTCGAGGAGCTCGAGCTGCGCGCCTCGGCGCTGCAGATCGACGACGAGCTCACCGGGCTGCGCAACGACCGCTATCTCCTGCAGCGGGTGGACGAGGCGGTGCGCCTGGCGCGGCGCTACGGCGTGGCGGTGACGGGGGCGGTCGTCGGGCTCGACAATCTGCAGGCGATCCGCGCCGCGCACGGGCCGATCGTCGCCGACTTCGTGCTGCTGCAGGTCGCCCAGCGGCTGCGCGCCGCGGTGCGCGAGAGCGACCTGCTGGCGCGCTATGGCTTCGACGGCTTCTTCCTGCTCAGTCTGCTGGCGGCGCCGGCGGAGGTCGAGGACCTGGCGCGGCGGCTGCGGGTGCTGGTCGGGAGCCAGCCGATCGAGGCCGAGGGCGACCGCGTCCCGCTCGAGCTGTCGGTGGGAGTGGCGGCGTTCCGGCCCGAGATGTCGGGGGCGAGCGAGCTGATCCAGACCGCGGTCGAAGCCCTGGCCCAGGCGCGCGAGCGACGCGGCGGAGTGGAAGCCCTCTGATGCAGTGGAAGATGGCGGCGCCGAGTCGCGTCTCGGATCGCTTCAATCGCTGGGCGCTGCGCCACGGCTTCCCGGCCCTGCTCTGGCTGGCGCCGCGCCTGCCGCGCGGGTTCAACCACCTCGGCGCGCGCTTCGTGATCTGGGTGGTGATGACGCTGCACCACCGGCCGAAGCGGGCGATCGCCAGAAACCTGGCGCACATCCTCGGCGCGCCGCCTGGCGATCGCCGGGTGCGCGCCGCGACGCGCCAGATGCTGCGCAACTTCGCGATTTACTGGGTCGACCTGTTCGCCTTCGCTCAGCTCCCGCCGGAGCGTACCCAGGCACTGGTCGACCGGGTCGAAGGCAGCGAGCACCTGGAAGCGGCGATCGCCGCCGGCAAGGGCGGCGTGCTGCTCACCGCCCACCTCGGCAATTGGGAGCTCGGCGGCATGATCACCCGCTTCCTCGACCTGCCGATGAGCGTCGTGTACGTGCCCGACCAGTTCGCGGAGGTCGAGCGCTGCCGCTCGCTCCTGCGCAAGTCGCTGGGCGTCGAGGAGATCCCGATCCAGCCGCACGGCATGCTGAACAGCCTGCCGGTGCTGCGCGCGCTCAACCAGCGCCGCTTCGTCGCCCTGCAGGGCGATCGCGACTTCGACGAGCGCGGCCTGCCGGTCGAGTTCTTCGGCCAGTCGGTGAAGCTCCCGGCCGGGCCGTTCTACCTCGCCCTGGCGACCGGGGCGCCGCTGCTGCCGGTGTTCGTCGCCTACACCAGCGGCTACCGCCTGCGGGTCCAGCTCGGACCGCCGATCCACCTCGAGTCGACCGGCAACCGCCGGGCCGACGTCGAGCGCGGGCTCGAGCAGTGGGCGCGGGTGCTGGAGGAGGCGGTGCGCCGCTGGCCCACCCAGTGGTACACGTTCTTCGACTACTGGTCGTCGGCCGACGCCGCGCCGGCCGTCTCCCCGCCCGCCGGGCGGCTGGAGGCACGGTGATCCGGGCGGCGGTGATCGCCACCGCATCGGGTGAGCGCGGCCTGGGTGATCTGCGCCTGCCACTCGATCTCGACGCCCTGCTGCCCGGCGCCGGGTCCTGGGTGGTGGAACTGGGGTTCGGCAAGGGCCGCTTCCTGCTGCGCCAGGCGCTCGAGCGCCCGGGCCACCGGTTCCTGGGCATCGAGGTCGCCAACGAGTACTGGCGGCGGGTGGCGCGGGCGATCCAACGCCGCCGGCTCGCCAATCTCGCGGTGATTCGCGGCGAGGCCCTGTTCCTGATCTCCGCCGTCCTGCCGCGCGGCTTCGCGCGCGAGGTGCACGTCTATTTCCCGGATCCCTGGCCGAAGACGCGCCACCGCAAGCGGCGGCTGTTCGATCCCCAGACCGTCGACCTGGTGCTCGGAATGCTGCGCCCCGACGGCGAGCTCGCGTTCGCGACCGATTTCCAGGAGTACGGCGAGGCGGTCGAGGACCTCCTGCGCGGCTACCCCGGGCTCGCGGTCGAGCGCCGCGAGGAGCCCTGGCCGGAGGGGCCGCGCACCAATTACGAGGCGAAGTTCCGCCGCGAGGGCCGGCCGATCGTGCGGCTGGTGGCGCGCCGCGCGGCGCGGCTCGCGGCGCTCCATCCGGCCGCCGCGGAAGGGTTGCTGGTGGCTGGTCGGCGAGAGGCGCAGGAAGCACCGGCGGAGATCTCGCCGGCCGGGCCGGGGACGCGATGATCCGTCTCCTGCTGCCGCACTTCCGGCCTTACCGCCGCCGCGTGGCCGGCGGTCTCGCCGCCATCCTCGCCAAGGTGGTGGTCGGCATGGCGGCGCCGCTGCTGGTCGGTCACGCGGTCGACGCCTTCCGCCGCGAGACCAGCGCCTCGACCTTGCTCGGCTACGGCGGCGTGCTGATCCTGGTGGCGCTCGTCCAAGGCGTGTTCAGCTACCTGCAGCGCATGGTCCTGGTTGGCGTGTCGCGTGACATCGAGTTCGACCTGCGCAACGAGTACTTCGCGCACCTCGAGCGCCAGCCGCCGCAGTTCTTCCACCAGCGCTATACCGGCGACCTGATGGCGCGCGCCACCAACGACCTGCAGGCGGTGCGGATGATCTGCGGGCCGGCGGTGATGTACGCGGCGAACACGGTGTTCGAGGCCGCGGGCGCGCTGTTCTTCATGGCCCGCATCCACCTGCCGCTGACCTTGCTGGCGCTCGCCACGATGCCGTTCGTCGCTTTCGCCACCCAACTGTTCGGCGCGCGCATCCACCGCCACTTCGAGCGCGTGCAGGAACGCTTCTCGGCGCTCTCGGCACGGGTGCAGGAGAACTTCGCGGGGGTGCGCGTGGTGCGCGCTTATGCCCGCGAGGACGAGGAGCGGCGGGCCTTCGCCGAGGTCAACCGGGAGTATCTGCAGGCCAACCGCCGGCTGATCCGCTGGAGCGCCGCGTTCCACCCGTTGCTGCAGATGCTGATCGGCCTGGGCTTCGCCGCGGTCCTCTGGTATGGCGGCCAGCTCGCTCTCGCGGGCCGCATCACGGTGGGAGAGTTCGTCACCTTCAACCTGTTCCTCGGCAAGCTGGTGTGGCCGATGATCGCGGTCGGCTGGGTGATCAACCTGGTGCAGAGGGGCTCCGCCTCGTGGGCCCGCATCCGCGAGGTGCTGGCGACCGAGCCGGCGGTGCGCGACGAGGAGCCACTGCAACCGGCGGCGATCCGCGGCTCCGTCGAGCTGCGCCGCCTGACCTTCACCTATCCCGACGGCGGCGAACCGGCGCTGCGCGACCTCGATCTCGAGGTTCGCGCCGGGCAGACGGTGGCGGTCGTCGGGCGCACCGGCGCCGGCAAGAGCACCTTGCTGCAGCTCCTGCCGCGCCTGTTCGACCCGCCGCCCGGCACCCTGCTGCTCGACAGCGTCGACGCGCGTCGGCTGAGGCTCGCCGAGTTGCGCGCCGCGATCGCCATGGTCCCCCAGGAGACCTTCCTGTTCTCGGCCACGGTGGCGGAGAACATCGCCCTCGGCCGGCCGACCGCGAGCCGCGCCGAGGTCGAGCGCGCCGCCGAGCTCGCCGGCCTGGCCGACGACCTGCGCGAGCTGCCGCAGGGGCTCGACACGGTGGTCGGAGAGCGCGGGGTCACCCTGTCCGGAGGCCAGCGCCAACGGGTGGCGCTGGCGCGGGCTCTGCTGCGCGCACCGACCATCCTGCTGCTCGATGACTGCCTGTCGGCGGTCGACGCGGCGACCGAGGCGCGCATCCTCGACAACCTGCGCCAGGTCTTCCCCGGTCGCACCGTGTTCCAGGTCTCGCACCGGGTCTCGGCGGTGCGCCACGCCGACCTCATTCTGGTCCTCGACCGCGGACGCATCGCCGAGCGCGGTCGCCACGACGAGCTGGTCGAGCAAGGCGGTCTGTACGCCGATCTCCACCTGCGCCAGCAGCTCGAGGCGGAGCTCGAAGCGGTGTAGCCATCTTGTCCCGGACAAAGTCCGATCCAAGGCCGGCCGGCGCTAGGCTTGCGGCATGAGCGCCGAACGGATCGTCGTCAGCGGCGGCAGCGGCCTGATCGGCCGCGCGCTGGTGCGCGAGCTCGC
The DNA here is from genome assembly GCA_050258075.1 of Acidobacteriota bacterium. Lineage (GTDB taxonomy): Bacteria > Acidobacteriota > Thermoanaerobaculia > Multivoradales > JAGPDF01 > JBLMYC01. The sequence goes on from JBLMYC010000138.1 coordinate 10,346, forward strand.
GGCGGATGGCCACGAGGTGGTGGTGCTGTCGCGCGATCCCGGGCGCGCCGCCGGGCTAGTTCCGGGAGCGCGCGCGGTGGCGTGGGACGGGATGGCCGCCGGCCCCTGGCAGGCGGAGACCGACGGCGCCTGGGCGATCGTGCACCTGGCGGGCGACAACCTGGCCGAGGGGCGCTGGACGGCGGCGAAGAAGGAGCGCATCCGCCGCAGCCGGGTGGACTCAGGACGGGCGCTCGCTGCCGCGGTCGCGGCCGCGAGGCGACCGCCGCGGGTGCTGGTCCAGGCGGCCGGCGTCGGCTACTACGGACGGGGTGGCGACGAGATCTACACCGAGGCGAGCCCGCCGGGGAACGACTTCCTGGCCGGCGTGTGTGCGCAGTGGGAGGCGGCGACCGCGGCGGTCGAGGCCGTTGGCGTGCGGCGGGTGATCCTGCGCGCGGGAGTCGTCCTGGCGGCGCGGGGCGGCGCCCTGCCCCGCATGGCCCTGCCGTACCGGCTGTTCGCGGGCGGACGGCTGGGCAGCGGCCGGCAGTGGATGTCCTGGGTCCATCTCGCCGACGCGGTGGCGGCGTTCCGCTTCGCGCTCGAGCACGAGAACCTCGCTGGACCGTTCAACCTCGCGAGCCCGAATCCCCAGCGCAACGCCGATTTCGGACGCACCCTGGGACGCGTGCTGCGCCGGCCGAGCCTGTTCCCGGTGCCCGCCCTCGTGCTCCGCTTGCTGCTCGGCGAGATGTCGACGGTCGTCCTCGACGGCCAGCGTGTCGCTCCCGCCCGATTGCAGGACGCCGGCTTCGCTTTCCACTTCCCCGAGCTCGAGCCCGCGTTGCGCGATCTGCTGGCGTAGGTCCCGACCCGGCCGCTCTGGCCGCCGCGCTGGTATCCTGATCGAGGGGGACTGCCATGGTCACCAGAACGCTTCGCCGCTCCGCCATCCTGCGCCGCTCCCTCGCCGCCGTCCTGCTCGGAATCCTCGTCGCCGGCAGCCTGACGGCCGCCGAGCAGACGCCCTCGTATCGCGAGAATGTCGTGGTGCGCGAGGTCGAGGTCAGTGTCCAGCTACCCGACGACCTCTCGATCTTCACCGTCCGCACCCTCAAGCCGCAGGATTTCCTGGTTCAACGGGACGGGGAGCCGGAAGAGGTGACCCGCGTCGAGCCCGCCTGGCATGGCAAGAGCTCTGAGCCCTGGACGATCGTCGTCTACGTGGATCGGGTGCTCGCGACGCCGGCGACCGCGAATGCGGCCTTGGCCGCGCTCACCCACCGGGTCGGTCGGCTGACCGAGCTTGGCCGGGTCGATCTGGTGGTCGCCGACCCCGAGCCGCACGCCGTGCGGTCGGGCGAGCGCGATGCCAAGGCGCTCGCTGCCGGGCTTGGCCAGGTCGCGGCAGGCCTCGGCGCCGAGCGCTCGGCCGCGGCGGTAAGGGCGGTCGACCCGGAGAGCGTGCGGCGGCAGCTGGATCGGCTGCTCGTCTGGCTGGCCGCCCAGCGCACCGTAGGGCCGCGCCTCCTCTGGCTGGTGGCGGACGGCATGCCGCTGTCGCTCGACGCGCTGGCGGTGCTCGGCGAGAAGCCGGCGCAAGGTCTCGAGCGCGGCCTGCCGGTTACGGCGGATCGGGTGGCGGCAGAGGCGGTTCAGGAAGCCGCGCGTTGCCTGGCAGCTTACGGCTGGGTGACCCTCGCCGGTCCGCTCGGCCGGCCGGAGGAAGGCGCCATCGGCCCGCGCCTGTCGGACTACGAGCGCTTCCGGCGCGACGTCTGGAACCAGCCCGCCGTGGCGGTGCCGATCCTGCGCTGGCCGTGGACGCGCACCACCCCGACTCGGCTCAGCACCTCGCAGCTCGTTGCCGCGCTCGACCCGCAGCTAGCGCCGCTGCGCCATCTGGCACTGACGACGTCGGGGTGGCTGGTGCCGGCGGAATCGGACGTGGATCCGGTGATGGACGCCCTGTTTCAGCGCTTCCGGGTCTGGTTCCGTGCCGCCGATCCGCTCGACGGCCGCTTGCACGAGCTGCGGCTGAAGCTGGTGAAGGGAGCCCAGGACCTGCGGGCGCCGCGCTGGGTGCGCTCCTCGACGCCGGAGGCCATCACCGAGGCGCGTCTGCGCGACGCTCTGGAGCGGGGCGAGCCGGGCGGCAGCCTGCCGCTTCGCGCCACGCTGCAGCCTGGCGCCGCCGGATCCGGAGAGCTGGCGCTCCAGATCGAGGTCGCGCCAGGGAGTGGCGAGGCAGGCGTCCCCTCCCCGGTGCGCCTCTCCTGGGCGATGGCGACCGATCACGGGATCGTCTTCGGGCATCGCACCCTGGCGCAGCCCTTGGACCTGCGCGCGGCCGGTCTATCGCAACGCGAGGCGCTGCGCGTCGAGGGAG
>JBLMYC010000139.1:0-13079 GCA_050258075.1 Acidobacteriota bacterium
GTTCGTCGCTCGGGCGGCTGTGCCCCTGGCGGCGGAGACCACAAGCGCAGCCTACGCACGTAGATACAGGGCTGGATCGAAGCTCGGACCGGGGTTCGAATCCCCGCGCCTCCATCTCAACCACGGCCCCAGCATTGGGGCCGTAAGTGTTTCCGGGGCAGGGGATTGTGGTTGTGGCCGCGGTCATGGCCAAACGTGCCCCAGACGGCCGAATGTGGCCTGATTGTGGCCCGGACGGCCGAGCGGGGTTTGCTGGCCACAGCGTCTCATCCGTGGCGGAGCCTTCTTTAGCACGGAAACCACAGACCCCACAGAATCGTCCCTTCTACGGCCCCGCAGGTCAGACCTCCGCCTCCAGGGCGAAGACAGCTTGTGTGATGGCAGCCACCACACAGGCGCGACGAGCTAACTCATCATGGTTCCCCGGCGAAGTCAGGCCCTCAATCCGCGTAGCTTCCCCGGCGAACATCGCCGGCGCGCGGGTCTGGACGACGTGCACCTCGAAGCTCTCACGGTCTCGACGGTGTTCCGAGATCTTGACGACTCTTGGGTGCCCTTCTTGGCTGGCCAGGGCCCGGCCCCGGCGTACGCCACGAGTCTGCACGCAGAAGGACGGGCCCGGCTCCGCGACCTGATCCGATCCCGCCTACCGGCCGCGTCCGATGGCACCATCCACCTGACCGCCCGTGTCTGGGCAGCGAAGGGAATCGCCGCGTAACCCGCTTGAAGCTGAACGGGTGCCTGCGCCGACCGGCGGATATGAGTGGCTGGTAGGGCCTCGTACCAGGTCATTGACCAGACGTCTCGCCTGGTGCAGTTTCGCGCCGGCAGCCCGACCGCAGATCCGTTGGACGGCTCACACAGGCAGATGACGTGAAAGAGTCGCCCGGTGCCGGCGGATTCCAGCGCCTGCCGACCCAGCCAACGGCCGGAGCAGAGATCGCGGCAAGCGGCATCGATCGGGTGCAACTACGCCGAAATGCTGTTCGGTCTCGGAGCCGAGCGGGCAAGACACCGAACGGATGGAGACTCAGAATGAGGAAGATCAGGATCGCGGAACACATTTCGCTGGACGGCGTGATCCAGCCCGGCGGACCGAACGAAGACAGCGACTACGCGCACGGCGGGTGGACGGCACCGTACCGATGTGCGGCCGGCGCAGAGGCCGTCGCCGAGGCACAGGGCAAGAGCTTCGATCTGCTGCTTGGCCGCCGCACCTACGATCTCTGGGCCAGTTTCTGGCCGAAGGTCAAGGGCGGTCCGTTCGCGGACGGTCTGAACGCCGCGACGAAATACGTCGCGACCCACCGGCCGGACAGCCTCGGATGGGGTCCGGTCGGGGACCTCGGCGCGGACGTCATGGCGGGCGTTCGCCGCGTCAAGTCACAGGACGGCCCTGATCTCGTCGTCTGGGGAAGTGCGACGCTGACGTCCGTGCTGCTCGAGCAGGGATTGGTCGACGAGGTCGTGCTGGTGGTCTATCCGGTCTTGCTGGGCCGGGGCAAACGCTGCTTTTCGGACAGCACTGACCCGCGCGAGCTCGCTCTCGTCAGCTCGAAGGCCACGCCCTCGGGCGTGCTCATCAACACTTATCGGCACGTTGGATCGTTGCGAACCTAGTCACTTGCCGACGCGAATGGCCGAGCGGGCGCGCAAATCGTTCAGGTGTCTGGCCGAGCTCGGAGACATCAGGTCGACGCAGCCCAACCCCTCGTTGCAGCGGACGCGCGAGAAGCGGCGCGCCACTGAACTCGAGTATCGTTAGGCGACTCGCGGTTTCCATGCGTGTCTGCACGGCTGGAAGAATCGCGTGCCTGGCAGTGGCAATGCTTGCGGCTTGCTCGCGTCAGCCCGAGGCGCGCGTTCGCTTCTTGTTCTGGGCGAAGTACGTCAGCCGCCAGGTCCGCACGGAGGCGCTGCAGCATCGGTCGGTGCGGTTCGACGAGGTGGAGTCCCTCCAACGACAGTTCAAGATCTCGGACCGGGAGGTGCAGGCCATCCTTGTCGAAGCGCAGCGCGAGCACTGGGCTGACTCCCACGAGTGCCAACCTGCGCCTGAACCCTACCGGATGAACGGTCTTCTCTGGCCCCCCGAGCCGGACCAGCCGCTCGTCGGCGTTCCAACCGCGGAATCGTGTCGGCGTCGCCTGCAGGGCACTGTCATCGTATCGGCCATCATCCGCAGGTCAGGCAGGGCCACGGGTGCAACCATCCTGAAAAGCCTCGGGCCGGAGCTCGACGCCCAGGCGATCGGGACGGTCGAGGCCATGTCCTGGCTGCCCGCCTTGCTGTGCGGCCGCCCAGCGGACGCGTATTTCATTGCCGCGGTGCCGTTCACGTTGTCGTCCTGCGGCGGCACATGATCACCACTGCGGCTGGTGCAAGGACAAACTGGGGGCCGACACCGTGGCGGAGATCACGCGCCGGGTCCGGCCGCGCACCGGTGGCCTCGGCCGGGTCGACGATCAGGGCCTCCTCCCCGTCGAGGGCCGCCGCAAGAGCCTGATCGTGCTGTCGACCGGCAAGAAGCTGTCCCCGGAGCCGGTCGAGCTCGCGATCTCCGCGACCGCCCCGTTCCATGGCGCGCCCCGGGACTACCCGGCGTTCATCACGCCGACGCTCAAGATCAAGCGGGACGCCCTGCTCGCCTGGCTCGGTCCAGCGGTGGGCGAAGTCTTCGGCGCCGCATAGCCCGCCGCCGCGAAGCGGAGTAGGCTGGTGCGGCAGCGCGCGCTCTTGGCGCCGCGCGGAGCGAGCCTGGGATGAGCGACGAGGTCGGGATCTTCAAGGACAGTGCGGCGCTGGTGCGCGAGCTCGAAGCCAAGGCCCGCGAGCTCCAGGGGCGCGAGGCGCGGCTGCGCGCCATCCTCGACACCGAGCCGGAGTGCGTGAAGATCGTCGACCGCGACGGCTGCCTGGTCGAGATGAACCCCGCCGGCCTGGCGATGCTCGAGGTCGCATCGCTGGCGGAGGCCCAGGAGCTTCGCCTGGTCGACTATCTGCTGCCCGAGTATCGCGCCGGGTTCATCCAGCTCCACCAGCAGGTCCTGCAGGGCGGCAGCGGGCGCTACGAGTTCGAGATCGAGGGCCGCCGCGGCACCCGGCGCTGGCTCGAGACTCATGCCGCGCCGCTGCGCGACGCGGCCGGCGAGATCACGGCGCTGCTCGGCATCACCCGCGACACGACGGCGCGCCGGCAGGCGGAGACGCAGGTCCGGCGGCTGAACCGCATCCTCGCGCTGCTCAGCGAGATCAACCAGGCGCTGGTGCGGGCGCCCAGCCCGCAGCGGCTGTTCGAGACCGTGTGCCGGGTCGCGGTGGAGGACGGCAAGTTCCTCCTGGCGTGGATCGGCCGGCTGGAGCGCGACAGCGGACGGGTCGCGCTCGAGGCGCAGGCCGGAGCGACCCCGGAGACGCTGGCCCTGATCGAGTCGATCCTGCAGGCCGAGCGCGTCGAGGATCTCTGCCGCCAGACGCAACAGGCCCTGGCGACCGGTGCGGTCGCGGTGTCGAACGACATCGAGCGCGACCCGCAGGCCGCGCACTGGCGAGCCGCCGCGCTCGAGCGCGGCTACCGATCGATGGTATCGCTGCCGCTGCGGGTCGGCGGCGAGGTGGTCGGCACCTTCAACCTGTACGCCGGCGAGCCCGGCTTCTTCGACGCCGTGGAGCTCGAGCTGATGGCGCAGCTGGCGGCGGACATCTCCTTCGGGCTGGAGGCCTACCGGCGGGAAGAGCAGCGGCGGGCCGCGGAGGCCGCCTTGCGGGCGAGCGAGGAGCGCTTCCGCGAGCTCGCGGAGACGATCCAGGAGGTGTTCTGGGTCACCGATCCGGACAAGAACGCGATCCACTACGTCAGCCCGGCCTACGAGACGATCTGGGGCCGTTCGTGCGGCAGCGTGTACGCGTCGCCACGCAGCTGGATGGAGGCGATCCACCCCGAGGATCGCGAGCGGGTGGTGCGCGCCGCGATGACCCGCCAGGCGCGGGGCGAGTACGACGAGGAGTATCGCATCGTGCGTCCCGACGGTGAGGTGCGCTGGCTGCGCGAGCGCGCCTTTCCGGTGTACGCCGCCGGCGGGCGGGTCGAGCGGATCGTCGGCGTGGCGACCGACGTCACCGGTCGCAAGCTCGCCGAGGAGGAGATGCGCCAGGCCCAGAAGATGGAGAGCGTCGGGCGGCTGGCGGCGGGGATCGCGCACGACTTCAACAATCTGCTGACCGTCATCAACGGCATCGCCGAGCTGGCGGTGGCCGACCTGCCGAAAGGCGCCGCGCTGCGCGAGGACTTCGCGCGCATCCGCGAGGCCGGGGCGCGCGCCGCCGGGCTGACCCGGCAGCTCCTCGCCTTCAGCCGCAAGCAGGTTCTGCGCCCGGTCGTGGTGGACCTCAACGCGCTGGCGAGCGAGGCCGAATCGCTGCTGCGGCGGGTGCTCGGCGAGGACATCCGCATCGAGGCGCGGCTGGCGCCCGATCTGCGCCCGGTGCTGCTCGACCCCGCGCAGTTCCACCAGGTGATCCTCAACCTCGCGGTCAACAGCCGCGACGCGATGCCGAACGGCGGCCGGCTGACGATCGAGACCCGCAACCTGCAAGTGCAGGCGGAGCACGAGAGATCGCACCCCGGCCTGCGCCCCGGCCGCTACGTCGCGTTCACGCTCGCCGACACTGGCGTCGGGATGGACGCGGCCACCCGCCAGCGCCTGTTCGAGCCGTTCTTCACCACCAAGGAGCCGGGGCGAGGCACCGGCCTCGGTCTCGCCACCGTGCACGGCATCGTCAAGCAGAGCGGCGGCGAGATCCACGCCGAGAGCGAGCTCGGCAAGGGCTCGAGCTTCACGATCTACCTGCCGGCGGTCGACCAGGAGGCGGCCCGCGAAGCGGCGTCTCAGACGCCGCTAGCGGCGCACGGCGCCGAGCGCGTGCTGGTCGTCGACGACGACGACGGGGTGCGCAACCTGACCCGGGACCTCCTGGCGCGCGCCGGCTACTCGGTGGTCGCGGCGGCCGACGGCGAGGAGGCGTTACGCCTGCTCGAGGGCCAGCGCGAGCCGATCCACCTGGTGCTCGCCGACGTCGTCATGCCGGGCATGAGCGGCGGCGAGCTGGCGGAGCGGATCCGGCGCCGCTTCCCGCGCCTGCCGATCCTCCTCGCCACCGGCTACGCCGACGACGCCATCCTGCGCCACGGCGCGCGTCACGACGGCGTTCATCTGCTGAACAAGCCGTTCTCGGTGCGCGATCTCACCGCCAAGGTGCGTCAGCTGCTCGACTCCTGAGCCGTCGTGGGCGGCGTGGACCGATCGCCGGTCACGATGTCGCCGACCCTGGCCGTCCAGTGGGGGATTGGTTCGCGGGTCTCGCCGCGGGATCTCACGCCACTCGCCGTGTGACGGCGCATCAGGTCGTTAACCAGACCGGCCTCCGTCCGTTACACCTCGAGAGAACCGGAGATCCCGAGGATGAGAGCACTCTTGGCGACCGTCTTGTGTGGGACCCTCACGCTGGCCTGCGCTTCACGTCCCGCTCCGTCGGAGAAGGGGTCCGGCGTCCGGTCGGAGATCGACGCCTTCGCGCGCCGGGCCTTGCGTCAGATCGGCACGACCCCGGGCCTGACCGTCGTCGTGGTCGAGAACGACAGGGTGGTGTACCGCGGCGACTTCGGCCTGCGCGACGTGGAAGCGAGGCTGCCCGTGACGGCCGACACGCGCTTCTACCTGGCGTCGTCGACGAAAGCGTTCACGGCCATGGCGGCGGCGATCCTCGCGGCGGACGGGAAGGTCGATCTCGACGCGCCGATCCGCGGTGTGTGGCCGAACCTCGAGCTCACCCCGCCTCTGGATGCCGGTCGCATCTCGCTTCGCGACCTGCTGGCGATGCGTTCGGGCCTGGCCAACGACACGGTCGAATTCCGGATGGACGTCGGGAACATCGAGGACGAACGCGAGCTGCTGCGCCTTCTTGCCACGTACTCGCGCCGCGAGCCGCGCACGTTCCGCTACAGCAACCTGAGCTACGTTCTCGCCGGGAGGATTCTGGAGAGGGCGGCCGGAGAGAGCTGGTCCGACCTGGTCCGCGACGAGGTCCTGGCGCCGCTCGGCATGAGCTCGACGGTGACCGGGCCTCCGTTGCCTACCGTGCCGGTGGTGAAGTGCTACCGGTATCGCGCTCCGGACACCTTTGTCGAAACGCCGGCTGAGCTCACCCCCCTGGTGGGGCCTGCCGGTGGGATGCTGACCACCAGCGCGGACGCCGGGAGATGGCTGATCGCGATGATCAACGAAGGCCGCATCGGCGGGCGGCAGGCGCTTCCGGCGCGTGCCGTGCGCAGCGTGCAGTCGGAACAGACGACCAACCGGAAGCGCTATCGCTACTTCGACCGCTTTGCCTGGGGGCTGGGCCAAGATCTCGGCGAATACGAGGGGGATCTCATCGTGCACCGGTTCGGCGGCCTGAACGGCGCCTATTCCCATGTCTCGTTCATGCCGGAGCACCGGATCGGCGTCGCCGTTCTCGCGAACGGCGGCGGAGCCGTCCCGGATGCGGTGGCGGCCTTTGCCTACGACGTATTGCTCGGCAGGAAGGACCGCGATGCGAGGTGGTCTGCCGAGCTCGGTCGGGTTGCCGCTGCCGTGGCCGAGGACCGCGAGCGGCGGCGCCAGTCGGACGCCTCGAGCGTGGCCGCTCGCCGCAGCGCCGGGCACGCGCTCGACCGGTACGTGGCCACGTACCACTACGACCGCCTGGGTGACATCCAGGTGACGCAGCGCGAGGAACGGCTGCACGCGCAGCTCGGCCTGTTTCGCGCCGAACTGATCCCCATCGGGGAAGACGCCTTTCTCGTCGACTGGAGGGACTCCGGGTCGCCGGCGCGCGTCGAATTCGTCTTCGATGGCAGCGGTCGAGCGTCGCGGATCGACTGGGGCGGCAGGATCTTCGATCGCGTGCCGTAGCTCCTGCTCGGCGGCGATCGCTCAGGTCGGAGTGGCGCCCGCCGTCGGGGCGGCGAGGACGACGCGGTTGCGTCCCGCGCGCTTGGCTTCGTAGCAGGCGGCGTCGGCGCGCCGGAGCAGCTCGGTCGACTCGGCCGGCAGAGACGCGGCGGCGGCGCCGCCGATGCTGGCGGTGATGGCCAGCGCTTCGCCCGGGCCCAGCGGCAGAAGCGGGCTCGCGGCGAGCCCGGCGCGGACGCGCTCGGCGATCGGCTCGACCTCGGCGGGTGTGGTGTGGGGCAGCAGCGCCACGAACTCCTCGCCGCCCCAGCGGAACAGCAGGTCGGTCTCGCGCAGGGCTTCCTCGATCCGCCGCGCCGCCTGACGCAGGACGACGTCTCCCACTCCGTGGCCATGGCGGTCGTTGAGGGCCTTGAACTCGTCGAGGTCGACGAACAGCAACGCCACGCCGCGGCCGAGCCGCCGGCTGCGCTCGGCCTCCTTGTGGAACTGCTCGTCGAACGAGCGCCGGTTGAGGCAGCCGGTCAAGCTGTCGCTCTGCGCCTCGCGGCGCTGGCGTTCGCCCATGTGGGCCAGCGCGGTCGAGAACATCCCGGTCGCGACGATCAGCGCGGTGGACAGCAGTCCCATCACCAGGATGATCTCGCGCAGCCGCGGCAGCAGGAGATCGCCGCTCGCGGTGCTCGCATCGAGCGTGATCTTGATCGACGACAGCGCCTGGTGGACCCCGAGGAAGACGACGGCGCCGAGGATGGCGAAGGCGGCGATCGTCAGCCCGACGCCGTGCGTGTAGCTGAAGTCGTAGGTCGGCGGGGCCACGAACTGCCGGTCGAGCCAGGCCCGGATGCGCGGCCCGGCGAAATGGAGGACGGGGACGAGCAGCAGCATCTGCAGCAGGTCGCCGACGACCCAGCCCAGCCACACCCGCTCGCCGGCGGCCGGGTCGAGCCGATGGCTCGAGTTCCAGAGAATCGCGGCCAGCGACGCCGAGGCCGCCGCCACCAGGCTCGCCGAGCCGAACCAGGCGAGATCGCGCAGCCGCCGCAGGTCGGGGTCGATCTTGAGGGTCGCCATCGAGCCCCAGAGCATCAGGGTCTCGATCACCCCGGCCAGCGCGAAGAGCGCGCCCATCGCGAAGGACAGTCCGCTCGCGAGCGCGCTCGCCAGGTTGGCGAGGTAGATCGGGATGGCGCCCCAGACGGGCCCGAGCCACAGCGCGATCAGCACCGCGATCAGGAACGGCGGGTAGATGGTCACCGCGAAGCGGACGCCGAGCAGGTGAATCTGAATGCCGTTCCATCCCCAGACGACATTCAGGACGCCGCCCGCGATCGACAGGGCGACGGCGGCGAGCCAGGCCGCGAGGACGCGGCGCATGCGGGCGCTGTCGCGCACCTGGCCGAGCTGGCGGATCGGCCACCAGCCCGGCCCGCGGCGGGGAAGGGACGAGCCCAGGAGCTGGAGCAGGTCGGGCGTGGACATGATGTCGGTTCGACCGGACTCTACCGCCGATGCTAGCGTCGCGAGCATCGTGGCGCCCGACTTGTTCAGTGGCGGCTCGCGCCGGGCCGTGGTCGTTCTTGGGTGGTGCGCGCTGGCGGCTGCCGCCCTGGCACCCGCCGCGCCCCCGGTCGCCCTACCGCCAACCTGGACCGAGCCGCACACCGGCATGGTCTTCGTGCTCGTCCCGCCGGGTCGCTTCCGGATGGGGTCTCCGGATTCCGAGCCCCGCCGCGAGACGCAGGAGACGCTGCACGAGGTCATGATCTCGCACGCCTTCTACCTCGGCCGCGACGAGGTGACCCAGGAGGAGTGGCGGCGGGTCATGGGCGCCAATCCCAGTCACTTCCCGGACTGCGGGCCGCGCTGTCCGGTCGAGTCGGTGAGCTTCCTCGATGCCCAGCGCTTCGTCGATCGCCTCATCGAGCTCGCGCCCGGCGAGCGTTTCCGCCTGCCGACCGAGGCGGAGTGGGAGTACGCCTGCCGCGCCGGGCACCTCGATGCGTTCGGCGGCCTGGCGACTCTCTCCGCCGAGCAAGCCAACGTCGACGGGCGCGATCCCTATCCGGGTGTGCGCGCCGGTCCGTTCCGTGGCCGGCCGACCCCGGCGGGAACGTTCCCCGCCAATGCCTGGGGCCTGCGCGACCTGCACGGCAACGTCTGGGAGTGGACGCTCGACGACCACTGCCCGTACCCGAGCGACCCGGTCACCGATCCGCTCGGCCGCTGCGCGTCGGGCCTCAAGGTCATCCGCGGTGGAAGCTGGTACTTCGGCGCCGACAGCGCGCGTTGCGCCCTGCGCTACACGCATCGCCCGCAGGATCGCGGCCCGAGCCTGGGTCTGCGCCTGGTGCGTGAGCTCCCGCAAGACGACTGAAACACCCACCACCCCGGGGCACGGGCGGCCGCCCGACCCCGTGGGCGTGGGGTGCCCCTGAGGCGCCAGCCAGACTGGCGGACGGAAGGCCGGTTCTTGGGGGAGGGCCTCGATGGGGCGCCAGGCGGTCGAATGGGAGGGGACGTTCGCCGAAGGCGGCGGCGCGACCGAGATGCTGGTCGTGGGCGCCGGGCCGGTCGGCCTGATGGCGGCGCTGTCGCTCGCCCAGCAGGGCGTGCGGGTGCGCGTCGTCGACGAGGAGCGCGGCCCGGCGGCGCGCAGCTACGCCCTGGCACTCCATCCGCGCTCGCTCCGCCTGCTCGACACTCTCGGCATCGCCGAGGAGCTGGTGGGTCTCGGCCATCGACTCGACCGCACGGTGTTCTTCGAGGGCACCGAGCGCCGCGCCGGGGTCGACTTCGGCAAGCTGAACGGTCCCTTCCCCTTCGCGCTCGTCCTGCCGCAGCAGACGATCGAGGGTGCGCTCGTCCGCGCCCTGTCGGCGCGCGGCGTGGAGATCGACTGGGGCACCCGTCTGGTGGAGGCGACGACGCTGCGCGATGGCGTGGTCGCAACCCTCGAGCGTCTCGACCCGGCCTCCATGGGCGGCCACGCGGTGCGCGCGGTAGAAACCGCCGAGGTCAGTTTCGTGGTCGGTGCCGATGGCCACCGCTCGCGGGTGCGCGCCCTGTGCGGCGCGCGGCTGGATGACGTCGCTCCGCACCGCCTCTACACGGTGTTCGAATTCTGCGGTGCGGCCCCCGTGCAGGACGAGCTGTGGGTGGTGCTCGACGGACCGATGGCGACCGCGCTGTGGCCGGTCGGTCCTCACCGCTGCCGCTTCAGCTTCCAGCTCGACCGCTGGAGCGAGGTGGCCGAGCCGCGCGCCAAGAGCCGCCGCTACCCGATGCTCGGCAACGGCTACGAGGCCGAGGTGGCGCACGAGGACCTGCGCGCCCTGGTCCAGAGGCGGGCACCCTGGTACCGGGGCAAGATCGGCGACGTGCTGTGGTCGAGCACGGTGCGCTTCGAGATCGGCGTGGCCGACCGCTTCGGTCGCGGGCGGCTGTGGCTGTGCGGTGACGCGGCGCACCTGGTCGATCCGATCGGCGTCGCCAGCATGAACGTCGGCCTCAACGAGGCCCACGACCTGGCGGCGCGCCTGGCGCGCCTGCTGCGCGAAGGCGGCCCGGCGCGGCTCCTCGCCGAGTACGACGAGGCCTGTCAGCGCGAGTGGCGCAGCCTGTTCGGAAGCGATCGCGGCGCCCAGCCTTGCCGCGACTGCGACCCCTGGGTGGAGATGCACGCCGGGCGCCTGCCGGAGTGCATTCCCGCCTCCGGCCCGGACCTCGCGGAGCTGCTGCTGCAGATCGGGCTCGAGCTGTAGCCGCCGGCTCCTGTTAACCTCTCCTGGCTGATCCCGTTGTTCTCGGTGAAGGCCGGCCTCTGGGGCGGTCCTCGCGATAGGCGAAGGGGCCGCCGGAGCGGCCCGCAACCGGGAGAAAAGACATGGGTTATCTGGTTCCGATCATCATCGTGCCGGCCATTCTGGCGGCTATCGCGTACTCGATCCGGGTGGTGGTGGTGAACCGCCGGCTGGCCAAGACGGCGGCGCTGCAGGCCGAGCTCCACCGCCAGGTGCTCGAGAAGTTCGGCAGCGCCGAGGAGGCGATGCGCTACCTGCAGAGCGACGCCGGCAAGCGGCTTCTCGAATCGGCCGCGCTCGAGCGCGCCAACCCACAGGGTCGGATCCTGGGCTCGCTCCAGGCCGGCATTCTGTCCTTCTGCGTCGGTGTCGCGCTGCTCGCCACCGAGGGCATGGCCGGAGCGATCGAGGCGCGCACCGGCTTCCACGTCATGGGCATGCTGGGCGTCATGATCGGCGTCGGATTCCTGGTCGCCGCCGGCGCGTCCTACTTCCTGATCCGGCGCTGGGGTCTGCTGCCGACCGCCCACTCGGAGAGCTGAGGCGACGTCGGCCGCGGAGGGCGCGATGGCCTTTTCGGCGTATCCCGGAATGGACGAGGCGGGGCTCGCGGCGCGGGTCGGAGTGGAGGAGGCCGAGCGCGCCGCGGCCGAGCATCGCGCGGCCGACTTTCGCGCCTTCCACGAGCGCACGTCGCGCGGGCTCTGGGCCTACGTCGTCGCCACCTGCCGCGACCGGGCGCTCGCCGACGACGTCGTGCAGGAGAGCTACCTGCGCCTGCTCCAGGCGCGCGGCGCGCCGGCCGACGAGGAGGGGCGGCGGCGCTACCTGTTCCGCATCGCCACCAACCTGCTGCACGACGAGCGGCGCGGCGCCGCGCGGCACGCGGTGCTCGAGGAGTCGGAGCTGCCGCCGACCGCGGCGGTGCGGCCCGAGGATGCCGACGTCGGGCGCGCCCTGCGCGAGCTCGAGCCGCGCGATCGGCGGCTACTCTGGCTGGCGCACGTCGAGGGCTTCAGCCATCGCGAGATCGCCGAGGCGACCGGCGTCGGAGAGATGAGCGTGCGGGTGTTGCTGTTCCGGGCCCGCCAGCGGATGGCGGCGCGGCTCTCCGGGAGCGGCCCGGCGTCGCGACCGGCCAAGGAGGAGTAGAGATGCTCGATCGACCCTGTGAACGCGAGACCGAGGCGCTGGCGGCCAGCCGCCAGGGAAACGTCGACGGCGAGCTCGCCGCGCACGTCGCGAGCTGCCCGGCCTGCGCCGCGGCGCTGCGGGTCGACTCCGCTCTCGGCGCTCTGGCGACCGCGCTGCGGCAGGAGGCGACGCCGCGCGATGCCGAGCGGATCCTGTTCCGCGCCCGCCTGCGCGAGCTCGCGGTGGCGGCCGAGCGCGCCACGCGCCCGATGACCCTGTGGACGCGGTTCGCCGGGCTCGGCGCCGCGGCGGTCGTCGCCCTCGGTCTGGCGAGCCGGGCTGGCGACCTGTGGGCCTGGCTGCGGCCGGCGGCGGGCGCCGCGAGCCCCTCCCCGATGCTCGCCGTCCTGGCGATGGTCGGCTGCGGCCTCGCGGCCCTTCTGCTCTGGCTCTACACCGACTGGGCCGAGGGCTGACCCCTCGCTCCCCGATCCTTCGCTTCGCTCAGGATGACAGCGGGCGAGGCCAGGATGTTGCGCGCTCTGTCATCCTGAGCGCGCGCTCTGTCATCCTGAGCGCAGCGAAGGATCCCGACCGACCGGCCCCGTTTCATCCCCACCCAGCTCCGCGAAGCAAACTCGTCTGATCCCCGCCGCGCGTGCGTCGGCGTTGGCGGGCCGCGACGCTCGCTGCTAGTCTCTCGCCAGTTTCGGCGAGGAGGCGAATGCAGCCCACTTCTCCACGGGCGATCGAACGACGAGTGGCGGCGCTGCTCTGCGGCTCCGGTTTCTGCGCGCTGGTCTACGAGACCGCCTGGCTGCGCGAATTGCGCCTGGTGTTCGGCGCCTCGACCGCGGCGTCGGCGGCGGTGCTGGCGATCTTCATGGGCGGGCTGGGCTTCGGCGGTCTGCTGCTCGGGCGCCAGGCCGATCGGCGCTCGTCGCCACTCGGTTTCTACGCGGCGCTGGAGACCGGCATCGCGGTTTCCGCCGGGCTCTCGCCCTGGCTGGTCGGCTGGGCGGCGAGCGCCTACATCGCCCTCGGCGGCAGCGCCCGGCTCGGGCTGACCGGCGGCACGCTGGTGCGGCTCGCGCTCGCCGCGCTCGTCCTCGGCTTCCCGGCGCTGCTCATGGGCGGCACGCTGCCGGCCGCCGTGCGGGCGGTGGAGCGGGCGAGCGACGAGGGCCGG
>JBLMYC010000140.1:0-11125 GCA_050258075.1 Acidobacteriota bacterium
TTCCGCCGCGATCGCGGCCCGCTGGCCGAGGAGCTGTACGCCGCCGAAGCGGCGTACCGGCTGGTGCTCGACGAGGGCATCCCCTTCCGCGAGGCCTACCGGCGGGTCGCGGCGCGCCGCCAGACCTGAGGCTTTGACAGCCCGCCGACCGGCTCGCTAGCGTGGAGGCATGCCGGGCCGGGAGCGGGAGAGAGCAGTGAAGGCGAGTGAGACGGCGCGCGCTGCGTCCGCCATCCTCGCCGGGTTCGAGGAGTACCACCGGCGCTTCCGTGCGATCACGCAGCGCGCCCGCCAGCGCTTCGAGCGCCGCGACTGGGCGGGAATCCGGGCCGACACCGTCGAGCGGCTCGGCCTCCACCCGCAGGCCGCAGCCGAGGTCTACGCGGGCCTGGCGCGCGAGCTGGGTCCGCGGGCGAGCGATCGCGGCCTGTGGTCCGAGCTCAAGCAGGCCTACGCCCGGGCGATTCTCGGCCGCGACGACTTCGAGCTGGCGCAGACCTTCTTCAATTCGCTGACCCGACGCGCGTTCCCGCACGAGGGGCTCGATCCGGCGATCGATTTCCTGCCCGAGGAGTTCCCGCTGCCCTACGCGGGCTGGGAGATGGCGAGCGCTCGCACCTACGCGGTGCGGCGGGTGGACGCCGGGGTGGTCGCCAAGGTGCTCGAGGACGCCGGCCTCGCGGTGCCCTTCACCGACCTCGAGGG
Source organism: Acidobacteriota bacterium (assembly GCA_050258075.1). Lineage (GTDB taxonomy): Bacteria > Acidobacteriota > Thermoanaerobaculia > Multivoradales > JAGPDF01 > JBLMYC01. The sequence continues at coordinate 706 of JBLMYC010000140.1, forward strand.
CGACGCGCGGCGGGTGGCCGAGCGCATCAATTCGGCGTTGCGCGGCGCCCTGGACGGTGAGGACATCGACGCGCTCGACGTCCTGCGCCCGGTGTTCGTGCGCAACAAGGCGGCGTACGTGGTCGGGCGGGCGCGGCGGGGCGGCAACCGGGTGCCGCTGCTGATCGCCATCCTCAACCCGCCCGGCGGCCTGCGGGTCGATGCGGTGGTGCACACCGTGGACGCCCTGTCGGCGGTGTTCAGCTTTGCGCGCTGGTACTTCCACGCCGACGTCGCCAGCCCGCGCCAGGTGATCGGCTTCCTGCACTCCGTCCTGCCGCGCAAGCGGATGGCCGAGCTGTACCTGGCGCTCGGCTACCGCAAGCACGCCAAGACCGAGTTCTACGGCGATCTCATGCGGGTGATCGCGCGCAGCGCCGAGCGCTTCGTCGCGGCGCCCGGCAAGCCCGGCACCGTGATGACCGCCTTCACCCTGCCGTCCTACGAATTCGTGCTCAAGCTGATCCGCGACGAGCTGCCGCCGGCGAAGTTCACCACCCGGCGCGCGATCCTCGAGCGCTACCGGCAGGTGCTGCTGCACGACCGGGTCGGCCGGCTGGTCGACTTCCAGGAGTTCGAGCACCTGGTGTTCCCGCGCGACCGCTTCGATCCCGAGCTGCTCGAGGATCTGCTGTGCGAGGCGGGGGAGACCGTCTCGGTCACCGGCGGGGAGGTGCGCATTCGGCATCTGTACTTCGGCCGCCGGGTGGTGCCGCTCGACGTCTACCTGCGCTCGGCGCCGCCGGACGCAGCGCGTGCCGCGGTCCTCGACTGGGGACAGGCGATCAAGGATCTGGTGGCGGCGAACATCTTCCCAGGCGACATGCTGATCCAGAACTTCGGGGTCACCCGCCACGGCCGGGTGGTGTTCTACGACTACGACGAGCTCTGTTCGCTCGCCGAGTGCACGTTCCGCCGTCTGCCGCCGGCTCCCGACGAGCTGGCGGAGATGGGCGCCGAGCCCTGGTTCTCGGTCGGCGCGGGCGATGTCTTCCCGGAGGAGCTGTCGGCCTTTCTCGGCCTGCCGCTCGATCTGCGCCAGGTCTTCCTCGCCGCCCACGCGGATCTCTTCGACATCGCCTTCTGGCAGGCGAGCCAGGAGCAGCACCGGCGTGGCGAGGTGATCGACTTCTTTCCGTATGGCAACGCGTTCCGCCTGCGCGCCAAGGGGGCGAGCGGACTGGACGCGGCGCGAGGTCGCTCCGTATGAAGAACATGCACGCGAATCGCTGGGTGGGACTGGCGTTGCTTCTCCTGGGGCTCGGCGGTGGTCGGACGAGCCGCGCGGCGGCGGGACAGGTGCCGAGCGAGATCGACGTCGCGAGCGACGCGGCCGCGACGTTCTCCGGCACCACCGGATTCATCACGACGCGTCCGACCTGCGTGCCGCCGCGTTACACGCGGGATGCGTTGAACTACCTGCAAGGCGCGGAGCCGATCGAGCTCCCGAATGGCGACGTGACGCTGCTGGTGGGCACCGGCCGCTGCTGCAACGCCCATCACTGGGAGGGGCTGTTCGCGCTGAACTATCCGGCCGCGGGCCGCGCCTCGACGCCGCGCTTCCACCCGCTCTGGGCGACCAACGACTTCTCGCGCCAGCCGAAGCGCAGGGAGGCGGAGGTCGGCTTTCCGTCGGCGCTCTTCGATGGCAGCAAGTGGCGGGTGGCGTTCACCAGCACCTTCCTGCCCTTCCACCGTCCGGATCGCGACCGCGTGGCGCGTCTCGACCTTGCCAACCTCGCGCAGCGCGCTACCGTGGCACAGGTCGTGAACGCCTGGGTGCAGCCGATCAACCCGCGCTGCCGCGGGATCGCGAGCTGCCCGGGAAGCGGCAGCGGCGTGTCTCCGGTCCTGACCCTGCAACCGGACGGCGATCTCTACGTCTACCACGGCGACGGCAACTATTCCGCCTGCCCCTCGGGCTACGTAAGGCATCGGGTGGCGGCGGACTTCGCGGTTCGGAGCGCGGTTCCGGACGGCTGCCTCGACTTCGCGGGGCTCACCAAGGCGCCGTTCCTGATCTCCGACATCGCGCGGACGGCGGACGGCAGGATGCTGATGCTGGCGGCGCAGACCTCCTCGCCCAGCGCGATCACCGAGTGGGTGTCGAGCGGCGGGCCGGATGAGATCGGCCTCCATTGGGCGCCGAGCGGCCGCACCTGGCCGACTCCACGCCACCCGAACGGCCCTCCCTGGGGCTACTACACGCGCGACGCCGCGTATCTCAAGGACGAGAGTCGCACGGTGATCGAGCCGACCGTGGTCGTCGCGCAGATCTCCGACGGCCGCAGCTACGATGAATTGGTGAACGTTCAGCTCGGCCGCTGGTACCTGTACTACTGGGCCGAGGACGGGGCAGCTCTGCCGCCGACCTTCGGCGGCCCGGCGTCGAGCTGCGCGATGCAGGGCAGGCTCGAGGGCGCGAGCTGCGCGCAGGTGGCGGGCTGGGCCTGGGATCCGATGTTTCCCAACTCGCCCACCAGCGTCGACGTCCTGGCGGACGGCAGGTATCTGGCGACCGTTCCCGCCGACCAGTACCGCGCCGACCTGCAGGCCGCCGGGCGCGGCGACGGACGGCACGGGTTCGTGTGGCCGTTGCCCTCGGCGCTCAGGGACGGGCGCGCCCATCGCATCACCGTCCGCTTCACGGACACCCTCGACGGTCTACCTGGGAAGCTGCCGGCGATCAGCTGCCGGTAGGAGGGCGGCCCCGTCTCGGGATTCGGCGAGCCCGCGATGAAACCTCCGGCGCTTCGGGCCGTTGTATCGGTCAGGAGGTGCTTATCATGCACTCGACGAAGGTGCGTCTGGGGTGGGTGGCGATGTTCCTGGCCCTGGCGGGGGCGGGCTGGGCGAGCGACTACCGCATCGAGAAGCGATTCGACCTGGCCGCCGGCGGAACGTTCGCGCTGCATTCCGAGGTTGGCAAGGTGACGGTCCATGGCGGCAGCGGCAGCCAGGCGGTGATCGTGGTCAACGCTGATCGGGACGACTTCGCACAAGTTTACGACGTGCGCTTCGACCCGCAGCCCGCTCGGGTGGCGGTGACGATCGAGCGCAAGGACAAGAGTCTCTTCCATTGGTTCGGTGGCTACCGGGGCAGCGTCATGATCGATGTGGAGCTGCCCGCCAAGGTCGGGGCAGAGGTCGAGAGCTCCGGCGGCAGCGCCCGGATCTCGGATCTCGAGGGAAACGTCGACGTCTCGAGCAGCGGCGGCAGCGTCCAGGTGGAGCGGGTGCAGGGAGCCCTGCGCGCTGACAGCTCGGGGGGGAGAGTCGAGGCCCGTGACGTCACGGGACGCGTCCATCTGCAGAGCAGCGGCGGCTCGATCGTCGCCGAGGGCATCGACGGCGACCTCGAGGCGTCGTCGAGCGGCGGCTCGGTGAGGGTCGACGACGCGCACGGCGAGGTCACCGCGAGCAGCTCCGGTGGCCCGGTGCGGGTGGCCTTCGCGGCGGGAAACGCGCGCGGCGGCAGCCTCGACTCTTCGGGGGGCGGGGTGTCGGCGCACGTCGATCCGGCCGTGGGGCTGGAGATCGACGCCAGCTCATCGGGCGGCTCGGTCTCCACGGACCTGCCGATCACGATCCGCGGCAAGGTGTCGCGCGCCCGCATCCACGGCACGCTGAACGGCGGCGGCGCGTTGCTGAAGCTGCGTTCGAGCGGTGGTGGCATCACCCTCGAGCCGCGCTGAAACGGTCGTGACGGGCGCTCGAGCTCGCCTCAGACCCGGAATACGACCGGCAGCTCGCGGCGCCCGCCGGTCCACTCCACGGCGGCGACCAGCCGGTGGAGGTCGGATCCCGCGTTGGGATGCAGGTTGGTGCGCGGGACGATCACTTCCAGTCGGGTGCGCCCGGCGAAGGAGATCGTCTCCGGCGAGAAGTCGGGCAGCACCACCTGCGCGTCGGCGAGCGGCTCGCCGTGCGCGTCCGCGGCCGAGAAGCGAATCGTCAGAACGGATTCCGGGTCGACCGCCTGGTCGCCGTCCGCGGCGGCGCAGACGAAGGGCTCGGGCGGTTTGTCGAGCAGCACCTGGTCGAGGATCTCGAGCACCGGAGGAGAGCTCCACAGGCCGTCGTGCGGATGGGGAATCGCGTCGACCGGGTAGACGCCGATCGGGAGATGGAACGTCCGCACGCCGTCGCCGCGCAGCCACGACGCCGAGGCGAGCGGCACGGTGCCGTCGCCCTCGGGGCCCGGGTTCCACGAATTGTCGAAATCAATCGCGCCGTCGCTGCCCAGGACGGAACAGACGTCGGTTGCGACACCCCATCCCGCCACGCAGGTGACCGGCGGCATCACGGCGCCCCCCGGCAGCGCGATCGCCGGTGTGCGCGCTCCGAGCCGTACCAGGGCGCTGTCGGCGTGGCCGCGCATGGCGTCGCCGGTCGCCCCGGCGGGGATCCAGTCGCGCTCGGCGAGCAGCGCGATCTGCCGCCGGGCGTTGCCGCCGCCGACCGCGACCGTGAGGTTCATCGGATCGCCGTCGGCGTCGGTCATGTCGGTCGCCGGTGGCCCGGGAGGGAACAGGTCGTACGCCGCCTGCGCGGCGCGCATGACGGTGCGCACCTGGGCGGCGGTGAGACCCAGGCCCAGTGCTGGGAATCCGATCTTCTCGCCGCGCGCCAGGTAGCGCACCGCCTTGAGCGAGCCCGCCCACGGCACGCCGAAGGCGAGGACGTGCGCGATCTTCGCGGCCAGCGCCGGCCGCTGCTCGAGCAGGGCGCGCAGCACCAGGCCGCCGGTCGAGTGCACGATCACCACGACCGGTCCTTGCGCGGCCAGCGTCGCGATTGCCTGTTCGCCGGCGTCCTGCACCGCGGTCGCGTCGACCGCGGAGCGCCAGTCCCAGCCCAGCGGCTGGAAGAAGTCGTTCGCGGCGCTCACCGAGTAGCCGTAGTCGCGCAGCAGGTCGTACAGCGACTGCGCCTCCTTGAAGATCCCGGCGATGTCGCGGATCGGCTCGCCGGCGACGATCGGCGACGGCGGCGTCTCGCTGCCGGTCAGCCAGCGGATCAGCCGGTCGCGGCGCTCGGGGTCCGCGAGATCGCCGAGCGACGGCGGGAAGATGCGCGTGCCGTCCCCGGAGAGCAGGAGCTCGCTGGCCGGGTAGCCGGGGATGAACAGCACCGGGTGAGTGGGCATGGCAGGCGACGTTCTCTCCTCGCGGAGGTCGTTTCCGGGTAAGGAAGACGGCTCAGCCGCCTTGCGACGGGGAGCCGAACCGGACCGCCGCACGCGCCCTGGCGCGCGCTGCCTCGGTCTCGCGGTCGCGCGGCGGCGCATGGGTCACGAGAGATTCGAGGAGCTCGCTCGCCACCTCGCTCGTTCGCGCGACCGCGCGATCGAAAGCCGCCTGATTCACCTGCGACGGCTTCGTGAACCCGCACAGCTTGCGCACGAACTGGAGGGAGGCGGCGTGGATCTCGTCGCCGGTTGCAGGGGGATCGAAGTTGTGGAGGGTCTTGATGCTGCGACACATGCGCGGCAGCTTAGGCCCGTGCGGGCCAGCGGTCAAACCGCGGGTCTGCTCCTCAGGGCCCGCGGCCCGAGATGCGTTGCAGCCAGGTGACGATTGTACTGGCGAGCGCGATCCGCTGGTCCGAGTACGAGTGGTCGGTGGGGAAGGAATGCGTCTCGAGCGATCGCGCTCCCGCTGCCCGCAGGGCGTTGCGTAGCGGCTCGTGGCTGATCGTCGGAGGATTGCCGCCGGCCTCGAACTCGGCGACCGTCATGAGCACCGGGCGATCGGCGATCCTCGCCGCGACGCTCGCCAGGCTCCAGGCCTGCGAGTGCTGGATGGCCTCCTGGAGGAGTGTGGCGCCGTTCGTCCTGCGCAGGGCGGGGAGCGCAAGGTCGAAGGAGTCCTGGACGGCGGCCTGCGTGCGCGGGTCGCGCCAACGACGGGCGTCGCTGCCGATGTCCCATCCCGAAATGTAGGCGATGCCTTTCACGTTGGGATCGGCGGCGGCGAGCATCACCGCGACGAAGCCCCCCATGCTGTGGCCGACGGCATAGATGCGGTTCGGGTCGACCGGATACTGCGCCGCGAACCGCGGCGAGCGGACGAACTCCACGGCGGCGTGGGCGTCCTCGATGCAGTGGCTGAACGAGAACGATCCGCCGCTGCCCCAGGAGCCGCGGTAGTGGAAGGCCAGGACGTCGAATCCGGCGCGCCGAATCGCCTCCCCCACGTCGAGCAGGCCCTCGTAGCCCGGGAAGCCGTGCAGCAGGAGGACGATCGGATGCGGCTCCGCGCCGGCGGCGACCATGAGCAGGCCGTTCATGGTGTCGCCGTGGCTCGGAATCCTGACGCCGGCGAGAGTGGCGGGGGCCCGCGGGTCGCGCGGCGCGGGATCGTTGACCACCGCCGGCGCCACTGGCACCGCCTCGGCCGCGGCGGCACCGGCGAGCGCCGCAACCAACGCCAGCGTGGCCGGAACGGCTCGCAGCGCGGTGCGCCTCATCCTTTCACCACCCCCACCGGCTTCAGCATCGCGACCTTCTTGCCGATGCCGGCGCCGTGGACGACGTTCACGACCTCGCGCACGTCCTTGTAGGCCTCGGGCATCTCCTCGTCGATCGTCGCGCGGCTGGCGGCGCGGATGAAGATGCCCTTGGCCTGGAGCTCCGCCGGCAGGTTGCGCGGCCGCGCCTCGCGCTTGGCGCCGTGGCGGGAGAGGCGGCGGCCGGCGCCGTGGCAGCAGGAGCCGAAGGTCTCGACGTAGGCCTGCTCGGTGCCGAGCAGCACGTAGCTGTAACGCCCCATGTCGCCGGGGATCAGCACCGGCTGCCCGAGGTGGCGGAAGCGCGGGTGGAGCTCGGGGTGGCCGGGCGGGAAGGCGCGGGTGGCACCCTTGCGGTGCACGCAGAGGCGGTAGCGCTTGCCGCCGTACTCGTGCTCCTCGTACTTGGCGATGTTGTGCGCCACGTCGTACACGAGATCGATATCCCGGACGGCGCGCTCGCCGAACAGCGAGGCGAAGGCGCGCCGTACGTAGTGGGTGATCGCCTGCCGGTTGGCGAAGGCGAAGTTGGCGGCGGCGTTCATGGCGCCCCAGTACTCGTCGGCCTCCGGGCTGCCGAGCGGAGCGCAGCACAGCTGCGGGTCGGGGAGCTCGATGCCGTAGCGCCGCGCCGCCTTGAGCATGACGTCGAGGTGGTCGTCGCAGACCTGGTGGCCGAGGCCGCGCGAGCCGCAGTGCACGAAGACGGTCACTGTCCCGGGCTGCAGGCCGAGCGCGTCGGCCGCCGAATCGTCGAAGGTCTCGGCGACGTAGCCGACCTCGCAGAAGTGGTTGCCCGAGCCCAGCGTCCCGAGCTGGTCGCGGCCGCGCTGGCGGGCGCGGCGCGAGACCGCGGCCGGGTTGGCGTCGGGGAGCTTGCCGCCGGCTTCGATGGCGTCGAGGTCGGCCTGTGTCCCCAGTCCGCGTCCCACCGCCCAAGGCGCGCCGCCCTGGAGCACGCCGTCGAGCTCGGTGTCGGAGAGCCGGACGTCGGAGCGCGAGGACCCGACGCCGGAGGGGATCGCCTCGAACAGGCGGTCGACGAGCTCGCCGAGCCGCGGGCGGACCTCCTCGATGCCGAGCCCGGTGCGCAGCAGGCGGACGCCGCAGTTGATGTCGTAGCCGACGCCGCCCGGCGAGATGACGCCGCAGCGGCGGTCGAAGGCGGCGACGCCGCCGATCGGGAAGCCGTAGCCCCAGTGCATGTCGGGCATGGCGATCGAAGGCCCGACGATCCCCGGCAGGTGGGCGACGTTCGACACCTGCTGCAGGGCCTGCTCGCCCTCGAGGTCGGCCATCAGCTCGGCGTCGGCGAACACCAGGCCCTCGGTGCGCATGCCGCCGCGGCGCGGAATGCGCAGGCGCCAGCGGTCGATGCGCTCGAGGCGCGGCGCGACGGAAGCGGCGGTGGGCATCGATTTCAGGATAACAGGGTGGTTGCACCACTCCTACCCGGCGGCGTTGGCGGAGGCCCTCCCGGCGGGGCGTTTTCGGGCCACCGAGCCAGCGTAGCGTGCCATTCGCGGAGGTGGCCCTGACATGACGATCATGAAGACCCTGAAGCGAAGGGCAGCGAAGAAGTTGCGAGCCAGGGAGCTCGAGGGCTTGCGGCGTTTGTTGGTCGAGGAGCGCAGCCGGCTGTTGCGGCTGCAGCGCCACGACTTCGCAGCCGCCACGGCGTTGCGCCAGGAGGGCGGCGAGGACGACGAGGAGCTGGCGGCGATCGAAGCCGATCGCGATCTGCTGTTCTCGATGTCCGAGGCGGAGCGCGATCGGCTGCGTGAGATCGACTCGGCGCTCGAGCGCATGAAGGAAGGCACGTACGGCATCTGCATGCACAGCGGCGAGCCGATTCCGCTCGACCGGCTGCGCCAGGTGCCGTGGGCGAAGTATCGCGCCGACGTGCAGGAGCTGATCGAAGAAGGCCTGCTGCGCGCCTTCGCCTGAGCGGCCTCAGAGGTCGAACAGGACCTCGGCGCTCCAGGTCTCGTCTTCCCGCCGGCAGCTCAGGCCGTGCCGTGTCACGGCCTTGAGCTGCCGCTCGGCGGCGTGCCGGGTCGGGTCGAAGGGCTCCCCCCAGACGGCCCGGCTCGGCGCCGGCTCGACGCGAGCCGGCAGGAAAGTCTCGGTGTCGTAGAGAAAGAGCAATTCGCGCAGGAACCGGTAGAGGCGCTCGCTCTCGTCTTCGGCGGGCAGCTCGATCGCCCGCCGCTCGCGCGCCTCGACCGGGCTCTGCCCGACCAGCACGTCGCGCAGCAGGTCGGCGGCCGACTGGTAGAGACCGTCGAGATCGGGCGCCTCGAGCGCGGCGCGCAGGTCGGCGGTGTGGGGGAGGAAGCGGTAGGACATGCTCGTCTCGACCTTAGCAGGGCGCTGCGGCGGCAGCTAGAATGCTCCCGCGCGTCCCGTCATGGGTGGGGATCGGAGGTGGCTGTGGGATGGAGGAGAGGCTCCCGTCGCAGTCTCGCGTTGCTGGCCGGCTCCTTCGCTTTCGCGCTTGTGTGCGTCGGGGCGCGAGAAGTGCCCGGTGCCGTTGCGCCCTATGGAGACGTGATTCAGGTGACCCACGATCCGGTTCCCGAGAACCACGTGGTCGTGGCAGCGGTGCAGGCCGACGGTTCCTTCCTGGTGGCGTGGACACGCTCGATGACCTATGCCAACGGCTGGAGGGGCGAGGAGTTCGTGGCCCAGGCCTTCGATGTGAATGGTCTGGCGCTGGGGCCGCTGCGGGTCGTGGACCTCAGATCGAGTTGGACCGAAGGCCAGGCGGTGGCTCTTCCCGACGGGCGGTATGCGCTTGCATGGAGCGGCGATCAGGGCCTCCGGGCACAGATCCTCGACGCGACCGGAACTCCGCTCGGTATCCCGTTCCCGTTGACGTATGAGGTCGGCGAGGGTGGTGACTACCTCCGATTCGTCGCCACCGAGAACGGCTACGCAGCGCTCTGGGTGCAGCGCTTGACCGACAGCAAGGCATTTCGTCTGCGTCTCTACACACGCGACGGTTCCCCTGCGAGCGATTCGATCCTCATCGCACCCTCCACATCCTCGCTTCCGCCCGATTACAGCTTCGGAGACCTAGCACCCATGCCGGGCGGCGGCCTCTGTGTGGCGTGGTCGGAGGACAGTGCCGACCAGCAGCCGGCTACCCTGACGGCGCAGGTGCTGAACCAGTATGGAATCGCCGCCACTCCCAGGGGGGTGGTGGTGGACACGTTCTCCGGCGCGGGCGGAATGTACCCGCACGTGGTCAGCAATGGCGACGGAAGCTGCACAGTGCTCTGGATGCGGTCGGGCGTGTTGGCGGCCCGAAAACTCGACGCCAGCGCACACCTGGGCCCTGTGTTCTATCCGACGGCGGTCGAGACGTATGGGCTTGGGTTCGACGTCGCGTCGGACGCGCATGGCCACCTCTGGGCCGCGGGAGGATGCGCGAACTACCTGATTGGCGATCTCCCCCACGGTCTCTGGTTCGTCGATGAGACCGGAAGGCAGGTCTCGGCGCCGCTCGATGCGATCAGCACCCGGCTGGCGACGTCATCGGCGCTCGCGGCAAACCAGTGGGGAGGCGCCGTGCTCGCCTGGATCGGCAACGGCACCGGCTACTTCAACGATCACCGCGATGTCTTCGTGCGCCGTTTCCGCTCGACGTGCGTTCCGGGCGGTCTCCACCTGTGCCTCGGTCCCAGCGGCCGCTTCGCGCTCGATGCGGTCTGGCACACGCCCGATGGCAACCAAGGCCCGGCGACGCCGGCGCCGCTGCGCAGCGACACCGGTGGCTTCTGGTTCTTCTCGCCGTCGAACGTGGAGCTGCTCGCGAAGGTGCTCGACGGGCGGGCGGTGAACGATCACTTCTGGGTGCTGTGGGGCG
>JBLMYC010000141.1:0-13637 GCA_050258075.1 Acidobacteriota bacterium
GGGCAGCGGACGGCGGAGCTCCTGCGGGAGCTGGTCGCGACCCTACGCCGCTCGCCGGCCCTCCTGTGGACGGTCCTCGGCGGCACCCTCCTCGTCTACGAGCACGCCGCGCGCGGCCTGCTGATCGTGTGGCTGCAGACCGAGCGCGGCTTCGACCTGCGAACGGCGACGTTGCGCGCCGGCACCATGTCGCTCGTCGCCGGCCTGCTGGGCGCGGTCCTCGGCGGCGCGCTCGCCGACCACGTCGAGCGCCGCTCCAGCGGTGGACGGCTGCGCCTGCTCGCCTGGAGCCAGCTCGTTTTCGGTCCCGCCGCCTGGGCGATGCTGCGCCTCGATCCGCACGCCAACGCCATCGCCTTCCACGTCACCTGGTTCGTGGCGGTCGCCGGCACCATGATGGCGTACGGCCCGGTGCTCGCCGAAATCCAGGACCTGGCGCCGGCGCGCATCCGCTCGACCGCCCTCGCCTTCTTCCTGATGGTCTCGAACCTGCTCGGCGCCGGGCTCGGGCCGCTCGCAACCGGCGCGATCGGCGATCGCCGCAGCCTGACCGACGGCTTCCTGGTCTCGGTCCTCGTCGGCACGGCGTCGCTGCCGCTGCTGCTCGCCGCGGCGCACGCCCGCCGCCGCGAAGGCACCGCCAGACTCTCGCCGGCGGAATGAGCTAGATTCCGCGTCGAGCCCCGAGGGAGACCATGCGGCGACCGACCACCCTGTACTCCGCGCTCTTCGTTGTCGCCACGACGCTGCTCGTCGGCTGGCTGTCGTTCCGCGTCCTCAAGCCCTTCTGGAGCGCCGCCGCCTGGGCGATCGTGCTGGCGGTTGCGTTCTGGACGCCGTGGCAGGCGCTCAAGCGGCGGCTCGTCAAACGGCGTTCCCTCGCCGCCCTGCTGATGACGACCGCGATCGCGCTGGTCGTGCTGCTCCCCGCCGCCGGCTTCGTCGGACTGCTCGCGGCGCAGGCGTCGAACCTCGCCACGACGGTGACGCAGACCCTCAAGGACCGCCACATCACCTCGCCGTCCGATCTCATCCAGCTGCCCTGGATCGCCGGCGCGCTCGACCGCGCGCAGTCGCTGCTCCACATCTCGCCCGAGGAGTTCCAGACCAAGGTCGACGCGCTCCTGACCGGCGCCTCGTCCGAGATCGCCTCGCTCTCGGGCCAGCTCGTGCTGTCGGTGTTCGACGCCGTGCTGACCTTCTTCACCACGCTCTTCCTGCTTTTCTTCTGCTTCCGCGACGGCGACCGCTGGACGACCGCGGTGCTCGAGCTGCTGCCGACCACCGCCGAGCGGCGCAGCGCCCAGGCGAAGCGGCTGGGCGACATGTTGAACGAGATCTTCCGCGGCTCGCTCTTCTGCGCCCTGATCCAGGGCGCCGTCGGCGGCGCCGGCTGGGCGATCGTCGGCCTGCCCTCACCGGCGCTCGCCGGCGCGGCGATGGCGATCCTCTCGCTCCTGCCGATCGGCGGCACCGCGATCGTCTGGCTGCCCGGATCCCTGTGGCTGTGGTCGCGAGACCGCACTGGTGCGGCGATCGTCCTCTTCCTGTGGGGCGCCATCCTCGCCTCGTTCCTGGCCGACAACGTGCTCAAGCCGATGCTGATCCGCGGCGAGGAGCTCAACACGCTGGTCGTCTTCCTCGGGGTCTTCGGCGGCCTCACGGCGTTCGGCCTGCTCGGCATCTTCATCGGGCCGATCGCTCTCGCCTTCGCCGTGACGATGCTCGAGGTCTTGCGCCACGAGGCGCGTGGCGACGACGTACCGGCGCCGCCGGAGGCACCCGCGGGCGAGACGGCCGGGGCCTAGCGAGCGGCCCGGGCCGGCCGCTCGACCACGGCGACTCGCCCACCCGTCTCGGCGACGAACATCTCGTCGCCGCGCAGCGCCAGGCCGCGCGGCCGCTCGAGACCGGGAATCGCGTACGCCCCGACCACCTGCCGCGCCGCCAGATCGATGACCAGCAGCGTGTCGTACGCCGCGGAGAGCGCGTACAGCCGTCCGTCGGCGACCGCGGCGCCGCTGACGAAGTACTCGCCGAGGCTGCGGCCGGGCGCGGCGAGCTCGAGACCCCGGGACGGCGCCAGGCCGGGCTCGAACTCCTCCGACAAGGTGAGGTCGCCGCGCGCGAAGCGCGACACGACGAGCTTCTTCGTCTGGCGGTTGGGGACCGCGACCGTGAGCAGCGAGTCGCTCCCGGCGTCGTAGGCCAGCGAGCGCACGTACATCATGCGGGCGCGCACGGTCGAGAAGCGCCCGAGCTGGAGCTCGCGCCACTGCGCGGTCGGCACCAGGAAGTAGCGGAAGTTGCGCTCCGCGTCGGCGTGGTCGTCCGGCTGCAGGAGGACGAAGCTCTTGTTCTCGGCGATCGCCATGACGGTCTGCGCGTCGAGCCAGGCGGCGCCGACGAAGCCGCGCCCGAGGTCGACCGAGTACGCCGGGTCGACGACGGTCGAGCGCTCGAGGCGCGCAAACGTCGGGTCGACGATCGCGACCGCATGCGCATCGGTCACGAGCAGGAACCGCCCGCCGTCCGGCGCCGCCGCGAGCGCGCTCACCTCGCCGCGCAGGGCGACGCCGATCGGGATCCGGCGGTTCACCGCCAGGCTCGGCAGGGCGGCGAGCGGGCCCTGCTGCGGATCGCTTGGCAGCCCCGCGAGGCTCGGCTTCTCGATCGCCCAGCGGCCGCGCCAGCCGGGGCCCGGGCCCTCGTACTCTTCGAACGTCCAAGCCCAGTGCCTCGGGTTGAACGAGAAGCGCACCGGGTCGCCGCCGCCGACGTAGGGCGGTGGCCCAGCGGTGACGAAGGCCTGGACGACGTTGCCGGCGATCGTGACCAGGAAGATCACCATCGCCGCCCGCCCCAGCTTCCCCGGATCACGCACGCCCGCGGCGAGCGGCCCTGCGCCGAAGAGCAGGAGCAGCACGCCCATCACCACCACCCCGATCCAGTAGATGAACGCCGACCAGATGTAGGTGTGCGCGCCGAGCAGCTCGACGCTGAAACCCTGGCCGACGTCGCGCGCCAGGTGGAGGCCGGAGTGGCGGACCGCCATGTAGAGGCCGTACGCGCCGAGCAGGACGCCGAGCCCGACATAGCGCGGTTTGGGGCCATAGCGCAGGATGAAGATGCCGATGAGGGCGACCAGTGCCATACCCAGCCGCTGGGCCCAGCACAGGATGCAGGGCGAGTCGCCGAACCCGAAGCCGAGCACGAACGACGCCGTGCCGAGGACTCCGGCGAGCGCCAGGACGGCGACGGCAAGCACGGTGAACGGGGCCTGGTTCTTCATGGATCTCCTCGTCGGCCGCTAGAAGTTCACGCCCGGCAGGATCGAGGTCCGTGAGCCGACGAAGAAGCCATAGACCAGCAACGCCAGGCTGACGAGGAGCAGCCGGAAGGCGAGCCTCTCCTTCTCGGGCTTGCGCCACACCAGGTATCCGGCGACGAAGATCAGGATGAAGTTGAGGAATTCCACGCGCCACCCCCGGAGCCAGGCCGGCTCGATCCTCGACGGCCGGCGTCGCGGTGAATCCTAGCAGCCGGCGAGCAGGCTCTCGACCGCCGCGACAGCGACCGCCTCGCGCTCCGCCCAGCCGCCGGCCACCGCCACCACCTCGGCTCCCAGCCGTTCGAGCTCGACGACGAATCGCTGGTGGATCTCGAAGCGATGGTCGGGCCGGTCGCGGATGCCGTCGGCGATCCACGGCACGTCGGGCTGGGCGAGCAGGTAGAGGTCGCCGCGGCGCTCGACCGCCGCCGCCGCGATCCATCCCGGGCAATCGCCGTAGTAGTGGCCCGCGTACACGACCGTGCTGACGAGGTCGGTGTCGAGCACCAGCAGGCTGCCGGCACCCAGCGCCGTCGCATCCTCCGCCGACAGGTGGCCGCGGGCGATCGGCTCGACGTCCGAGACGTCGAGCTGCCCGCGGCGCTCCTCGGCGTAGCGCCGCGAGAACTCCGGCACCCACGGCGCTGTGAAGCGTCTCGCCAGGGCCTGGGCGAGGGTGGTCTTGCCGGTGCACTCCGAGCCGGTCACCACCACCCGGAACAGGCGGGGCTCGTTCCGCGGCGGGCTCACGCCGCCACTTCCTCGGCAGCGGCGTCGCCGGGCGAGGTGCGCCAGGCGCGCCAGCCGGCGACCGCGAGCAGCAGGAACATCGCGTACAGCCCGGCGGTCGGATACAGCCCCTTCACCAGGTAGATCCCGACGTACACGACGTCGACCGCGATCCACACCAGCCAGTTGCCCAGCCACTTGCGGGCCTGCATGTACTGCGCAACCAGACTGAAGGAGGTGGTGGCCGAGTCCCACCAGGGCAGCGCGGCGTCGGTGTAGCGGGCGAGGAGCAGCGCCAGGCCGAGCCAGACGACGGCCCCGGCCGAAAGCAGGCCGAGCCGCCAGCGCAGCGGCGTGCGCCCGACCGCAAGCGGCCCGGCGCCGCTGCCGCCGTGCAGCCACGCCCACCACCCGTACAGGCAGAGTGCGACGTACACGACCTGCAGGCCCATGTCGGCGTACAGCCGGGCGCGGTAGAAGACCAGGATGAACAGCAGGACGTTCACCAGGCCGATCGGCCAGCACCAGACGTTCTCGCGCACCGTCAGCCACACCGCCACGACGCCGAACAGCACGCCCAGCGTCTCGATCGGATCGAGCCCCATCAGCGGCGCAGCGTCAGGCTCACGATCACGGCGCGGGTCGCGAGCGGATAGTAGTAGGGCGTGCCGACCAGCGTCTCGCCCCCGGAAGCGTCGCGCTCGAGCCACTGGTAGCTGTAGCCGCTCGGCCACACCCGCCGGTTGTCGAGCAGGTTGTTGACCTGCACGCGCAGCTGCGGCCGTCCCGCCGGCAGCAGACGCGAGAGATCGAGGACCGCGCTCGCCTCGAGGGTGAAGATCGACGGCGTACGCAGGCCCGCCTGGTTGGTGTTGTCGAGGTAGCTCGGCGCGAGATAGCGGCCGACGAGAGCGAAGTTGGCCTGCGGGCGCGGCTGCCATTCGATTCCCAGGTTGCCGACGTACGGCGGGGTCAAGAGCGGCGCGACGTCGCGGAACGTGCGCGGCTCGCTCGTCGCGTAATTGCCGTAGCCGTCGTACACGTCGATGTACTGGGTCCAGGAGCGGATGCGGCTGCGGCTCCAGTTCGCCGAGTGGCGCAACGTCAGCTGCGGCGTCATCTGCCACACCACGTCGAGCTCGACGCCGCGCCGGTAGCTGCGATCGACGTTGCGGCGCAAGAGGGCCCCGGTCGGCGAGAGCTGGCCGGTCGCCGCGATCTCGTCGTGAAACTCCATGTCGTAGACGTCGCCCCGCACCACCAGGTCGGCCTGGCGCAGCTCGAGGCCCGCCTCGACGTCCATCACCCGCTCGGGCTTGACCGCCGCGAGATCGATCGGATCGGTCACGTCGTCGGCGCCGCCCAGCATGTCGGAGCGGGTGGGCTCGCGGTGCACCTCGCCGATCGAGCCGTACGCCGCCAGGCGGTCGCTGATCTCGTAGCGCACCCCGAGCTTGGGATTGAAGAACGTCCAGCGCACCGATCCGAGGTCGACCGAGCCGCGGTAGCGGAACTCGGCGCTGCGCACCTGGGCGTCGGCGAACAGCCGCCAGCGGCCGAGGTCGTACGACGCCTTGACGAAGCCGTTGCGCTCGTCCTTGGTGCCGTTGTTGCGGTACTGCTCGACCCCGTCGAGGTTCTGGAAGTGATCGCGGTCGAAATGGTTGGCGTGCACGCCACCGGTCAGGCTCCAGTTCTCGCCGTGGGTCTCGTAGGTGACCGTGGCGCCGCCGAAGTAGCCCGACAGGCCGTACTTGCGCAGCGTGTCGCGGGTGTCCGGGTTGTCGAACACGTTGAACCAGCCCTGCGCGCCCTCGTAGTAGCCCTGCACGGCGAGGGTCGAGGACGAGCCCACCAGGCGGGTCATCTGCAGCTCGACGAAGTTCTGCACGAAGTGGTCGTGCTCCTCGGGATTCATCTCGTTGTACGTCAGGTCGTGCTCGAGGATCGACTTCGCTGTGGCCAGATACGAGAGCTGCGTCCACTCCGAGCCCGAGAAGCCGAACAGCTTGGCGGCCGTCTTCTCGCCCTGCCAGGAAGCGGCGAAGTAGCCCGAGCGCTGGCGGATGCCCGAGTGGTCCTTGAAGCCGTCGGTCTGCTGGTCGGTCACCCGTCCCCACAGCGCCACGCCCGAATCGCCGATCCGACCGCTCTCGGCCTCCGCCGAGGCGCGGTGGCTGCCGAAGGAGCCGGTCTGCAGCTCCGCCTGCACCGCCGGGACGTCGCCGGGGTCGACGCTCGCGAAGGCGACCGAGCCGCCGTAGGACGCGGCGCCGAAGGTCGAGGTGCCGACCCCGCGCTGGACCTGCACGCTCGCGAGCGCGCTCGTGAAGTCGCCAAAGTTCGCGAAGTACAGCGCCGACTCCTCGGGATCGTTCAGCGGCACCCCGTCGAGCGTCATGTTGATGCGCGTCTGGTGAATGCCGCGCAGGTAGAAGTACGAATAGCCGGCGCCGAGGCCGTCTTCCGAGTAGTTGGTCAGCGACGGCACCGCCTGGAGGACGAACGGCATCTCCTGGGAGTAGTTCAGGCGCTCGAGCCGCGGCCGGTCGACGTCGGTCTTGGTGATCGGCGCCCCCTCCTCGGCGCGGATGGCATGGACGACCACGTTCTCCGCCACCTTGAGCTCGGGCTCGAGCGTGAAGTCGATGCCGGACAAGGCGGCCGTGACGGCGAGCTTGCGGCTCGCGGCGCGGTAGCCGGGAGCGCTGGCGAGCAGGGTGAGCGGACCGGCCGGCACTTGCAGGCGGTACGCGCCACCGGCGCCGGTCGCGGCGGAATTGGTGGTGCCGGCGACGAGCACCGTGGCGCCTGGAATCGGCTCGCCGCTCGCCGAGCGGACCTGGCCCGTCAGCGGAACTGTCTCGGGGCTCGCCGCCCGGGCGGCAAGCGGCAACAGCAGCAAGACGAGCGCCGCGGTGCCGAACGGCCCGCAGCGTCGCCAGGATCGAACGCGCATGGATCTCCTCCTCCCGCCAGGCGGGGGTCTGCGTTCGAGCCGGTTGGGGGTTGCTTCGAGTTCCGCCTTCCCTACGCCGGTACAAGCCGGATCAGGTTCGGAGGGTGTGATCTCAGGCCTTGCGGCCACCCCTAGGCTCTCGCGCAGTCTCCCGCGCCACCGGGGCAAAGGTCAAGGGCCGTCCTGCAACAAGCCGTTCGAGCCCCCACCCCCGCCGGCTGGCTCCCGCAGCCCTCGCGGGCGGCGTCGGCGGGCCCGGCCGGTCGCGTAATGGATGCATTGGACTCCGTCGCGAGGCCGCGCGCCTCGCACATTCGCGGAAAGGAGCGTCCATGACCACCATCCTGGAGGCCTCGCTGCAGGCCGCCAAGAAAGCCGACCTCGCCGGACCCGGGATCGGCAGCTACGAAGAGATCGAGAAGATCCTGCCCCAGGACTACCTGCCGCTGATCGGTCCCAAGGAAACCCAGAAGGCGATCACCTCCGTCAAGCGCTTCATCGAGGACGGCCTGTGCCGCGAGCTGAACCTGATGCGGGTCGAGGTGCCGCTCGTCGTCGACGAGGAGAGCGGCGTCAACGATTACCTCGACCGCGACGGCTCGCGCGGTCCCGTCACCTTCCACATCGCCAACGACCGCGACCAGCACCCGATCAACGCCCAGGTCGTGCAGGCGGCGACGAAGTGGAAGCGCATGGCGCTTCGCCAGCTCGGCATGGAAGTCGGCGAGGGCTTGGTGACCGACATGCGCGCGGTGCGCAAGGACTACTTTCTCGACCACGATCACAGCGCCTACGTCGACCAGTGGGACTGGGAGAAGGTGATCACCGCCGGCCAGCGCAACCTCGAGTTCCTGACCCAGACGGTGGAGCGGATCTGGAAGGTGATCGTCGAGGCGGAGCGCTACGCGCTCGATCTCTTCCCGCAGCTCGGCGCCGCGCGCTACCCGCGCCTGCCGGAGCGGCTCGAGTTCCTGCACGCCGAGGACCTGCTCGAGCGCTACCCCAACCTGCCGCGCAAGGCGCGCGAGACCGCGATCCTGCAGGAGCACCCGGCGGTCTTCATCTACGGCATCGGCTGGACGCTCGCCGACGGCTACCCGCACGAGATGCGCGCCGCCGACTACGACGACTGGGTCACCGAGACCCGCTCCCGCGATGGCCGCCCGATGCACGGTTTGAACGGCGACATCCTGGTCTGGAACCCGGTCACCGAGCGCCGGCACGAGCTGTCCTCGATGGGCATCCGGGTGAACGCCGACACGCTGGTCAAGCAGCTCGAGCTGACCAACCAGGTGCACTTCCTCAAGTACCCCTACCATCAGGCGATCGTCAACCACCAGCTGCCGCTGTCGATCGGCGGCGGGATCGGCCAGTCGCGCACCCTGATGCTGCTGCTGCGCAAGGCCCACCTCGGCGAGGTCTCGGTCACCGTATGGCCCAAGGTGCTCAAGGAAATGTGCGCCAAGCGGCATATCTACGTCCTTGAATAGCCCAAGGCGGCGGCACCCATCGCGGTGCCGCCGCCATACAATGCCGGCCAGATGAGCCTCTCCGCCGGCACTCGCATCGGTCCCTACGAGATCGTCTCGCCGCTCGGCGCGGGCGGCATGGGCGAGGTGTATCGCGCCCGCGATCCCCGCCTCGGCCGTCAGGTGGCGATCAAGATCCTGCCCCGCCTGGCCGACGCGAGCTCGATGAAGCTGCAGCGCTTCGAGCGCGAGGCGCGCGCGACCGGCGCGCTGAACCATCCCAACATCCTGGCGATCTACGACATCGGCGTGCACGAGGGGCTGCCGTACCTCGTCTCCGAGCTGCTCGAGGGCGAGACGCTCCTCGCCCGCCTGCGCCACGGCCCGTTGCCGCAGCACAAGGCGATCGAATTCGGCAAGCAGATCGTCGCCGGTCTCGCGGCGGCCCACGCCCGCGGCATCGTGCACCGCGACCTCAAGCCCGAGAACATCTTCCTGACCAAGGACGGGGTGATCAAGATCCTCGACTTCGGGCTCGCCAAATGGTTCGGCGAGCCCGGCGACTCGCGCCCCGGCCTCAAGACCGCGGCGCCGCAGACCGAGGCCGGGGTGCTGGTCGGCACGGTCAGCTACATGTCGCCGGAGCAGATCCGCGGCGAAGACCTCGACCACCGCTCCGACATCTTCGCCTTCGGCTTGGTGCTGTACGAGATGCTCGCCGGGATCCGCGCCTTCGACGGCAAGAGCGCCGCCGAGACGATCGCCGCCACGCTCTACCAGGAGCCGCCGGAGTTTCCCGAGTCGAGCCACCCCTCGCTCCAGGTCGAGCAGATCGTTCGCCACTGCCTGGAGAAGAAGCCCGACGATCGCTACCAGTCGGCGCGCGACCTGCAGTTCCAGCTCGACGCCCTGACCGGCGTGCTGGTCTCGGCGACCCGCCAGCGCAGCGGGCGCTTCGGCCTGCCGCCCCGCCGCCTGCGCAGTGCGGCGATCGCCGCCGCCTTTCTCGCGCTCGGCGCCGTGACCGCGTTCCTCGCCGCGCGCCTCCTGGGCCAGACGCCGCTGCCGACCTACCAGCAGCTCACCTACCGCCGCGGCGCGGTCCTCCACGCCCGGCAGGCTCCCGACGGCGGCACCATCGTGTACAGCGCGTCCTGGGACGGCCTGCCGCCCCAGCTCTACTCGGTGCGCACCGACAGCCCCGAGTCCCGGCCTTTCGACCTGCCGAGCGCCGACATCCTGTCGATCTCGCCCAGCGGCGAGCTGGCGATCTCGATCGACACCCAGCGGATCGTCGGCTGGCTGACGGAGAGCACGCTCGCCCGCGTACCGCTCGGCGGCGGCGCTCCCCGCCCGGTGCTCGATCGGGTGGTCGATGCCGACTGGTCCCCGGACGGCAGCGAGCTGGCCGTCGTCCACGGCGACGCGAACGGCTACCGCCTCGAGTTTCCGATCGGCACCGTGCTCTATCGCTCGGCGGGCTGGCTCAGCAATCCCCGCGTCGCGCTCCACGGCCGCCGCATCGCCTTCGTGGAACACCCCGTGATGGGGGACGACGCCGGTCAAATCTGCGTCGTCGGCCCCGGCGAGGCCATGCGCGTACTGTCAGCGGGCTGGGCCAGCGTAAGCGGTCTCGCCTGGTCGCCGAACGGCGACGAGATCTGGTTCAGCGCCTCGGACCGACGCCCGACGACCGATCTCTTCGCCGTCACGCTGAGCGGCCGTCAACGGGTTCTGCAGCGCTCGCCAAGCCGCATGGCGCTCCTCGACGTGGATTCGAAGACCGGCCGCGCCCTGGTCTCGGCGGGCCGGCTCCGCATCGGGGCGATCTATCTCGAACCTGGCAAGGGCACCGAGCGCGATCTCTCGTGGCAGGATGTCTCGATCGCCACCGACCTCGCGAACGATGGGCGCACGATGCTGTTCCTGGAAATCGGCACGGCCGAGAGCAGCCTCGTCTACCAGCGGCCGACGGACGGTGCCCCCGCCGTACGGCTGGGGGCCGGCACCAGTCCCGTCCTGTCGCCCGACGAGCGCTGGGTCGCGACCCTCGGACCCGAGAAGCAGCCCGCCGTCGTGCTGCTGCCGGTCGGCCCCGGTCAGTCCCGCAAGCTGCCGCTTCCTTCCCTCGAAGCGGTGCAGCACGTCGAATGGTTCCCGGACGGCCGGCGGCTGCTGCTCAACGGCAACGAGGCCGGGCACGGGCCGCGCCTCTTCGCGCTCGACATCGAGCAGGGCAAGACGCGAGCGATCTCCGCCGAGGGTGTGCGCCTGCCGCTGTTTGCGGCGCACAGCCTGTCGCCCGACGGCCGTCAGGCGGCGTTGCTCGACAGCAAGGGGATACCGGTGCTGCTGTCCCTCGATGGCGGTGCGGTGCAGACTCTGCGCGGTCTCCAGCCGGGTGATCAGGTGGCCCGCTGGAGCCCGGACGGCAAGGCGCTCTACGTCTATCACCCGGCCGGCATGCCCGGCCATCTGTACCGTTACGATCTCGCGACCGGCACGGCGACAACGCTCGTGACGCTCGAGCCGCGCGACCGGGCCGGCATGGGCAACTTGACCTCGGTGCAGATCCTGCCGGATGCCCAGGCCCTCGTGTACAGCTATTCGGTCAACCTCTCGGACCTGTTCCTGGTCGACCACCTGAAATGAGCGCGGCGACCGGGCGGCGCGAGCCGTGACCCGGTCGCCGCATCACGCACCGCTCTAGCCCATGATGCAGGCGGCTGCCTTCTTCTTCTTGGTGGCCTTCTTCGCCTTCTTGGCCGGCTTCTTCTTGGCGACCTTCTTCTTGGCGGGCTTCTTCGCAGCCTTCTTCTTTGCGGGCATCCGTCCGTCCTCCTCTCGACTCAACCGGCGACCAGTCGCCGGATGAATAAACGATCACACTCCTGCATCACGAAATGATCGGGGTGGAGCCGCGCCGCGCGCCGCGGCGGCGGCCGGCGCGCGGCACGGCCCATGCCCCGGCGCCGCGCCGCGGGGCGCGTCGCAGCGAGCGGCACAACCCAGCCGCCGCGCGCCACCTGGCCGACCTGGGCCAGCACCTCGTAGAAGTGCTCGACGACCGCCGCCGAAGGCGCGTACTCACCGAGCGGCACGGCGAGGGACAGCAGCTTGCCGTCCCAATCGAGCAGCAGCCCGCGCTCGGCGAGACGCCCCGCCGCCTCGACGATCTCTCCGCTCGCGACCCCGAGCCGCTCGGCAAGGCGCTCTGCGTCCTGGGCGCCGTCGCAGGCGAGATGGATCTCGCGCTCCAGGCCGGAGAGGATCGCGAGCGGCTCGCGCGCTCCCGGGCGCAGGTCCCAGACGACGACCGAATCGCCGGTTGCGACCGAGAAGAGATCGCTCCGCGCCGCAGCTCTCTGCCAGCGCCGCACCGCCTCGACCAGCGGTCGGGTGTAGGCCGCGACGTCGCGCCCGTCCTGATAGTCGAAGGCAAAGAAGTACGCCAGGTTGGCGACCGCCTCCTCGGGCAGCGGATAGATGAAGCCGTACGGCGCGAGCGGCCGCAATTTGGCGAAGCCGAGCTCCGCGGCGTGGTCGAAGTTGGGGCTGAAGCGATCGAGGCGCAGGCCGTGGTAGCCGACCGGCGGCCGCAGGTGGAAGAGCTGCGGGAGCTGGGCCGCCATGCGCCCGTACTCGGCCGGGTCCTCGCCCGGGAAGCCAAAGATCAGGTTCCAGACCGGCTCGACGCCGAGCTCCTTGGACCACTTCAGGAGCTGCACGTTCTGCACCGCCGGCACGCCCTTCCTCATCAGCTTGAGGACCGAGTCGGAGAAGCTCTCGATGCCCGGCTGGATGGTGCGGATCCCCGCCGCGCGGAGCTGTCGGATCTGGTCCTTCTTCAGGTTGGCCTTGGTCTCGTAGAACAGGTTGAGGTCGAGCCGCTTCCCGGCGAGGGCGGGCAGGAAGTCGCGGAAGTAGCCCATGTCGAGGATGTTGTCGACCACCTGCACGTCGCAGCCGGCGTGCTTCCCCGCCAGACGCTCGAGCTCGGCAAGAGCGCGCGGCGCCGACTTGCTGCGATAGGCCATCGTCTGGCCGTTCAGGCCGCAGAACGTGCAGTGCGCCCGCTCGCCCCACCAGCAGCCGCGCGAGGTCTCGAAGAAGACCGACGGCGTCCACTCGTCGCGGAAGCAGCTGCGCTCGAACTGCTCCATGTAATCGCGGTAGTCGGGCTCCGGGAGGGCGTCCATGTCGCGCACCGGCGGCGCTCCCGACAGCACGCCGGCCCTGAGCTCCCGCTCGACAGTCGCCGGCGTGCGCACGCCCGGGAGGCCGGCGAGCGCCTCGCCGGCGAGGGCGCGACGCACCAGCTCGGGAAACACGAGATCGCCCTCCCCCGACACCGCGGCGTCGAGGAACGGGAACTGGCGCACCGCCTCGGCGCCCATCATTCCCTCGACGTTGGCGCCGCCGAAGACCACCACGACGTCGGGCCGCGCCTGCTTCAAGCGCCGGGCGAGCGCCAGGGCGGCCACCTGCTGCTGGAAGACCGAGGTGAAGCCGACGATCTGCGGCGCCGCGGCGAGCAACCGGTCGAGGCATTCGTCGAGGAAGGGCTCGACCTGGCGCCGGGCGCGCAGGATGCGGCGCACCAAGGCCGGCGTCACCGGCCGCCGCCACGACGGATCGGGCCACGCCGCGCCGCCGCGCAGCACTTCCTCGACGTAGCGCTCGTCGTCCGCCGGTCGCGGGCCGAACAGCGCCTCGGCGAACAGCCACTCCCCGACGAGCTCGCGCAGCGAGGGCCGGCCCTCGATCGCGATGCCGGAGTACAGCTGCTGGCCGATGCGCTCGGCGAAGGAGATCGTGAAGTAGTGGATGCGGGAAGCGACGCTGGCGCGATCCAGCCCGGCCTGCAGCAGGCTCAGCCCGATCGATGGCGAGAACACCGGCCCGAACGGCATCGAGACCAGTGCCACATCGCAGGAGCGTGTGCGTTGCACGAGTTGCTGCGTATTGTCGAGGCGGGGCGCACGAGTGTCAAGCAGAAAGCAGCAGCTCGCGATCGATGCGCTCGAGCACCTCGGCGTCGACCGCCGGGTCGAACTTGCGCGCGAAGTGGTACTTGCCACTCGCGAGCAGGGGAAGGTCGGCGATCGTGAGGATGCGTGGCGCGCCGCGCACCGCTTTGCTGTAGTCG